>JANQNZ010000119.1 GCA_028279315.1 Rhodophyticola sp. | reverse complement strand
CATCTCGATACCTATAAGGCGTTTCTCTATCAGCGGCTGCAACGCCAGGGGTTCGACCACGGCGATATCCACCGCTTGGCCGCCCGCGACCGCCATGTCTTCGCAAGTCTGATGCTGGCCCATGGCCATGGCGATGCTTTGGTCACAGGCGCGACGCGAAAATCGGCCCACGTGCTGGATCTGATCGGTCGGGTGTTCGATGCGCGGGCCGAAGATGGGGCTGTCGGAGTGACCGCGCTGTTGCACAAGGGGCGGATCGTTCTGATTGGCGACACACTGGTGCATGAATGGCCTGAGGCCGAAGACCTGGCGCTGATCGCCGAACGCGGCGCGCAGGTGGCACGCGATTTGGGGTTAGAGCCCCGGGTGGCCTTCGTGAGCTTCTCTACCTTCGGGTATCCAGTATCCGAACGGGCTGAGAAGATGCTCCTGGCGCCACAGGTGCTGGACGGCAAAGGCGTTGATTTCGAATATGATGGGGAGATGGCCATCGATGTGGCGCTGAACCCCGATGTGATGGCGCAATACCCGTTTTGCCGCCTGTCGGGGCCGGCCAATGTGATCGTCGTGCCCGCGCGGCATTCGGCCTCGATTTCGGTGAAACTGATGCAGGAAATGGCGGGGGCCACGGTGATTGGCCCGATCCTGACAGGCCTCGACCGCCCGGTGCAGATCTGCGCAACTGTCTCAACGGCCAATGACATCCTCAACATGGCGGTCATGGCAGCCTGCGAGATCGGGCGCTAGGCGATGGCGATCATCTGCGTCGGCTCGATCAACATCGATCATGTCTATCGCGTGCCGCATCTGCCGAAGCCGGGGGAGACCTTGGCGGCCGACAGCTATGCCAAAGGCTTAGGCGGCAAAGGTGCGAACCAGTCGATCGCCGCGGCAAAGGCCGGAGCGCGGGTTTCACATTTGGGGGCGATTGGGCCGGAGGGGCAATTCGCGACCGCTCAAATGGCCGAGGCTGGCGTGGATGTTAGCCACGTGTCTGAGGGTGACATCCCAACCGGCCATGCAATCATCACTGTCGATCAGGCCGGGGAGAATGCGATTGTGCTATTCCCGGGCGCCAATTTGACGCAGACAGACGCGCAAATTCGGGCGGGTTTGGACGGGTTTGGTCCGGGTGACAGCTTGATCCTCCAAAATGAGGTCAACGCCTCAGCCGTCGCCGCGCGGCTGGCACGCGAACGGGGCTTACGGGCCATCTATTCCGCAGCGCCTTTTGTCGCCGACGCCGCACGAGAGATGTTGCCCCTGATCGATCTCTTGCTTCTGAATGAAGGTGAAGCGGCGGCACTGGAATCGTCTCTACATCAGGCACTTTCGACCCTATCGGGGCTGGAGGTCATCGTCACCAGAGGCGCAAACGGTGCGGTGTGGCACCATGACGGCGGGACGATTGATCAAGCGGCCTACCCGGCGCCGAAAGTCGTCGACACCACCGGCGCTGGCGATTGTTTTGCGGGGTATCTGGCCGCAGGGCTCGACGCTGGCTTGAGCCGGGAAGACGCGATCGCGCACGCCAGTGCGGCGGCGGCTTTGCAGGTGTCCCGGCCAGGGGCGGCGGATGCGATGCCGCTGGCGGAAGAGGTGCGGGGGTTTATGGAGGACGTCGCGCGCTGACAGAAAAGGATGGGCGGGACGTCTGACTTCTTGGGCTCCGCCCGTTCGCGCCTCAAAAGGTCCACTGGACCTTTTGCCGGACCTGTCGGGTCCGGATCGGCGCTCAGCTCTTCATATCATCCCAGAAGGTCTTAACCTTCTCAAAGAACCCACTGGCATTTGGGGTGTTTGACTGCGCGCAGGACTCTTCGAACTCCCTGAGCAGCTCTTTCTGCTGCGCGGTCAGTTTCACCGGGGTTTCCACGGCCAGCTCGATATACATCTCCCCCATGCCCGTGCCGCGGAGTGCGGGCATGCCTTTCCCGCGGAGGCGCATCTGCCGGCCTGATTGAGAGCCTTCGGGCACCTTCACCCGGCTGCGCCCGCCATCGATTGTCGGCACTTCGATCTCACCGCCAAGGGACGCGGTGACCATCGAAACGGGCACCCGGCAGAACAGGTCCATCCCGTCCCGCTGGAACAGCGGGTGGTCGGCCACTTCGATAAAGATATAGAGATCGCCGGAGGGTCCTCCGCGCAGGCCCGCCTCCCCCTCACCCGAAAGCCGGATGCGGGTGCCTGTTTCGACGCCCGCTGGGATATTCACCGAGAGCGCCTTTTCCTTCTGCTCCCGGCCTGAGCCGCCGCAGACCTTACACGGGTTTTTCACGATCTGCCCGGTGCCGGAACAGGTCGGGCAGGTGCGCTCGACCGTGAAGAAGCCTTGCTGCGCTCGAACCTTGCCCATGCCGGAACAGGTCGGGCAGGTCACGGGCTCCGCGCCACCTTCAGAGCCTGTGCCGTTGCAACTGGAACAGGTGACAGAGGTCGGGATGGTGATGGATTTCTGAAGGCCGGCATAGGCCTCTTCCAGACTGATCCCGAGATTGTAGCGCAGGTCAGAGCCGCGCGCGGCGCGGGGCCGCCCGCCGGTGCGCTGGCCGCCCATGAAATCACCGAAGAGGTCTTCGAAGACGTCCGAAAACGCGCTGGCGAAATCGCCCTGACCTTGGCCACCAAACCCACCTGCACGGGGCCCGCCCGCCATACCGCCATCAAAGGCCGCATGGCCAAACCGGTCATAGGCGGCCTTCTTGTCCCCGTCTTTCAGAACCTCATAGGCTTCGTTCACTTCTTTGAATTGGGCCTCGGCCTCGGGATTGTCGGCGTTGCGATCCGGGTGAAGCTGTTTCGCCTTCTGCCGGAAGGCTTTCTTGATCTCAGCCTCGGAGGCGCCGCGCTCCACACCCAGAACGTCGTAATAGTCGCGTTTTGCCACTTTGCACGCCCCCTTTTGAAACGCGCCGACCGGCCAAGGAGCCCCTCGGCCGGCCGTGCGGGGTTAGGTCACGCGGGTTACGAACGTTTCTCGTCGTCGCCCAGATCTTCGAAATCGGCATCCACGATGTCGTCATCGACACCCTGGGGCTCATCTTCGCCTTCCGGCGCTTCCTCGCCTGCCTCTTCCTGCTGCGCCTTATAGATCGCTTCGCCCAGCTTCATCGCGGCTTCGGTGACGTTCTGGATGCCGCCTTTGATCTTGCCGGCATCCTCGGTCTCCATCTGCTCTTCGAGGTTCTTGATCGCAAGCTCGATGGCCTCAACCGTGGTTGGGTCCACCTTGTCGCTGTGTTCCTCAAGCGATTTCTGGGTCGAGTGGATCAGGCTTTCGGCCTGGTTCTGGGCCTCGACCAGATCTTTGCGTTCCTTATCCGCCTCGGCGTTCTCTTCGGCGTCGCGGACCATCTGTTCGATATCCTCATCGCTGAGACCGCCAGAGGCCTGGATTGTGATCTTCTGTTCCTTACCGGTGCCTTTGTCCTTCGCCTCGACCGAGACGATGCCGTTGGCGTCGATATCGAAAGTCACCTCAATCTGGGGCAAGCCACGGGGGGCTGGCGGGATCTCTTCCAGGTTGAACTGGCCGAGGATCTTGTTGTCGGCGGCCATTTCGCGTTCGCCTTGGAAGACGCGGATTGTGACCGCGTTCTGATTGTCCTCGGCGGTGGAGAAAATCTGGGATTTCTTCGTCGGGATCGTGGTGTTGCGGTCGATGAGGCGCGTGAAAACGCCACCAAGCGTCTCAATCCCCAGGGAGAGCGGCGTGACGTCGAGCAGGACGACATCCTTCACGTCCCCTTGCAGAACACCGGCCTGAATCGCGGCGCCCATGGCGACGACTTCATCCGGGTTCACGCCTTTATTCGGCTCTTTCCCGAAGAAATTCGTGACCTCTTCGATGACCTTCGGCATCCGGGTCATGCCGCCGACCAGCACCACCTCATCGATATCGCCCTTCGCCAGCGCGGCGTCTTTCAGCGCCGCCTGACAGGGTTTCAGCGATTGTTTGATCAGGTCCGAGACCAGCGATTCCAGCTTCGCCCGGGTCAGTTTCATGACCATATGCAACGGCTGGCCGCCATTGGGGTCCATCGAGATAAACGGCTGGTTGATCTCGGTCTGGCTGGAGGACGACAGCTCGATCTTAGCCTTTTCCGCCGCCTCTTTCAGGCGTTGCAGGGCCATCTTGTCCTTGGTCAGATCGACGCCGTTTTCCTTCTTGAACTCACCGGCCAGGTAATCGACGATCCGCATGTCGAAATCTTCCCCGCCGAGGAAAGTGTCGCCATTGGTCGATTTCACCTCGAACAGGCCGTCATCGATTTCCAGGATCGTGATATCGAAGGTGCCGCCGCCCAAGTCATAGACCGCGATGGTCTTGGTCTCTTTCTTGTCGAGACCATAGGCCAAGGCCGCCGCCGTCGGCTCGTTAATGATGCGCAGCACTTCCAGACCGGCGATCTTGCCGGCGTCTTTGGTGGCTTGGCGCTGGGCGTCGTTGAAATAGGCGGGCACGGTGATGACCGCTTGGGTCACGTCCTCGCCGAGATAGCTTTCGGCGGTCTCTTTCATCTTGCCAAGGATGAAGGCAGAGATTTGGGCGGGCGAGTATTTCTCACCCCTCACCTCAACCCAAGCGTCGCCATTGCCGCCATCGACAATCGCGTAAGGGACAAGCTTCTTATCCTTCTCCACCTCCGCGTCGTCCACGCGGCGGCCGATCAGGCGTTTGACGGCAAAAACGGTGTTGTCGGGGTTGGTGACGGCCTGCCGTTTGGCGGGCTGGCCCACCAGACGCTCATCATCGGTGAAGGCCACAATCGAAGGCGTGGTACGCGCGCCTTCGGAGTTTTCGATCACACGCGGCTGCGCGCCATCCATGATCGCAACACAAGAGTTCGTGGTGCCGAGGTCGATACCAATCACTTTTGCCATAGCTGTTTTGTCCCTTTCGTAGGCGATCAAGACGGGGTCGGGTCCGCATTCGGCCCCCAATCCGCCCCAAGGTCTGGCCAGGGGGTCGGCCCCGGCCCGGTTCGGAGCGTATATAAGAAGCGTGTTTTGGGGCTGCAAGCCGATGAAACGGTGAAAAACAGGGGCGAAAGCGGCGAATTCGCCGGAATCGGGGGCGGTGGTCGAAAGCGGACCCCTCGCCGGCCGGGGCTTGGATCGATAAATGTGGGGTCATGCAGAAGACACTGACGATCCGCGGGGCCGATCTTTATCAAGGCTATCTCGATCCTGAGGCGCAGCAGGCGCTTGTGGATGCGCTTCGCGAAATCATCCGCGCCGCGCCGTTCTTTCGGCCAGAGACACGGTGGGGCAAGCCGATGTCGGTTCGGATGACCGCAGCGGGGCGGTATGGCTGGTTTTCGGATCGGAAAGGCTATCGGTATGAGCCGCGCCACCCCTCCGGTGTCGTTTGGCCCGCCATTCCAGCGATGGTCCTCGACCTCTGGCGGGATGTGACGGGTCTCGCGCGGGAGCCTGATTGCTGTTTGATCAATTACTACGGTGCCGACGCCAAGATGGGGATGCATCAGGATAAGGACGAGGCGGATTTCTCCATGCCGGTTGTGTCGATCTCGCTTGGCGATGATGCGCTCTTTCGGCTGGGGAATGTTGCGCGGAGTGGAGCGACGGAGTCGATCTGGCTGACATCCGGCGATGTTGTCGTGCTCGGCGGAGACGCGCGGCTGATCCATCACGGCATTGACCGGGTCAGGCCGGGGTCGAGCCAGCTTTTGCCCAAGGGCGGGCGGATCAATCTGACGCTGAGGGTGGTGGATTGAGGTGCGGCGAGGCAGATTGGGTCGCGCCGCCCCGGCTCCGACCACCCTCCCATCAACGCGCCCCGCGCGCGAGCCTGGAAACCTCCGCTGGAGGTCTTCCGATCCGGCCTTTGGGGCTCCGCCCGCTCGGGCCTGAAAGGCGCCACTGGGGCCTTTTCGAGACGGCCCTCGCCCCTTCATCTTTCCCTAAATACGCAATATCCACCCGCGGTGTCAGCGCGCCCGCCCGAAGGCGAAGCTTGCACCGCAGCACCAGCGCGGATTTGCCGGCAAATCCGTCCCGGAAAGGCCGGCTTTTTCGGCAACGCCATTGGATCGTCCGTCCTAGCCTATCGATGTCCCCGCTTATTGGCGCTTGTTGCAACCCGATCTAAGGCGCCAGGCTGCAACAGCCCGAGAGCATCTGCGCGCCCTCCGCCGTCTCATCGATCAGAAGGATCGACATCCCAAACGCTCGGTCTGACATACCGTCATTGCAGGCTTCCCGCCGCAAGGTCGCGCTGAGCCGGGTCTCGCTGCTTTGCCAAACCGCGCCAAACGCCTGATCTCCACCTCCGGTGGCCGGGCCGCTCCAGACCTCCTGATACCGCCGTTCGGTGAAGCCCATATCCGTCAGCGTCACGGTGCCGCCGTCTCGATCAAGCGACCAAAACGGCTCGGTCCCGAAACAGGCCAGCGGGCTTGGCAACCCGAAAGACCAGATTGGCCCGCGCCGCTGCATGTAGAACGAGGAAGCCCAAGCGGTCTGTTCACCCAGATTGATCTGGAGCCAGCGGCCATTGGCGCTTGGCCCGATGACCTCAACCTCCTGCGCATCTGGTCGCAAACTCCCAAGGACCGGATGACTGACGCCGGGGCCAGCGCGCAAGTTCAAAACGTCATCGGCGGCGACGCCGCGCACGTCATAAAGCGCGGGGTATTCCTGGGCCTCTGCCGCCAGGCCGGTGACCAGGCCGGCAAGGGCCGCAAGCCATCTCACCGCCCGGCGCCCCAACTCGCCGAGACATGTTTGCGGGTATAGAACTCCCCCATCAGACCCAGGATCAGAATGCCAAGGCTGAAATAAAGCGGGTATTCCCAGTTCGTGAAATGCGGATTGTAGTTGATGAAGACGAACCCGCGCGACTGGTCGATGATGTGAAAAAGCGGGTTCCAATCGAACATCGCCACCATCATCGAGGGCAACATATTGGCCACAAACATCTTGCCCGACGCGATCATGTTTGCCCGCACGTAGACCGTCTTCAGAATTGAGATCAAATCCGGCAACCACGGCTGCAAAGCCATAAACACAATCCCGATCGCGCAGCCGGAGAACCAAGCCAAGAGGAACATCATGAAGGCCAGTTCCCAATGCTGGATCTCAAGCGGGTTCACCAGCACGTGGATGCCAAAGAGCATGATGAAGAGGGTGAGGGTCTGAAGATAGAGATTGGAAAGGCCCGAGGACAGGATCGCGACAATTGTGTTCATCTGCCCGTGCAGCATCATCGGACTGGCGGCCCCCTCGGACCCCATAACGGCGCTCAAAGCTTTGATATGAGTGAGGTAGAGGAAGATCCCTGACAGCAGGTAGAGCAGGAAGTCCCCGCGGATCGCCATACCGCGTGTGCCCAAGACGGTGAACAGAAGATAGAAGGCGGCGAGGAAGAGGGCCGTCTGCAACACATTGAGCGCAATCGACATCAGCGCGTTGCGATGGGTCTGCCGCACCTTGCGCACGGAGGAGTGGAACGTCAGCTCCGCTAGATTGAAGAGCAGCCGTAGGGTCGATCTTTGTCGCTTGGCCTCGAACATCTGTTACGCGCCTTAACCTGCCATTTGAGGGCCCGGCCCGCCCGGATACCGCCCGGGTCTCTTGCCGTTTTGCCGCGCGGACACGATAACGGCAAAGGGATTAACGATCAATCTAGACGGCAAGGAGCAAATCGCGTGGAGTTTGAACGGATCGAGCAGGTCTTCCGCAAATTGGCCATCGAGGCCGGCGCGCGGATCATGGAGATCTATGAGGCCGATGATTTCGATGTGAAGGTGAAATCCGACGAAAGCCCGGTGACCGAGGCGGATGAGGCCGCCGATGCGTTGATCTCGGCCGGGCTTCGCGCCGCGTTTCCGGATATCGCCCTCGTGACCGAGGAGCAGGCGGCCAGCCACAGCCAATCGGCGGCGCGTTTCCTCATTGTCGATCCGCTTGATGGCACCAAAGAGTTCATCCAGCGGCGTGGGGATTTCACCGTCAATATCGCGCTTGTCGAAGACGGGGTGCCGATCCGGGGCGTGGTCTATGCGCCCGCTAAGGGGCGGCTCTTCTACACCCGCGCCGATGGTCAAAGTGTCGAGGAGGTCGGCCCGTTTGACCCTGGCGCTCCAGGTGAAACAGCCGAGATTTCGGTGCGCCCGCCCAATCCGGAGGCTCTGAATGTCGTTGCCTCAAAATCCCACCGCGATGCCGCAACAGATGCCTATATCGCCAAATACGCCGTGTCAGACATGAAAAGCGCGGGCTCGTCGCTGAAGTTCTGCCTTGTCGCGACAGGGGAGGCCGATCTTTACCCGCGGCTTGGCCGGACAATGGAGTGGGATACGGCGGCGGGTGACGCGGTTTTGCGCGGCGCGGGGGGGCAAGTTGTGCGCTTCGACGACCACACGACCTTCACCTATGGCAAACCCGGGTATGAGAACCCGTTCTTCATCGCCTATGCCCCGGGTGTGGTGTTGGAACCCGCATGAGTGTGGTCTGCATCATCCCGGCGCGCTATGCCTCCACGCGGTATCCGGGCAAACCGCTTGTGCCGCTTCGGGGGGTCGCTGGAGACAGCCGGACGTTGATTGAGCGAAGTTGGCGGGCCGCCCAAGATGTTGCGGGATTGGACGCGGTCTATGTGGCCACCGATGACAACAGGATCGCCGACGCCGCGCGGGACTTCGGCGCCGAGGTTCTGATGACATCTGAGACCTGCGCCAATGGCACCGAACGCTGCGCGGAAGCCTTGGGGCAATTGGGCGATGGCGTTGAGATGGTCGTGAACCTGCAAGGCGACGCCCCGCTGACACCCGCCTGGTTCCTGGAAGAGTTGGTAACGGGCCTCAGATCCGCACCCGACGCCGCGGTGGCAACGCCGGTCCTGCGGGCGGATGGAGAAACCCTCACCGCCTTCAAGGCGGACCGCAAAGCCGGACGGGTGGGCGGCACGACGGCGGTTTTCGACACAGACGCCCGCGCGCTTTATTTCTCGAAAGAGGTGATCCCCTTCACCACCGAAACCTATGCCGACAGCGCCGCGACTCCTGTCTTCCACCATGTGGGTGTTTATGCCTATCGGCCCGACGCGCTGGCGGCCTATCCCGCCTTGCGGACCGGCCCTTTGGAGCAGCTTGAGGGCTTGGAACAGCTTCGGTTCCTCGAACACGGCCACCCGATCCTTTGCGTGGAGGTTGAGGCGCGCGGGCGTCAATTCTGGGAACTCAACAACCCCGAAGATGTGCCACGGATCGAGGCGATGATGGCCGCGATGAATATGGATTGATGGACGGCCCCCGGATCAGCGTCGTCATCGTCAGCCATGGGCGACCCGCGCTTTTGCGGCGGGCGGTTCTTGGGGTCTCGCAGCTTTACCACCGGCCATCTGAACTGATTGTGGTGGCTGATGCGGAGGGCTTATCGGCGCTCTCCGATTTGGGTATCGCGGGACGGATCAAAACCGCGGAGCAGACCGAGGCCAATATCTCGGCTGCGCGCAATCAGGGCGTTGCGCTGGCCGCGGGAGAGATCATCGCCTTTCTTGATGACGACGCGGTGCCTGAGCCAAGCTGGCTGTGTCATCTGGCCAAGGCGTTCGAGAATGAAGAGGTGGTCGCGGCGGCAGGCCTTGTCCTGGGCCGGAATGGGATTTCGCGGCAATGGGGGCCTCAGGCGGTGTCCCGTACCGGTCAGGAGATCGAACTGTCGACACTTGGGGAGGAGCCGCATATCCCTCTGGCGCCGGAAGGGTTCGCGCCAAAGCTCCACGGAACAAATATGGGAATCCGGGCAGCTCCCCTGCGGGCGATGGGCGGGTTCGATCCGGCGTATCGCTTCTTTCTTGATGAGACGGATCTAGCCATGCGGCTTTGGCGCGCAGGGCACCAGATTGCCTATGTGCCCCGGGCCGTAATGCATCATGGATTTGCCCCGTCCGCGCGGCGCCACGCCTCTCGCGCGCCGCGGTCCTTGTGGGAGATCGGGGCCAGCACAGCGGTCTTTCTGCGCAAACATGCGGACCCGTCTGAACTCGATCCGAACCTGTTGGCACTTCGCGAGACACAGCGTCAGCGGCTTGACCGATTCTTGCGCAACGGAGACTTGCAGCCGCGCGATATCGGCCCCCTGATCTCGGACCTCGATCGCGGCATTTCCGAGGGCCGAGAGGTTGCGCTGGCGCCGCCCCACACAATCACCTCCGCGCCGCCAGAGTTTCAACCGCTTGTGACCGACGCCGCGCCGAAGCCGGTCTATCTGTCAGGCCGGTGGTTTCAGGTCCGGGCGCGTCAGGCAGAGGCCGCGCGACTCGCACGAGAAGGACACGCCACCACCCTCTTCCTGTTCGCGCCAACCTTCCGCCGCCACCAGATGCGGTTCACATCCGTCGGTTACTGGGTGCAGTCCGGCGGCCTTTGGGGACGATCAGATCGCGATGGGCCAAGACCGCCCCTTGGCGGCTTTCAGCGGCGCCTCGCCACAGAAATCGCCCGCGTCCGGCGAGTTCGCGATCAGATTTGACGCGAGAGAGGGATATTTCACCTTTCGGCAGGATTGGAATGTTAGTATTTGGTTGGGTGGTTATTTCGGGGGCGTAAGGCTTGCGACCGACTGGGTGGAAGCAAGCGCTAGGTGGATGGTACACACATGAAGAAGAAAGTCACAAAGGCGATCTTTCCGGTCGCGGGTCTGGGGACACGGTTTCTGCCGGCCACGAAATCGATTCCGAAAGAGATCATGACGCTGGTCGATCGGCCGCTCATTCAATACGCGATTGATGAGGCACGGGCCGCCGGGATCAAGGAGTTCATCTTTGTCACCTCGCGCGGGAAAAGCGCGCTTGAGGATTACTTTGACCACTCGCCCGAGTTGGAGTCAGCGCTCCGGAAGAAAGAGAAGCTCGACCTTCTGAAGACGCTGAAATCCACCAATATGGAAAGCGGCGCCATCGCCTATCTGCGCCAGCATAAGCCCCTTGGCCTGGGCCACGCGGTTTGGTGCGCGCGGCGCCTTCTGGCTGATGAGCCTTTTGCGGTCATTCTACCCGACGATGTGATCGCGGCAGAGACGCCGTGCCTTCAGCAAATGGTCGAAGCCCATGCTGAGACCGGCGGCAACATGGTTGCGGCGATGGAAGTGCCGGCGGACAAGGCCTCGGCTTACGGTGTCTTGGACGTCAAAGAAGATATGGGCGCGGTTGTGTCCGTCAAAGGCATGGTCGAGAAGCCCGCCGCGGAAGAGGCGCCCTCCAACCTTGCGGTGATCGGGCGTTATATCCTGACACCAAATATTATGGGCAATCTCAACCGAATCAAATCCGGTGCCGGCGGTGAGGTTCAGCTGACCGATGCCATCGCGCAAGAGATCGAGGCGTCCGGCAATGTCTATGGCTACCGGTTCCGGGGTCAGCGCTTCGATTGCGGATCGAAGGCCGGGTTCTTGCAGGCCACCGTCGCCTTCGGCCTCGCTCGGGAGGAGTTGCGGGATGAGTTCTCGCAATATCTGAGCGAGATGATGGCCATGCAGAACGCGGCGCAATAACCTTCGTGTTTGGGTCTGGATGACCTCCGGGCCGAGGATAAGCTCCGATATCGCGGTCTGGTTGGATGTCACGCGGCTGGTGTCGCGCGTGGGCCGCGCGGCGCTGACCGGTGTTGATCGGGTTGAACGGGCGTATCTGGATTGGCTTCTGATGCGGGATGCGGAGGACCGGCTGTTTCTGCGGACTGGTCGAGGGTTTCTGCTTTTGCCAATGGAGGCCGCGTCCACTCTGATTGAAGCGCTGGAGCGGCCGGATCAGCTTGGGGCTTCCGATTGGCTCTCTCGGGTCACAGGAAAAGGTGGTGAGATCAAACACCGGATCGAGGCCGCGCTTCGCATCCAAGCGGTGGATCGGGCGCCGCCTTGGGGGGTCAAAAGCCTCCTCAACCGGTCGCGCGCGGCGCGGATTGTCTATCTCAATGTCGGGCACAGCAATCTGTCACCCCGCCATCTTGAGGCCATCGCTGCGGAGCATGACGCGCGCGCTGCCATCCTGATCCACGACATGATCCCGCTTGATCATCCGGAGTTCGTGGTCCCGGCCCAAGCCGCCGCCTTTGAGCGGAAGATGCGTGTGGCGCTTGGCGCTGCCGATCTCCTCATCGCCAATTCCGCCGCGACGGCGGGCAGAATTCGACACTATGTCGCGGAATGGGGTCTTTCAGAGGCGTTGGTCGACGTCGCACATCTGGGTCTTCCGGATCAACCGGCCTTGGGCAGTGCCCCAACGCAGATCGACCCGTCCCGCCCTTATCTCGTAAGCCTTGGCACCATCGAACCGCGAAAGAACCATGACCTTCTTCTGGATGTTTGGGAGGCGCTTGCGAGCGCGCTTGACCCCGCCGCGCTGCCCCATCTCCATATCATCGGACAGCGCGGATGGCAGAGCGAGGCGTTCTTCGCGCGGCTCGACGCGCACCCGCTGAAAGACAAGGCGATCTTTGAACATGGCGCGCTCTCAGATGCCGACACACGCGCGGTTCTGAGCGGTGCCAAAGCGCTTCTGTTCCCAAGTTTCGCGGAGGGGTTTGGCCTGCCGCCTGCCGAGGCGCTGCGCGAGGGCGTTTTGCCGGTCTGCGCCGACCTGCCCGTCTTGCGGGAAATCCTTGGCAACAGCGCCGTTTACCTTGATCCGAAGGACGCGTATTCTTGGGTGGAAACAATAAAGAAACTCCTTGCGGGTAAAGTCTTCGCTGAAACGGATGGGCCACACGCGCTGCCAAAGTGGCCGGACCATTTCGAGAAGGTTGAGCGTGCTGTCACGGCGCTTTGGCAAGACGGGCAGAAGGGCAACGGATGAAGGCGGTTCGGCGATACGGCCTGCGCCTAAGGCGAAAGAAGTACCGGCTGCGCGCCATGCGTAAGAGCCGGGAGTTGCTTGGCGTCGCCGATCGCACCGATCAGATCAAACCCTCTGACGTCTTATGCTTCGTGACGCTGCGCAATGAGCGGATCCGCCTGAAATACTTCCTCAGCTATTATCGCGACCGGGGCGTCAGCCACTTCTTCTTTGTCGATAATGACAGCACCGATGGCACCCGCGAATACCTGGCCGAACAGCCCGATTGCTCGGTCTGGACAACGGAGGGCAGCTATAAACGGTCCCGCTTTGGGATCGATTGGGTGAACCATCTGCTCAGCACCTATGCCCATGGGCATTGGAGCCTCGTGGTCGACCCGGACGAGTTCTTGGTCTACCCGTTCTGTGACAGCCGCCCGATCCCGGCTTTGGCGGATTGGCTGGATGCCTCCTCGATCAAATCCTTCGGGGCGATGATCTTGGATATGTATCCGAAGGGGGCCATCACGGCGCAGCCCTATCGCGATGGGCAAAACCCGTTTGAGATCGCCTGCTGGTTTGACTCCGGGAATTACACGATTGAGCGGAATTGGCAGTTTGCCAACCTCTGGATTCAAGGCGGGCCCCGGGCGCGGCTGTTCTTTGGTGACAAGCCTAAGCGCGCGCCGGCGCTCAACAAGATCCCGCTGGTGAAATGGCAGCGGCATTACACCTTCACCAGTTCAACCCATATGCTTCTGCCGCGGGGTCTGAACCTGGTCTATGACGAATGGGGGGGGGAGAAGACTTCGGGCGTTCTGCTCCATGCCAAGTTTCTCGACACATTCACGATCAAGGCCGCGGAAGAGCTAAGCCGCAAGCAGCACTATGCCAATAGTCATGAATACCAAGCCTATCACGACGGGTTGAAAGACGATCCGAATTTCTGGTGCAAATGGTCCGAGCGCTACATCAACTGGCGTCAGCTTGAGATCCTGGGCCTGATGTCCAAAGGGAACTGGGCGTGAGCACGGTCGGGTTTGTCATGATCTGCCACACGGCGCTGGACCGGGCCGCGCAGGTCGCCCGCCATTGGGCTGAGCGGGATTGCCCCGTGGTGATCCATGTGGACAAGCGGGTCAGCGCAAAGTCTTTCAAATGGTTGCAGACCGCCCTGTCGGACTTGGGCAATATCCGGTTTTCGAAACGCCATAGGTGCGAATGGGGCACCTGGTCCTTGGTGGCGGCCTCTCAAACTGCGTCTGAGGTGATGTTGGCCGAGTTTCCGGATGTCCGCCATGTGTACCTGGCCAGCGGATCCTGCCTGCCGCTTCGTCCGGTTGAGGAGCTGCGGGATTACCTCGCCGCCCGCCCCCGCACGGATTTCATCGAAAGCGTGACGACACAGGATGTGGAATGGACCGTGGGCGGCCTGAATGCTGAGCGGTTCCAGTTCCGGTTCCCGTTCTCCTGGAAACGCAACCGGTTCCTCTTCGACCGCTATGTGGAGCTTCAGCGGCGAACGGGCATGATCCGGACCGTGCCGGAGGGGCTTGTCCCCCATCTTGGGTCGCAATGGTGGTGCCTCACTCGGCAGACCCTTTCGGCTATCCTGCAAGACCCGGCGCGAAAGGCGCATGACGCCTATTTCAAACTCGTCTGGATCCCTGACGAAAGCTACTATCAGACCCTCACCCGGCTTTATTCGACCCGGATCGAAAGCCGGTCACTGACGCTTTCGAAGTTCGACTTCCAGGGCAAGCCGCATGTCTTCTATGACGACCATTTGCATCTGCTCAGGCGCTCGGACTGCTTTGTCGCGCGGAAGATTTGGCCGCAGGCAAACCGGCTTTATGATACGTTTCTCAGCCCTGATCACACCGGCTCGGCCATGGCGGAACCGGCGCCGGGGAAGATCGACAGGGTCTTTGCCAAAGCGCTGGAACGCCGGACGCGGGGCCGCGCGGGGCTTTATATGCACAGCCGCTTCCCCAATGTGGATTGGGAGAATGGCAAGACCTGCGCGCCTTATTCGGTGTTCCAAGGGTTTAGCGATCTCTTCGAGGATTTTGAGCCCTGGCTCTCCCGCCGTCTGGGCGTGCGCGTTCATGGGCGGCTGTTTGACCCCAAGAAGGTGCGGTTCGCGAGCGATGCGGATGTCTATGCGGGCTGCCTGTCTTCAGCGCCGAAGCTGCGCGACTATAACCCTGAGATGTTCCTGGCCAGCCTGATCTGGAACACACGTGGCGAACGGCAGGTCTTCCAGTACAGCCCGCGCGATACAGAGGATATCGCCTGGTTCCTCTCCGCTGACGGCAATGCGCAGATTTCGGTGATCACCGGGGCCTGGGCGGTGCCTTTGTTTCTGTCGAACCGAGATTTTGGCGACATCCGCAAAGAGGCCGCGTTGCTCCAGAAGCGGGAGGTGGAGTTTGTCGACATCCTGCGGCGGGTCCAAAACCGCGCGGATGTGCGTATCTGGACCCTGGCGGAGTTCATCGAAGAACCGATGGAGAATTTGCAGAGTATCCTGGATGCGATGGACGGCCCATCGGCCCCGCGCCTGACCGAAGCGCCGCGGATGGCCAATCTGGATGGGTTCGGACAGTTCCTGCAGAACCTGAAAAACCAGGGGATGAAGCCTTTTGTGATGGGCGATTTCCCGTCCACAAGCGCTGAGATGATGCCGCAAACCAGCAGCGAAAAACCCTATCTGGTGAAGCGATAAATGGCAGGCCGGTTCGATGCCTTTGTGCTTTTCGCCGAGATGCGGACGGGGTCCAATTATCTTGAGGCGACGTTGAATGAGGTCGAGGGGCTGAGCTGCCTGGGCGAGGTCTATAACCCAACCTTCATGGGCCATCACAAGACATTCGATATGCACGGGATCGACATGGACGCGCGGGAGGCTGATCCGCTGCGCCTGTTCGATGCGATTCTGGAAAAGACCGAAGGCTTGCCAGGCTTCCGCTTCTTCAACGACCATGACCCGCGGGTGTTGGAGCGGGTGTTGCCAGATCCACGAATTGCGAAGGTCATCCTGACGCGCAATCCGCTCGACAGCTACGTCTCGCGCAAGATCGCTTCGGCCACGGGGCAATGGCGGCTGACCGATGTGAAGCATCGGCGTGAGACCCAGAAGATCACCTTCGACCAAGCTGAGTTCGAAGAGCTGATCGAACGGTTGCAGGGTTTCCAGCAGAGGTTGCAACGGGGCCTGCAGGAGACGGGGCAAACCGCGTTCTACATCCGCTATGAAGACATCAACGATGTGGATGTGATCAACGGCATCGTTCGGTTCCTGGGGGTGGAGGGGGAAGTGTCGAAGACCTCTTCGAAGCTGAAGCCGCAAAACCCGGGCGACTTGAGTGAGAAGGTGGAGAATTATGACGAGATGGTTGCCGCCGTCTCGTCCATGGATCGGTTTGATCTCAGCCGCACCCCGAATTTCGAGCCGCGCCGCCATGCGGGTGTGCCGGGGTTCTATGCCACGCCCGAAACCGGGCTGTTGTTCATGCCGATCAAAGGTGGGCTGACGGATGCGGTTCTGGCCTGGATGGCGGGGCTTGATGGGATCACCCGGCAGGACCTGAATGCGGGTATGAGCCAGAAAGAGCTGCGGCAATGGATGCGCCACCACCCGGGCTATCGCAGTTTCACCATCGTCCGGCACCCGGTTGTCCGCGCCTATGACACGTTCAACAGCTATATCGTCCAAGGCGGTCGGCCCGCTTACGAAGACGCCCGCCGCGCCCTCCGCAATCGCTACAAAATTCCGTTTCCAGCGAAGGGGTTTTCCGACAAAGCGTATGGGCCAGAGGAGCATAAGGCCGCGTTTCTGGCCTTCCTTGAGTTCCTAAAGGCCAATCTCGCCGCTCAGACCAGCCTGAAGGTGGACCCGGCTTGGGCCACGCAAAGCGCCATTCTGCAAGGCATGGCTAATGTCACGCTGCCCGATCAGGTGATCCGGGAGGAGGAGATGGCCGAGGCACTGCCAAGGCTCGCCGCGGTGGTCGGCACGCCGGACGCTGAGTTTGAAGCGGAACCGGACGCGCCGCCTTTCCCGCTCAAACGCATCTATGACGGCAGCATCGAAAGTGCCGCAATGGATGTCTATCGCCGTGACTATCTCAATTTCGGCTATCCGCGTTGGAATAAGCTCTGAGGCGGGGCAGCGGAATTTTGCAAAATTCCGGTTCGTTTTCTTGCAAGAAAACGGATCCCGGTTGGGGGGCCATGGTTGTGCGTCTGGCGATCCGACGAATAAGCCGTAGACCGTCCCGATCTCGGCCCTAAGCCGCCTCAGATGTCGCGGCCCCAGTGATCAACGTGTGCAGCGTCGCGGGGTCGGAATTGGCTCGGAGCTTTGCGCAGAGCGCTGAGTTGCGCAACGTGCGAGAGACCAGCGCTAGCGCTTTCAGATGATCCACGCCCGTGTCGGCGGGCGCAAAAAGCGCAAAGACCAAATCCACCGGCTGCCGATCCACCGAATCGAAATCGATCGGCTTGTCGAGCTTCAGGAACGCCCCGCGCACCTCGGTCAAATCGCCGATCCGCGCGTGCGGCAATGCCACGCCTTTGCCGACGCCAGTGGGCCCCAAGCTCTCCCGATCCTGAAGCGCGTCGAGAATCCGGGCCGCGGGCAGGTCAACCAGCCCTTCCGCCAATTCCGACAGCTTCTGCATCAGCCGCTTCTTACTCGTGACATCGGCCACAACCTTCACACCCTGCGGTTTCAGGAGCGTTGCCAAATCCATACGTGTGATCCCATTCCTGCGCGGCTTATCCGGCGCGCGGTTGATGTTCCGTTACGTATTGGGACGGGGGTCGATCCATCCCACATTTCCGTCATCCCGCCGATAAACGACGTTTAGTCCGTCATGTCCCTCATTTCGAAAAACCAGCAAGGGCGCGCCCGCCAGTTCCATCTGCATCACCGCTTCCCCAACCGAGAGTGAGGGGATCTTGGTTTCCATTTCCGCCACGATGATGGGTTGGAGCGATTCCGGCTCAGCCTCTTCACTGTTTTCCGACGCGGCGAGGATATAGGACGACGCGCCGAAGAGTTCAACGGGTTGCGCGCGCTCCTTATGATGGTCTTTCAAACGGCGTTTGTAGCGACGGAGCTGCTTTTCCATCTTATCGCAACAGGCCTCAAACGCGGCATAGATTTCATGTTCCGAGGCTTTGGCGGACGCGGTCAACCCGGTCGATAGATGCACCGTCGCTTCACACACATGTTCATGGCCACTGCGAGAGAAGATCACGGTCGCATCCGTCGGGCGCTCAGCATATTTCGACATGACCGCGCCAAGGCCGTCTTTCACATGGGTTTGAAGCGCATCGCCGATATCGATCTGTTTTCCGCTGATTTGGTACCGCATGTATCCTCCGCGTGGTCGTGCGGACCATCCCGGCAGTTTAGCCGAGAGGCCTTAAGAGAGTCTTTAGGATGGTGGGGGGTCTGCCGGCCGCCTTGAGCTTTGCACCCCGGCTGTCATCAGCCGGTCGGGGCACCAACGCAAGGGATCGGCGGTTGCACACATCTCCTCCATTTGGCGGCAATTCGCCCGGTGCTGTCAATGTTAAGCGGCAGGGTGCGACGGTGAGGCTGAGATCAGCTGATCCGGAAACTCTGTCCCAGATAGACCCGGCGCACGTTTTCGTCCTCGACAACCTCATCGGCGGTTCCGCTCATCAAGATCGTGCCGTCATGCAGGATATAGGCGCGGTCAACGATCTGCAGGGTCTCGCGCACATTGTGATCGGTGATCAGCACGCCAAGCCCCCGTTTCTTAAGGTCAGAGACAAGCGCCCTGATCTCGCCCACGGCAATTGGGTCGACGCCCGCGAAGGGTTCATCCAAGAGGACATATCGCGGGTTTGAGGCCAGGCAGCGCGCGATCTCAACCCGGCGCCGTTCCCCGCCTGACAGTGAAAGCGCCGAGGCGCGGCGGAGATGGCCGATGGAAAACTCCGACAAAAGCGATTCCAGCCGGTCCATACGTTTGGTCCGGTTCGGCTCCGCCACTTCGAGAATCGCCAGGATGTTGTTTTCGACCGAAAGCCCCCGGAAGATCGACATCTCTTGCGGCAGATACCCGATGCCGGATTTGGCCCGGCGATACATGGGCAGTTGCGTGACCTCTTGACCGTCGAGCACCACAGTGCCGCCATCAGGCGCGATCAACCCGGCGATGGAGTAAAAGCAGGTGGTCTTGCCCGATCCGTTTGGCCCCAGAAGCGCCACGACCTCGCCCTGGCGCAGGTCCATCGTCACATCGCGGATCACCGGGCGGCGGCGATAGCTTTTGCGCAGATTGCGAATCTGGAGGCCTTGCTGGCCTTCGGTCACGGTGAGATTTGGCCGCGCGGTCACTGGCTCTCATCCGCGGGCTGAAGGATGGTGCGCACACGCCCCTCAACCGTGCCGTCGCCGGTTGCGATATTAACCACCATCCCGTCGCCCGAGATCGCGGTGGGGCCTTGGGTGACCAGGACGCTGCCGCTCAAAGTCATGAGTGAAGACGCGACCTCATAAAGCGCCGATTGCCCCTCAGCCGCGTCGCTGCCCCGGGTGACCAAAACGCCGCCCGTCGCACGGACTTCGCGGATATCCCGGTTGTCGGGGTCCGCGCCATAGACGACGGTCACCTCACCTGCGGCCATCCGCAGCTCCCCCTGAATGATGATGACATTGCCGGTGAAGACCGCATTCCCGGTTTCCTGATTGACGGTCAGGCTGTCGGCGGTCACCTCAACCGGCTGTCGGGAATCATGCGCCACGCCGCCAAAGCCAATCGCGACCTGCGCAGCGGCGCTGACCACAGAGAAGACAAGAACGATGAAAGAAAAGGCTGCCGCGCGCATGAAGTTCCTCAATCTGCCGGGTCATATATCATTCTGACCGTGCCATTGAAACTGAGAACCTGGGCGCCTTCTTCCCCCGTCAGGGACATCATGTCTGCGGTCAGGTCCAAGGCAGGCCCCGTCACCCGCACTGGTCCGGGCGACACAAGGCGCAGATCATCCAGCGCCAGCGTCATCCGGTCACTTTCCATCCGATACCCGGCCGAGCTTGTCACGCGCACATCGTTTTCCAGTTCCGCCTCGCGCGCCTCCAGATCGACATGGGAGCTTCCGCTGGCCAAAAGAACGTAATCGGTGTCGGAGAGGGCGACGCGGGCCTGCACAATCTCCGCCGTGATCTGGCGGGGTTGCCCGGCCACTGGCGCGGCGCGATCGGCCACGAACAAGACCTCGCGGCCATCGTCCAGGGTCCCGGCGAACCGGGGTTGGTTCAGTCGTTGCTCTTCCGCAAGTTCTTCTACATCAACTTCCGCAAACGGGATCGCCATCTCCGGGTCGGGAGAGCGGGAGAACAGAAAAAGCGTCGACAGAAGCGCCAAAGCCAGAAGCGGCAGGATCACCTTCATCCAGGCGACGATCTGAGAATATCTGTTCTCCGCGGCCATTGGCGGCTAATGGGCAAAAATGTCGATCTCGGGCCAGCCGGCGAGGTCCAACCGCGCCCGCGTCGGCAGGAAATCGAAACAGGCCTGGGCCAGATCGGCGCGCCCCTCCCGGGCCAGGCGGCGGTCCAGCTCCTCCCGAATGCGATGGAGATAAAGGACGTCGGAGGCAGCGTAGGAGAGTTGCGCCTCACTCAAGGTCTCCGCCCCCCAGTCAGAGCTTTGCTGCTGCTTGGAGATATCGACGCCAATCAGGTCTTGGCAGAGATACTTCAGCCCATGCCGGTCGGTGAAGGTGCGCACGAGTTTTGAGGCGATCTTGGTGCAATAGACCGGCGTCGTAAGGGCGCCGAAGGCATGAAGCAGCGCCGCGATATCGAACCGCCCGAAATGGAACAGTTTCAAGACATCTGGGTTCTCCAGAAGCGCGGTGAGATTGGGCGCCGCCGTCTGCCCAGGCGCGATCTGCACCAGATGCGCGTCGCCGTCCCGGCTTGACAGTTGAACCAGACACAGACGGTCCCGATGGGGGTTTAGCCCCATGGTCTCACAATCAATCGCCACGACGGGTCCAAGATCCAGGCCATCTGGCAGGTCCGACTGATAAAGATTATTGGTCACGCATGGCTCCTTGGCAGGTTTGCGCCGGGATACGGGCTTTGCGGCGCGAACTCAACTCTTCCCGCTGGGGATCGCTGGGCGACGTACGCCTCCGTCCTCGTCGCGATAGGTCATGAATTGAGCCCCTTTTGCCTTCAACCAAATTGCGAAAGTGTTGAGCCCGCCGATAAAGGGCGAACACCATTCTTCAAAGCAAAGGACCAACGTATGATAACTCAGTTTCCTCGTCTCGGAGTCCTTACGGTCCTGCTGCTGGGTCTCGCCGCACCTGCGTCAGCTGACCACTACAATGAGCCCACAAGTACAGGTTGGACGCCCGGCGATTTCTATCTTGATCGTGACAGTCGCTTTGGCGCGGGGTTTGGTGCGGGCGTCCGCCATGGTCCGTTTCCGCTCGACCCCGGGCGCTTCGAGTTGGGCGACACGATTTCCTTCGTCGATCAAGAAGACAGCACCGTGTATCTCTTTCCCGTTCTGGACACGGCCACGGCAGAAATAGAGTTCTGTCGGTTCACAATTCTACCTAACGGGATGACCAATTTCGCGTGTGACCTTCTAGAGCCTGCGCAGATACGGGATTGAACAACGTCATTTGGTGATCGGTGCGTGATCGAGGATTGCGCACCGCCCGGACCTACTCGGTCCTAAATCACTCAACGTGTTCGTGATTCTTAGGCGGAATTCACGAGGTTTGTCGGGCGCATGGCCACAACGCTCCGGCGCCTACCTGCTGAGAACACAATCTGTTTTCGGGAATGGTGCCCAGGAGAGGACTCGAACCTCCACGTCCATACGGTCACTAGCACCTGAAGCTAGCGCGTCTACCAATTCCGCCACCTGGGCCGGTGTCGTGACTGCGGCTGATAACTCTGGGTCCCTAGACTGTCAACGGGCCTTCGTGTGAATCGGGTTGTGCCGTCCTCTTCGCGGCAATAGCGTCAGTAATCACGCTCAAAAAAGATACCGAGGCGGCTTTCCCCGTCGCCGCTCACCTCGCCACGCGCGGTGATGTTTGGCGTCAGGTCGATATTGAGGGAGACATCGGCCCCACCGTCGCCGCCCACGGTCACATCGGTGTAGATATTGTCTGAGATATAGCGCCCCGCGCGCACCGCCGCGCTGCCATCTTCGGTGGTGCGCACGTCCAAATCATCCAGGTTGAGATTGTCGCGCAACCGCTCAAACACGCCGGGGCCGGATCGCACGCCGGCCAGGCCCGCGACGGCATCGGCCAGTTGCAACGCCTGGAGCGCGGATAGGTTTGAGATGCTGCGCCCAAAGAGGAGTTGCGCCAAGACCTCGTCCTCCGGCAGGCCGGGGACGGAGTCAAAAGAGACCTCAGGGTTGCTGGCCGGGCCGCTCACAAGAATTTGGATCAGAAATTCCCCGGCTTGGCTTTCGGCGAGCAGCCGCAGGAACGGATCGAAATTGCTGGTGAGTGTGGCGCTGCCCTCGACCAGGTCGAGCCGTTGGCCAAGAAGCGCCAGGCGACCGCGGATCAGGTCAAACCGCCCATCGGGGATGACATTTGCCGTGGTGCCGCCAACCCGAAGCGTACCCCCAAGCTCGGCATCGACCCCGCGGCCCCTAAGGAAGATGCGCCCGGGCGCGGAAATGGCGATGTCGAGACCGATATTGCTGTTGCCGCCACCGGCCTGCGAGGATTGACCCGTCAGCCCGGCATTGGCCCGGGTTCGGCGTTGTGCGGCGGTGCCGCCGATATGGGTGATATCGGGGATCGTCGTTGCCCCGCCGAAGCCGCTTTCGGGGATGCGGATCTCGGTTTCCCCGACCTGGACAGTGCCAGTTACGGTGCTGGCGCCGGTCAAATCCCCGTTCATTTGAAGATCGATGCTGGGGAGCAGTACCTCATAAAGTGCAGGGTCGAGGAGCCGGGCATTGGTGGCCCCGATCGTGAGGTTGACGGGCAGACCGCCGCCGCCAAATCCGACCTGGCCATTGGCCGTGACCTGGCCGCCGGTTGAGATTACGCCTGTCGCGGCCACCTGCGCGGTGCTGCCGTTCAGATCAATCTCGGCCCCAAGATCGGTGAGGCTTATGGGCAAGGTCGGGGCGGCCACGCTGGCGCCGGATGTGGTGAGCCGCCCGCTGAGATTGGCAAGCTCCGGCGGCCCAACAAGGCCGAGATCGATGGCCAGATTGCCCCGGATCGTACGCGGGGCGATGAACGGGTCGGCAAGTGCAAGGGGCGCGGAGCCTGTGAGCGCGAGATCAACCGCGCCACCCTCAAGCCCGACATCCCCGGCTAGGTCCAGCGCAATGCCGCCCGGCCCGGCAAGGTCCGCGGTGAGCCCCCAAGGGTTCTCGCCGGTTTGGGCGAGTGCCGCCTCCAGAGAGACGGGTCCGGAGAGGGCCGAGGTAAAGAGGCCGACATCGCGAAGCCCTGCGGTCAGATCAAGTGTGCTTCCATCGCTGGCGACCTCGGCCCGGCCTTCCAACTCCAGTTCCTGTCCGGTGAGGTCGAGGCTCTCCACCGATAGCCCGGTCTCATCCCGCTCCAGGCTGGTCGCAAATGTGGTTTCGCCCGCGAAAAGCGCAGGCGGCAGGCCGTCCGCGACGCGCAAATCCAGGGTCTCCCCCTCGACATCAATATCGAACCCGCCGGAGGGCAGGTTGGCGGTTCCGTTCAGCGACAGCTCAGCCGCGCCGGACAGGGGTTGATCAGCCACCGCAGCGAAACGGGTGAGGTCGGCCAGCGCCGCTGTTGCCGAGACGCCGACATCGAGCCCGGTATCGATGGCCGCCAGGGTCAACTCGCCAAAGAGGCGCGCGTCGCCTGACTGGGCGCGGAGGCCGGTGATCTCCACCGGATCGCCATCACGCCAAACCACTGACGCGCTGATCTCGGCGCGCTCACCAAAGGCGGCGGCAAGGCCCTCATCGGGATGGGCAATGCCATTTGCCACCATTGCGACTTCGGCGCTGGCCCTGGCCAGGCCCTGCTCCGCTTCGGTCAGAACGCCATCGACCTCCAACTCGGTTGAGGCAATGCTGAGGTCATCCACCTGAAGATCACGGATTCCGAACCGCCCTTGCCAAGTGTTGCCGAGGGCGCTGTTGTATCCGACGTCAAGCTCCACCCGATCCACACTTGTCTCCGCGCCAGCGATGGGAAGCCGTACCCGGCCCGGCTGTGCCTCGGTCGGGGATATCAGGCCGGTGATTTCAAAGCTCTCTGGCTGGCGATCGGTGTTGAGGAAGACGGTTCCGGATAGCTCCATGGCTGCCGCCTCCAGGTGAAAGGGGTCGAGCGACAGGGCACCGTTTGGGTCCTGCACCACCTCAGCCACAAGGGCGATGCGGGGGCCAAAGAAGTCACGGTATTCGGGCAAGAAGATCGCGGTGACATCGCCCGCGATATCGACAGACACGCGCCGCCCGCCCTCTTCCGGCTCCAACAGCGCCACCTGACCGGCCAAGCGCGGCTCGCTATCGGTGTCGAGATTGATCTCGGCGGTGAAGTCGCTGAGAGGCCCTGTGCCCGCGACGGTCAGATCAATCGCGGGCGCGCCGGGGATGCCAAGGCGGGTGGCCACCAAGCCGCCCGCCCCTTCAACAAATCCAAGATCAAGGTCAAGAACCCGGGTCTCGTTATCGAACGCGCCGTCCAGCCGAATGCGCCCTTCAGGCCCATCAAGGCGGGTCAGCAAGAACTCCGCCTCTCCCTCGCCATCGGCCAATTGCCCGGTGCCACCGACCGAGAAAGTTAGTGCCTCCCCCAAAACATCCGGCCCAAGCTCAACCTGCCCAATCGCGGCCTCGTCGATCTGAATCCGAAGCGGCAATTCGGGGAGCGAGAAGGGTTGCGCCTCGGCGTCAGGCAGCGTGTCGCCCTCAGGCAGGCGGGCGATGGCCAGACGGCCCGCGGTCAGTTCCGTCACCTCCAAAGCGCGGGAGAAGATGGCGGTGCGGTTCCAGTTGAGCGTCGCCGCCTCAAGGGTCAGCCAGATGCCGTCTTCATCGGCGATGGTCAGGCGGTCAAGCTGAGCCGTCGAACTTAGCGCCCCACGAAACCCTTCGATCCGGACTTGCCGCGCCGCCTCGTCAGACAGCGCATCTTCAATAAGCCGCACCAGGCGGGAGCGGTCATCACTGTCTTGAGCGAGGCCCGCACCGGGCCAGATCAGGATCAGGAGGATGCAAAGAAGCCGTCTCAAAACGTGTGCCCCAAGCCGATATAGAAGAACACGCGCTCTCCGGTGTTGTCGCCCGATACCGGTGTGGCCACGTCCAGCCGGATCGGCCCAATCGCGGTGTTGTAGCGAAGGCCTAAGCCCGCGCCCGCATGCCATTCGCTGGCCGACCCAGAGTCGAAGAGCGACCCGGTTGTGACATATCCCCCATCCGCAAAGGCGACGAGGCCGAACTGCTCATTCAGGTCCGTGCGAATCTCGGCGGACAGTCCGGCAAAGCCGCGCCCGCCGCTGGCCACGCCATTCTGTACCGCCCCAAGAGATCGGAAGGGTTGGCCGCGGACGGTGCCGCCACCGCCGGAATAGAACAGGAAATCCGGCGGAAGATCGGTGATATCGCCGCCATCCACGCTGCCCAATTGAACCCGCCCGGCCAGGCGTGTCCGCGCCTCAGGCCCCAAGCCGAGATAAGCGCGCGCATCCAAGGAGGACCGCAGCCCACCACCATCGCCCGTGCCTTCCAGGACCAGAAACGGGGTCAGGCCCAATTCGGCGTAATAGCCGCGCCGCGCATCAAGGGCGTTGTCCCGGCTGTCATAGGTCAGACCAATCGGAACGGTGGCAAGCGTCACCCGCCGTGAGCCAAACCCGTCTTCGATCTCTGAGATGCGAAGCCCAAAGCGGATCGACCCGTCAAGCTGATCGCTGAAGATATGATCGAACCCGGCCTGCACTTCGAACAGGTCTTCTGTGAAGGTGGATTCGTCGAGGCGTTGAAGGTCTGCCTCAAAGACCAGGTTTGTGTCCGGCGTCAGCGTGCCCGGGCGTTCATACCGGCCGGCAAGGGACCAATCCGCCCCGCCGCTATCGCCACCAAGGCCAGAGATTTCGGCGTCAAAGCGCAGCCGTTCGGCGCCCCCGCGGAGGTTTCGGTGCAGCCAGTAGCCGCTTAGCGTGGCCCCGTCGGATGACGCGATCTCGGCCCCCAGCCCGAAGCGGCGCAGGGGGGCTTCGGGCAGCGTGGCGGCGATGTCCATCACATCGTTTGCGTCGGGCGGGCGCTCCTCCAAAGACACTGAGCGGAAGGTGCCGGTCCGCCGCAGCCTTTCCGCCGCGCGGTCCAGCTCCTCAGGGTCAAAAACCTCGCCCGTGGGCAGCCCGGCGATCTCCCGAATCCGGTCTTCACGCATCCGCACATGCCCTTGCGGGATCAACTCGCCAAACTGCACGCGTGGGCCGGGGTTGAGGCGGATTTGCGCATCAAGGATGGCTTGCGCCTGGCGTGCGGTGATCTGTTGCCCGGTGACTGCGGCGGTTGCATGACCGGCCTGCCGCCACCCGGTGATCCCGGCTTCGGCCGCCTCTCTCAGCACAGGTGTCGCCGCCGCTTCGCCAGAGCGGAAGCCTTCGGGCGGCGTCTCCCCCGGGGCCAGGGGGCCGATCTCGGCCCGGCCAAAGGTGAAGGAGCGGCCCGGGTTGACCCGGATGTCCAGGCTGCGAATGGCACTGGGTGCGGAGAATGGGGAGAGATTGGCCGCCTCCCGCCCGTTTACGCGGATGCTCACGACAGGCCCGAAATAGCCGTTCTCATAAAGTACACCCACAAGCCGCGCATAATCCGCCCGCGCGGCGGCGATGACGTCTTGCGTCGTGGCCTCGGGGTTCTCATCAGCGGCAACCAGAAGCGAGGCGGCGCGCAAATCCTCGGCCAGCTCTTCTGGGCCGTCCGATACGTCGAGCTGCACCTCGGCAAGCGCCAAAGCCGGGAGAGCAGCCAGACCAATAAGAAAGAGGCTGAGCCTCCGAACCACAACAACATCCCCCGCTTGTGACGCGTTGGGTTTTTGATAGCGCCCGAACCCGACTGACGCCAATCACAACGGCGATCTTCTGCCGGTTTTTCTGGCAGCCTTGGGACGATTTGCGCCTTGTCCCGCGAAAACCGCCCGCGTATCACCCGGGATAACGGCAGAGCGAAGGATGACGCCCATGGCAAATCTCGTCACGATTTTTGGCGGCTCGGGCTTTGTGGGCCGCTATGTGGCGCAACGCATGGCGAAAGAGGGGTGGCGTGTGCGCGTGGCCGTGCGCCGTCCGAATGAGGCGCTTTTTGTTCGCCCCTATGGCGTTGTCGGTCAGGTGGAGCCGGTGCTGGCCAATATCCGTGACGATGCCTCCGTCGCCGCCGCGATGCAGGGGGCTGATGCGGTTGTGAATTGCGTGGGCATCTTGTCAGAACGGGGCAAGAACCGGTTCGAGGCGGTCCAGGCGGAGGGTGCGGGGCGGATCGCCCGGCTTGCGGCGGCGCAAGGTGTCGCGCGCCTGATCCATATCTCGGCGATTGGGGCCGATGCCGAAAGCGACAGTGACTATGCGCGGACCAAGGCCGAAGGTGAAGCCGCGGTCTTGGAGCATTTCCCGCGGGCCACAATCCTGCGCCCCTCCATCATCTTCGGCCCCGAGGATGAGTTCTTCAACCGCTTCGCCGCGATGACGCGGTTTGGGCCTTTCCTGCCGGTTGTGGGCGCGGGCACGCGGTTCCAGCCCGTCTATGTGGATGATGTGGCCCATGCTGCAGCGAAAGGCGTTCTGGGGCAGGCAGCGCCCGGGGTCTATGAATTGGGCGGGCCGGATGTGGAGAGCTTCCGGGACCTGATGCAGAAGATGCTGGGCGTCATCCGGCGGCGGCGGGTCATTATGAACGTTCCGTTCTGGGCGGCCCGGATCATGGCTGCGGGGTTGGATCTTGTGCAGACCCTGACGCTTGGTCTGATCCACAACGGCATGATTACGCGGGATCAGGTCCGACAGCTTCGGCGCGACAATGTGGTGAACCCTGATCTGCGCGGCTTTGCCGACTTGGGCATCGAACCGGTGGCGATGGAAGCGGTGCTGGACGACTATCTGTGGCCGTATCGCCCGTCCGGGCAGTATTCCGAGATCAAGGAAAGCGCGCGGAATTTGCGGGCTTGAACCTGGGCCGAGAAGCTCCGGCGAGGGCCGATCTTACCTCTTTAACCAGTGTCATTCTCCTTCCCCGCCCGGCTGCGGGACCTCTCGAACGCCTATGAATAGGCAATCACCAGCAATACCACCCCCAGGATCACCCGATAGATCACGTATGGCGTAAAGCTGACGCTCTTCAGCAACCGCATCATAAAGACAAGCGCCGCAAGCGCCGCGAGAAAGGCAAAAAGCGCGGCCCAGGCCCCGTCCCGCGCGGCTTGGGCATCTGCCGTGGCGACCACCTCACCGCCAAGTAAGGCGCCCGAGGCGATGATCGTCGGGATCGACATCAGCATCGCCAGTCGCGCGGCACTTTCCCGCCCATAACCCAGATACCGCCCGGCGGTGATTGTGATGCCAGAGCGTGAGGTGCCGGGGATCAGCGCAATCGCCTGCCAAAACCCCATGATAAGCGCGTGCCTGAGCGTCCATTCCTCGGCCTCCCGTGTCTCGGCGCCGGTCTGGTCGGCCCAATAAAGCACGATCCCGAAGATCAGCATGGTCCAGCCAATCACCGTGATCGACCGCATCGCCTCATCCCATCCGGTAAGTTTCAGGACCAGACCAAACAGGATGACCGGGACGGTTGCGATCAGAAGACAGAAGGCCAGAAACGCGCCGCGCGTGTCGATCTTTCCCCGGATCAGGCGGAGGGAGCCGATGGCCGCCTCCCGCACATCGCGCCAGAAATAGAGAACCACCGCCCCAAGCGTGCCGACATGGACAGCGACATCGATGACCTGACCCTGATCGTCGAGCCCTGTCAGATTGGGCAGCAGAATCAGATGGCCGGAGGAGGAGATCGGCAGGAACTCGGTCAGGCCCTGGATCAGCGCGACTAAGAAAAGGTGAAACAGGCTCATGCGCCGCCCCGGCCAGCGAATCGGTGCTGCCACCGTAAAGCCTTGGAGTCCGTGGGAAAACCAGCAAATAGGGAAATCTAGCTGACCTAGTTGCAACAGGCGATCTCCGAAAAGAGGGTGCGCCGCTTGCCAAATTCTGCTAATAGGTCAGTATATCTGTCTTTTATGCCCGAAGCCACGGCGATATAGGGGCAAAGTTGGATTTGGGAGGCAGCTTTGGCGAAGCAACCGATGTTGAAATTCGTGACCGTGGA
The DNA here is from genome assembly GCA_028279315.1 of Rhodophyticola sp. Lineage (GTDB taxonomy): Bacteria > Pseudomonadota > Alphaproteobacteria > Rhodobacterales > Rhodobacteraceae > Rhodophyticola. Next base: position 16,852 of record JANQNZ010000119.1, on the reverse strand, counting down.
AAAGGCGATGCCCGAAAAGCGCCCGCCCAATCTGCGGAAAGAGGATTTCCAGGAAATCTATGGCGAATACGCCCGGGAAAAAGCCGCCGAACAGGCCGGGCGGTGCAGCCAGTGCGGTGTGCCCTATTGCCAAACCCATTGCCCGCTGCACAACAACATCCCCGATTGGCTGCGCCTGACCGCCGAAGGCCGGTTGGAAGAGGCCTATGAACTCTCCCAAGCCACCAACACCTTCCCGGAAATCTGTGGGCGTATCTGTCCGCAAGACCGGTTGTGTGAAGGCAATTGCGTGATTGAGCAATCGGGCCATGGCACGGTGACGATCGGCTCGGTCGAGAAATACATCACCGACACGGCGTTCGAGAAGGGTTGGGTCAAGCCGATCAGCCCCACGGTTGAGCGCTCCGAAAGTGTCGGCATCATCGGCGCAGGCCCTGGCGGGTTGGCCGCGGCGGATATGCTGCGCCGTCAGGGCGTGCAGGTGACGGTTTATGACCGCTATGACCGCGCTGGCGGGCTGATGACCTATGGCATTCCCGGCTTCAAGCTGGAGAAACCCGTGGTGATGCAACGGATTGAGCAGTTGGAGAAAGGCGGGGTTAGCTTCGTCCTCAACTGCAATGTCGGCGCCGATCTGAGCTTTGCCGAGATCCGCGAGAAACATGACTTCGTCGTGATCGCGACAGGCGTCTATAAATCCCGCGATCTTCAGGCGCCGGGCGTTGGTGCCACGGGGATTGTGCGCGCCATCGATTATCTGACCGCGTCCAACCGCAAAAGCTTCGGCGATGACGTGCCGGAGTTCGACAACGGTGAGCTGGATGCGACGGGCAAGCGCATCGTCGTGATCGGCGGCGGCGACACGGCAATGGATTGCGTGCGGACCGCTGTGCGGCAAGGCGCGACATCGGTCAAATGCCTCTACCGGCGCGACCGGGCGAATATGCCGGGCTCTCAGCGGGAGGTGGCCAATGCCGAGGAAGAGGGGGTTGAGTTTGTCTGGCTCTCCGCGCCCAAGGGCTTCAAAGGCGACAGTATCGAAGGGGTCATGGTCCAGAAGATGCGCTTGGGCCAGCCCGACGCGACGGGTCGCCAAAGCCCCGAACTGATCGAGGGCGCGGACTACATCGAAGATGCCGACATGGTCATCATGGCGCTTGGGTTTGAGCCGGAGGACCTGCCAACGCTTTGGGACTGCCCGGAATTGGAAGTGACCCGCTGGGGCACCGTGAAAGCGAATTTCCAGACCCATGAGACCGAACTGCCCGGTGTCTATGCCGTCGGCGATATCGTGCGCGGCGCGAGCCTGGTGGTCTGGGCGATCCGCGATGGCCGTGAGGCAGCGGAGGCCATTTTGGCCAAACTCGCAGCGCCTGTGACAGTTGCGGCGGAGTGACGGCGTAGAACGGCTGTTGCATTTGATCCCTAGGGTTGCAAAGCGCGGCGGTCTCGAGAGTAACCGGATGAGGTGAAAGGTCATGAGAGTTGACCAAGACATGAAACCTAGAATGACCCTGCTCGCCAGCCTGGCGGGTGCGGGACTCATGCTCACCGGCCTTCTTTCGCCTGCGCCCGCTTTGGCGCAAAGCGGCGCGCTGTTCACCCCGCCCGCGGGCTGCACCGCCTTTCTGACCGTGCAATCGCGCAGCTGCGTTGTGTCCCACCATTGGCGGTGTGAGGCCGATCCGGCGGGCACCCATTGGCGGCTCTCGATGGATGACGAGGGGGCGTTTTACCTCTCCTTTACCGATCATGAATTCCGGTGGCTCAGGAACTATGACCTCCGCACCGGCGCGCAATCGACCTTGGTGGAGCCCGAAGAGGACCCGGCCAGCCTGACCGAGCTTTTTGAGACCGGAACCGACTCCATGGTCTACAGCCTGATCCGCGAGGAGAACGGCCAGCAATACCAGCGCGACTATACCGGTTTCGACTCGCTGACCGGCGAAGAGATTGTGGTTGATGGTCGGACGCTGAAGGTCACGTCCTTCTCTTACGAATACGATCTGGGCTTTGGCCCGCGCCGCGTGGCGGGCAACCAATTTGTCAGCGAGGAATGGCGGCTCTTTTTCGGCGGGTTAGAGACGGTCACGATGCCTGATGGCGGGACGTTTGAGGGGAATTACTCACCCATGGAATTTGCCGAACCCGGGGAAGACGGGTTCCTCAGCACCACGCCGCTTTACGACTGCGGCAACACGATGTCGGGGCTGGCGCAACCGCCCCTGGACCGGGGGTAGGCGGGATGATGAGACCACTGGCAAAAGGCGTGTGGCCGACACGCATGATCCGGATTGCCCTATCTCTGATGACCGCCGTTTGGCTGACCGCCCTGCCGGCTGCCGCGCAAGAGGCGTGGCGAGCGACGCTCAACGCCGGTGATGTGGGCGTTGCCATCACCGGCGACCGCTACGGCATCGGCTTTGTCGGCTCGGACGACTATTGGCTGACCGCCGAAGGCCTCGTCACCAATTGGAATGCGCAACGCTACACCTGCGCCACCATGCCCTCCGTTCAGGCCGATCTCTTCTTTGGCAGCGGTGTGCCGGGGTGGGAGGCGCATGTGATCGTCGATCTGATCCGCCAAACCGACGGCAGTTGGTTGCTCGACTACCCCACGATCTTCTTTGCCCTGATCGGCGCCGATGACATCGCAACCGACAATTGGGAAATCTTCGACGGCGACCTGATTGAGATCCGAGAGGTCGCCTGCCGCGGCGATGGGCGATTGCTGATCGATTTCGACTTCAAAGGCGATCTGACCCATGTCGACAAAGGCACGACGCTGGAGCTTCGCGGCACCGCGCGCGCTGAGTTTCGGCTGATCGATGAAACAGAATTCTAACCGGCCCCCCGTGGCAGATAAAGGAGCGGACGGTATGACAAAATACGATGCGAATTGGGCCCGGGCCGAGGCCGCGAAGCGCGACTGGATGGCCGAGAACAGTCTCTATTCCGAGGCCGAGGAACATAGCTCTTGCGGCGTCGGCCTAGTTGTCTCGATCGACGGTAAACCCTCACGCAAGGTCGTGCAGAACGGGATCGACGCCCTGAAAGCAGTCTGGCACCGGGGCGCGGTGGATGCCGATGGCAAAACCGGCGACGGCGCGGGCATCCACGTGCAGATCCCGCCGCAGTTTTTCTATGATCAGGTGCGGCGCACGGGCCATGAGCCCGAGATGGATCAGCTGATGGCCGTGGGCCAGGTGTTCCTGCCGCGCAATGATTTCGGCGCACAGGAAACCTGCCGGACGATTGTGGAAACCGAGGTCTTGCGCAAAGGCTATTACATCTATGGTTGGCGCCATGTGCCCGTGGATGTGAGCGTCTTGGGGGAGAAGGCCAACGCCACAAGGCCTGAGATTGAGCAGATCATCATCTCAAACGCCAAAGGCGTCGATGAAGAGACCTTCGAGCGGGAGCTTTACGTGATCCGCCGCCGGATCGAGAAAGCCGCCGCCGCCGCGCAGATTTCGGGGCTCTATCTCTGTTCGCTCTCCTGCCGGTCGATCATCTACAAAGGCATGATGCTGGCCGAGCAGGTGGCGGAGTTTTATCCCGACCTGAAGGACGACCGCTTCGAAAGCGCCTTCGCGATCTATCATCAGCGCTACTCCACCAACACTTTCCCGCAATGGTGGCTGGCGCAGCCGTTCCGGATGCTGGCCCATAATGGCGAGATCAACACGCTGAAAGGCAATATCAACTGGATGAAATCTCACGAGATTCGCCTGTCGAGCGCGTATTTCGGTGAGATGGCGGAGGATATCAAACCGATCATCGCCAATGGTGCGAGTGACTCTGCGGCGCTGGACGCGGTGTTCGAAGTCTTGGTCCGCGCGGGTCGAAATGCACCGATGGCCAAGACCATGCTGGTGCCCGAAGCGTGGTCGCAGACCGCCACCGAACTACCGCAGGTCTGGCAGGACATGTACTCTTATTGCAACTCGGTCATGGAGCCTTGGGATGGCCCCGCCGCTTTGGCGATGACCGATGGGCGTTGGGTCTGCGCGGGGCTCGACCGGAATGGCCTTCGCCCCATGCGGTACGTGGTCACCGGCGACGGGCTGATGATTGCAGGCTCTGAGGCCGGGATGGTGCCGGTGGATGAGGCGATGGTGGTCGAGAAAGGTGCGCTTGGGCCTGGGCAGATGATTGCGGTCGATATGGCCGAACAGACCCTGTTTCATGACACGGAGATCAAGGATGCGCTGGCCGCCGCCCGGCCTTTTGGCGATTGGGTCGGCAAGATCACCGATCTGGCCCAGGAAACCGATGGCGTGAGCGAGACCGCCCTCTTTTCCGGCGGTGAGCTTCGCAAGCGGCAGATTGCGGCTGGTTATTCGATTGAGGAGTTGGAGAGCATCCTGGCGCCGATGGCTGAAGACGGCAAAGAGGCGCTGGCGAGCATGGGGGACGACACGCCCTCAGCCGTGCTTTCGACCCAATACCGCCCGCTTAGCCATTTCTTCCGGCAGAATTTCAGCCAGGTGACCAACCCGCCCATCGACAGCCTGCGCGAATACCGGGTGATGAGCCTTAAAACGCGGTTCGGGAACCTCAAGAATGTGCTGGACGAGGATTCCAGTCAGACTGAGATTCTGGTCCTCGACAGTCCTTTTGTGGGCAATGCCCAGTTCGACGCGATGGTCCGCCATTTCGACAGCAATGTGGTGACCATCGATTGCACCTTCGCGGCAGAGGGCGCCAGCGGGGCGCTGCGCGAGGGGCTGAAGCGCATCCGGGAGGAAGCCGAAGATGCGGTTCGCTCAGGCGCCGGGCATATCATCCTGACCGATCAGAGCCAGGATGAAACCCGCGTCGCAATGCCGATGATCCTGGCGACAAGTGCGGTGCATAGCTGGCTGACTCGGCAGGGCCTACGCACCTTCTGTTCGCTGAATGTGCGCGCGGCAGAATGTATCGACCCACATTATTTCGCGGTCCTCGTCGGCTGCGGGGCGACGACGGTGAATGCCTATCTGGCACAGGACAGTATCGCCGACCGGATCGACCGCGGGCTGATCGAAGGCAGCCTGACTGAGGCCATGGCGCGGTACCGCGCGGCGATCGATGCGGGGCTGCTGAAAATCATGTCTAAGATGGGGATTAGTGTCATTTCTTCTTATCGCGGGGGTCTGAATTTTGAGGCGGTTGGCCTCTCCCGCGCGATGGTGGCGGACTACTTCCCTGGCATGATCTCTCGCATCTCGGGCATCGGGGTCGCGGGCTTGCAGAAGAAGGTGGAGGAGGTTCACGCCAAAGGCTGGCTTGGGCAGCAGGATGTGCTGCCGATTGGCGGGTTCTATAAAGCGCGGCGCTCGGGCGAGAAACACGCCTGGGAAGCCACCACCATGCATATGATGCAACAGGCCTGTAACCGGGCGAGCTATGAGCTGTGGAAACAGTATTCCGCGAAGATGCGGAGCAACCCGCCGATCCATCTGCGCGATCTTCTGGATATCAAGCCGCTTGGCAAATCGGTGCCGATTGAGGAGGTCGAGTCGATCACCTCGATCCGCAAGCGCTTCGTCACGCCCGGCATGTCCCTGGGCGCGCTTTCGCCTGAGGCCCATAAAACGCTGAACGTGGCGATGAACCGGATCGGCGCGAAGTCGGATTCCGGTGAAGGCGGTGAAGACCCGGCGCATTTTGTGCCGGAGCCGAATGGCGACAATCCCTCGGCGAAGATCAAACAGGTGGCCTCGGGACGCTTTGGGGTGACCGCTGAATACCTGAACCATTGTGAGGAATTGGAGATCAAGGTCGCCCAAGGCGCCAAGCCCGGGGAAGGCGGGCAATTGCCGGGGATGAAAGTCACCGATCTGATCGCGCGGCTTCGGCATTCGACCAAGGGGGTCACCCTGATCTCCCCGCCCCCGCATCACGACATCTACTCCATCGAAGACCTGGCGCAGCTGATCTATGACCTGAAACAGATCAACCCGCGGGCGAAGGTGACGGTGAAACTGGTCGCCTCCTCCGGCGTCGGCACAATTGCCGCCGGCGTGGCCAAGGCCAAGGCCGATGTGATCCTGATTTCGGGCCATAATGGCGGCACGGGCGCCAGCCCCGCGACCTCGATCAAATATGCAGGCTTACCTTGGGAGATGGGCCTGACCGAGGCGCATCAGGTCTTGGCGATGAACAAGCTGCGCGACCGGGTGACGCTCCGCACCGACGGCGGTTTGCGGACGGGCCGTGACATCGTGATGGCCGCGATGATGGGGGCTGAGGAATACGGGATCGGCACCGCCGCGCTGATTGCCATGGGCTGCATCATGGTGCGCCAGTGCCAGTCCAACACTTGCCCCGTGGGCGTCTGCACCCAAGACGAGAGCCTGCGGGAGAAGTTCACGGGCAGTGCGGATAAGGTGGTGAATCTGATCACCTTCTATGCCCAGGAGGTGCGCGAGATCCTGGCCGAGATCGGGGCGCGGAGCCTGGATGACGTGATTGGCCGCGCAGACCTGCTGACTCAGGTCAGCCGGGGTGCCGCGCATCTGGACGATCTGGACCTGAACCCGATGCTGATCACCGTCGATGGGGCCGATCAGATTGTCTATGATCGCAATAAAGAGCGGAACGTGGTGCCCGATACGCTTGACGCGCAGATCGTGAAGGATGCGGCGCGGTTCCTGAAGGATGGCGAGAAGATGCAACTGTCTTACGCGGTCCAGAACACGCTTCGGACCATCGGCACACGCACGTCGAGCCATATTGTGCAGGCTTTCGGGATGCGGAATGCGTTGCAGCCGGACCATCTGACCGTGAAGCTGGAAGGCTCTGCCGGGCAGTCGCTCGGCGCCTTTGCAGCACCTGGCTTGAAGCTGGAAGTGGCGGGCGACGCCAATGATTATGTGGGCAAGGGCCTCTCTGGCGGGATCATCGTGGTGAAGCCACCCCAAGTCAGCCCGCTGAGAGCCGATGAGAACACGATCATCGGCAACACGGTGCTTTATGGCGCGACCGACGGGTATCTTTTCGCCGCAGGTCGGGCCGGGGAGCGCTTTGCGGTGCGGAATTCGGGCGCCAAGGTAGTGATCGAGGGCTGCGGCTCCAACGGTTGTGAATACATGACCGGTGGGATTGCGGTGATATTGGGCACGATTGGCGCGAATTTCGGGGCCGGGATGACGGGGGGCATGGCCTATCTCTATGACCCCGACGGTCAGGCGGCGGTGAACATGAACCTGGAGACGCTCGTGACCTGCCCGGTGACGGTCCCCCATTGGGAGGATCAGTTGAAAAGCCTGATCTCCATCCATGCGGCTGAGACCGGAAGCCGGAAAGCGGCCGACATCCTGCAACATTGGGATTTGGAGCGGGCGCATTTCCTTCAGGTCTGCCCGAAAGAGATGCTGGATAAACTGCCGCATCCGCTGGGCATCGAAGAAGCGGCAGTTCCGGCGGAGTAAGACGGGCGCGCTCCCGCGCCGCCCTCGGCCTTTGGCCTCCGGGGTTTGGGCGTGGCACGCGAGCGGGCCTTTGCCCGCCACGTGCCGGTTGCGCTCGGGATGGTTTGCGGGCGGCGGGTTTGCAGGGGTTCGGATTCTGCTGAGAGGCCGTTTATGGGCAGGTTTGCCATAAACAGGCCAGATCAAGCCTTGGTGAGTCGGGGGCCGCGTCAAGGACGGGCCGCCTGCGGCGGTCGCTGCGCGATCCTTGACCCGGCCCCCGACTCACGGGGTGACGAAATCGGATTTGCTGTAGCCTTGGATGTAGAGGAGCGCCGTCAGGTCGCCGTGGTTGATGCGGATATCGGCCTGGGCCTGAACGGCGGGTTTGGCATGGAGCGCGACGCCCGCGCCGGCGAGTTGGAGCATCCCCAGGTCATTGGCGCCATCGCCCACGGCCAGGACGTCTTCGGCGGTGATGTTGAGCGCGGCGGTCAGCTCATGCAACCGCGTCACCTTTGCGTCCCGGCCCAGAATTGGTTCCGCCGCCTCGCCGGTCAGCGCATCGCCGTCCGCCAACAGCGTGTTGGCCCGGTGGTCGTCGAAGCCCAGCTTGGCCGCGACAGGTTCCGTGAACGCGGTGAAGCCGCCCGACACCAGCGCGGCATAAGCGCCATGGGCCTTCATCGTGGCAATCAGCGTGGCGCCTCCGGGCATAAATGTGATCCGCTCGGCCAAAACCGTCTCTATCACAGAGTTTTCGAGACCTTTCAGAAGCGCCACCCGTTCCCGAAGCGCGCCTTCAAACCCGATCTCCCCATTCATCGCACGCGCGGTGATGGCGGCCACACGCTCCCCCACGCCGGCCTCAGCCGCCAGTTCATCGATGCATTCCTGCTGGATCATGGTTGAATCCATATCCGCCAAAAGCAGCCTCTTGCGCCGGTTCCGGGCCGGTTGGATCACCAGATCGACGCCCTCGGCTTGCAGACTTTCCCAGATATCCGTCTCGTTCCGAGGGCGCATCGGGATCTGGAACTCCACCGCCTGATCGGGCGCCAGCCAGATCACATCGCCGCCTCCAAGCGCATTCCTGAGGCTATCGGCCAAAGCCGGTTCCAAGACCATGGCCGGATTGGTGATCAGCGTGGCGGTGAACATGGGACGGGATAGAGCATGTTCGCTGCAAAAGCGCCAGATGATGCCACGCATTTGAAGATTGGCTTTGGGCGGAGGTCTTTTATGCTCACCCCTCGGGAAACGGGTGTTGCGGAGACGCGGGTGATTTTGCGTAACCTCCTTGTCACGCTGTTGGCGCTTCTGTCGATCGGGCTGGGGTTGTTCCTGCTCGAACGTCCGCGCGCGGGGTTGGAGATCACCACCATTGAGGTGGGGCAGACGCCGGCGACCGTCATGCGGGTGCCCGGAACCCAAGCGCCGGTTGTGGTCATCGCCCATGGCTTCGCCGGATCACGCCAGTTGATGCAGCCTTATCAACTGACTCTGGCCCGCGCCGGGTACATCACCGTCAGTTTCGATTTTGAGGGTCACGGCCGGAACCCTGTTCCGATGTCGGGCGATGTGACTGCGATCGAAGGCACAACCCGGCTGTTGATGGCGGAGACCGGCCGGGTCACTGATGCGGCGCTGGCGCTTCCTGGCGCGGATGGGCGAGTGGCGCTTTTGGGGCACTCAATGGCCTCCGACATCGTGGTGCGCCAGGCCCTGGTTGATGAGCGCGTCGGCGCCGTTGTTGTCCTGTCACTCTTCTCCGAGGCCGTCACCGCGGAAGACCCCGCCAATATGCTGATCCTGAACGGGGCCTGGGAGGGGGCGCTGCGGGCCGAGGCGCGCCGGATCATGGGAGAGCTTGAGGCGAGCGAAGGTGAGACCGTGGGCCAGCCGGGGGAGAGTTTCGCCCGCCGCGCCGTCGCCGTGCCGATGGTGGAGCATGTGGGTGTGCTCTATGCCGCGCCGGGGCTGGTTGAAGCGCGGGATTGGCTGAACGCGAGCTTCGGGCGCAGCACCGCAAATGGCGTGGCCGCCACGGGATGGCCCATTCTTCTGACGCTCTTCGGTGTGGTCTTGTTGGTCATCCCAATCGCCAACGCCTTGCCGCATGGCGCCCGCCTGGCCGAGATCCCACCCGGTGCGTTTTGGATGTTGGCGCTGATCCCGGCGGTTCTGACACCCCTGGTGCTGGCGGTGTTCGAGACACGGTTTTTGCCCGTCCTTGTGGCAGACTATCTTGCGCTGCATTTGGCGGTTTATGGGGCGCTGGTTCTGGCGGGCTTGGCGGTGGAGGGGGATTTGCCGCGCATCCGGCATTGGTGGGTGGGGTTGGTGCTGGCCGCTTATGGGCTTCTGGTCTTCGGCGGCGTGCTCGATCGCTATGTGGCGAGCTTCTATCCCCATGCTGGGCGGCTACCGATCCTGGCGGCGATCCTGCCCGGGGCGATCCTGGCCATGGTGGCGGATGCGGCCCTGTTGCAGGCGGGCCAGGCGCGGCTTTGGCGCCGATGGGTGGTGCGGATTGCGTTTCTGGCCTCGCTTGGAGTCGCCGTGGCGCTGGATTTCGAGCGGCTCTTCTTCCTGATCCTGATCCTACCGGTGATCGTGCTCTTCTACCTCACCTTTGGCCTGATGGGCGGCTGGATCGGGCGACGCACAGGGTCAGCGCTTGGTGTGGGGGTGGGCTTGGGCGTGGTGTTGGCTTGGGCCTTGGCAGTGAGTTTTCCGCTTTTTGTTGGAGCCAGCTGATTAGAGTCTAGACGATGCGTTAGACCCTAGTCATAGCCCGTCATTTCCAGATATCCGCGCCCCTCATGGCTGCCCGTGAAGCGGATTGGACCCTCCCAATAGGGGAAGCTCGTACCCATCCAGCTTTGCGGATTCAAAGGGGTGGTCTCGATATCGACGCCACGCGCGGGCATCTCCACGCGCCATTCGACGGGGACTTGCCGACCGGCCACCTCTGCCATGGCCAGGGGCGTCAATCGCAGCGCGCCATCGGGATAGGCGGTTGTGGCGCCGTCCGGCGCAATCCAAGTGGCCGACGTATAGTTGGCCCGTGTCTCGGAGCGGAGGCCAAACCCCATCAGCCGCGCGCCGTCTTGGAATTGGAGCGAGAACCAATCCCACCCGGTTTGGTCTGGGGAGAGGGGTTGGGAGGACCATTCCCGGTCCAGCCACGCGGTGCCGGTGACCTCCATTGGCCCATCGGGCAAGGTGAGGGTGCCGGTGACCTCGTAGAAGGGCTGCGAATAGTAATAGCTCGCCTGCCCATCGGCGGATTTCACCGAGAAGCCCTCGGCGCCGTGGAAGATCAGCGGGCCTGTGGCCTGGAGGTCGAGGTCATAGGCGAACTCCGCGCCTCGGGCCGCGACGGTCAGGGCCGAATAGGCGTCTTCGCCCACGCCTGCCGAGGAACTCATGGCCCAATCATCGATCCAGGCCTGAAACGGTTCGGCCTCCACCCCCGCTTGGCCAATCCCGCCCCGGGCCAGGCGTTCGGCGTGGAAATGGTCGTCGGCGGTGGTCAGGCCAGCGTGGCCCATCCAAAGCTGTGTGGGTTGCCAGCCTACCGCGTCTGTGGGTTCAAGCGCGGAGCGGAAGAGGGTCCATTGAATGCCGTAATCGGCCCCATCCGCGCCGGTGAGGGTCGCGGTCAGATACCACCATTCGATGCGATACTCGGGATGGGGTCCATGGTCCGCGGGGAAGTCGAAAACCGGGTTGGGGGCTGGCACAGCAAAGCCCTCGGCGTCGGTGCCGAGACCCGCAAAGCCCTGGGATAGACCCTGATTTGCCGCGAAGAGCAGGGGGAGGAGGAGGGTTCTAACGTTCATGGGCGAAGACCTTCAGAAGGTCGGAAGGCGCGGCGCGGGACAGGCGCCAGGCCGGCCAGGCCGCGGCCAGAAGGGCCGCCAGAAGGGCATAGAGACCAAGGCGCAGCCAGTCGCCCGGGAAGACCTGCATCGGCAGGCGCCAGCCGAAGGCCTCCACATTCACAATCGCCAGAAGCACCCAGGCCAGCGCCAATCCGGTTGGGATCGCGAGCAGAAACGTCAGCGCGGCTAGCAACGCCGTGCGCCACAACTCAGCCCGCGCCAGGCTTGCCCGGGTCTGCCCAAGGGCCCAGACCGGCGCCAGTTGCGGCAGGCGCATTCCGGCCAGCGTCAAGAGGCTGGTCAAAAGCGCGAAGCTTGCCACGCCGAGGGTCAGGATGTTGAGGGCGCCGGTCACCAGGAAGGTCTGTTCGAATACGCGGAGGGAGAAGCGTTTGATCTCGTCCTGGTTGATCACGTTGCCGGGCGGGAGGTTGAAGTCACCCCGCAGCCGCTCGGCCAGGGCGGGCGCGTCGGCGGGCGGGACTCGGATGGCGAAGCGGAGTTGGGGTTCGTTGGGGAACCGCTCACCAAACAGCGCCAATCCGATGATCGCCTGACCTTCCGGGTTGCCATAATCAGAATAAATGCCCGTGATGGGCAGCGCCCAATCGGGGGACAGCGGAAACATGTCGCCAATGCCGAGCCCCTCCCGCCGGGCCAATTGCTCGTTCACCAGAACCGCTTGCCCGGCAGCGATGTCGTCCCAGATGGTCTCGGTGGCATCCAGAAGCGGCCAATGATCGCGATAGGTGGCGTGATCGGCGATGCCATAAAGCCTGCCCGGTAGGCCAAGAAGCTCCGTCTCAACGGCGATAATCGGCAACACCGCTTGCACCTCATCCTGAATTGCGGCGCGGATGTCTTGTGCCTCTTCGGGGCTTCGGGCGGTGACGTAAAGCTCAGAAGCCAAGCGCTGGTCGAGCCAGCCGGTGAAGGTTGTGCGGAACGACCCAACCATGGTCGAGACCCCGATATTGGCGGATAGCGCCAGAAGCAGCGCCATAAGGGCAAGCGAGAGGCCCGGGATTTGCTGGCGGGTATCGGCCAGGAGCCATTCGCGGAGTGGTGTCGTGGCAAAGCGCGAGAGAGCGGAGACAAGAGCGATCAAGACCCCGGGTAAGGCGAGGGCGGCGGCAAGCAGCAAGGCGGCGAGGATTGTGAACCCAACGATCAGGCCGGAGCCAAACAGTGCAAGCAGTACGCCGATGAGGGCTAGGGCGCCCGCCGCGCCAAACTGGGTCACAAGGCTTTGCCGTGTCGCCATGGCCCAGGCCCTTGGCTGCGCCGGGGCCAAAAGCGGCAGCCGGCTGACGCGCCAGAGCGCTTGGGCGGCGGCAAGCGCCGTACCAAGCCCAGCAATGGCCAGACCGGTCAGGGCCCAGGCCGGGCGGAAGCTCAACTGGCCTGCGATCTCCGCGCCGTAAAGCCCGCGCAAGGTGCCCGCGACATCGGGCAGAAGGGCGGCCGCGATGGCGTAGCCAAGGGCGATGCCGATGAGACCCGAAACCAAGGCAAAAAGGGTCAACTCGGCGCCCAACAGCACCACGAGGCGCCTGAGCGGCAGGCCAAGGGCGCGGAGCGTACGAAAACTGCTCCGGCGTTGTTCGAAGGCCAACCCAATCGCGGCATGGACGATGAACAGCCCCACGGCAAAGGCGAGGAGGCCGAAGGCGGTGAGGTTGAGGTGGAAGCTGTCAGTCAGACGGGCGAGGTCATTGCCGGATTGTGGCTCGGTCAGGGTCAATCTGAAGGTGTCCGGCGCAAGGGCGGGCAGGCCCGCCGGTTGGCGCGTTGCAACCAACAGATATGACGGGTCCTCCTGCCCGCTGAGCCGTGCGGCCGTCCCGATATCGGTCACCGCCGTGCCCGGCGCGAGATTGGCCGCCAGAATCAAAGGCGGCAGATCGGGCGGCAGCGGACGCTGAGCGGTCTCGGGCGCGACAAAGAGGCGACCCGGTGTGCCGAGAAGATCGGTGAACGCCACTTCACCCCCGGTTAGTGCGGGGGCCTGCGCCTCCGGCGGGGCGGTCAGCGGGTCGATGCCAAGGATGCGCAGCCGCGCGCCGGGTGTCCGGATCTCGGCCTCGATCACCGGCGAGACGAGGTATCCGGCGCGGCGCAGCGCGATATAGGTGTCGAGTGGCACGGGCGCGCCATCGGCCCGGGAGAGCCGCGCAAGTTGGTCTTGGCCGAGGACCTGAGCGGCTTGGTCGTAAGAGGCCCGCGCCTCCGCATTGATCGCCTGCACGCCGGACCAAAGCGCGGTGGCGAGTGCCAGGCCCAGAACCAGGGTTGCACATTGCCCCGGGTGACGCCGCCAATGGGCCAGAATCGCAGAGATCGCGGCCCAGGTCACTCCGCCGCGCTTTCTTCGGAAGGGGTGGCCAATTGCCCGTGGCTCAGATGCACCTGGCGCGCCAGACGCGCGGCTAAGCGGCGGGAATGGGTGACCATCAGAACCGCCGTTTGGGTCTCCGCCGCGAGTTCCAGAAGCAGGTCGAGCACGGCATCGCCCGTGTCCTCATCCAAATTGCCCGTCGGCTCATCCGCCAGGATCAGCCGGGGCCGTGCGGCGAGCGTTCGGCCAATCGCGACCCGCTGCTGCTGCCCGCCGGACAGTTGCTCCGGATACCGGCCTAGCGTGTCGGTGAGGCCCAGGCGGTCGGCGAGCGTCTGATCCCAATCCGGGTCATGCCGCCCGGCAAGCCGCGCCTGGAAACTCAGATTCTGACCTGCCGTCAGAGAGGGGATCAGGTTGAACTGCTGAAACACAAGGCCCACGACATCACGCCTGAGCGCAGCGCGGCCTTTATCGTCAAGCGCCCCGATCTCTGCGCCATCGATCGTAATCTCACCCTCATCGGGATAATCGAGGCCGCCGATCAGATGCAGAAGCGTGCTTTTCCCCGACCCGCTTTCCCCCGTCAGGGCCAGGGTCTCACCCGCCTCCAGGCCAAGCGACACACCCCGAAGCACAGGGAGCGGCCCGTCTTCGGTCAGAAACCGCTTATGGAGATTTTGGATGTGCAGCACAGGGGTGCCCCTCATCATCGGCCTTCCCGGCAAAGCTAGCAGGGCGGGCCTCGGGTTAAAGCCCGTTTGCGGCCCCTGCGTCGGAATGGCGGCCTCGGCGCGCCATCGGCGGGATTTGGCAGGAGGCATCGGCCCGCCATTGCATCACTGCACGCCAATCCTATTTTAAACTGAACGGTTTGGTATTTTTGGGGCGCCGATGGGAGATCAGTCCTTCCAGCTTTCGGTCACTGAGGCCAGGTTCAGTTCCGTCGATCTTCCCGGACCGGCGGCGGTGGCCTCGTTCCGGCTCGACTACTTCCAAGGCGGCCCCGGCCGGTTGGACACCCGCGAGCTGACGGAGCACACGATGCTTATCCCGCTCCAGGCCGACGAGATGCGCTTTGTGCAGCGCCGGAATGGTGAGCGGCTGGACTTGGCGCTGTCCAAGGACGACATCAACGCCACGCCTGCGGGCACGATCAGCTCCTGGGAATGGCATGGGCCAGCGGAATTCGCGATCGTTCAAGTTTCGCCCACGGGTGTCCGTGATTTCGTGGCGGGCGATCTGAGGCTCTTGGCATCAGGCAGTTGCCTGGAAACCATGATCACCTTTCAGGACTCCGAGCTTTTTGCCTTGGTCACGGAGTTGAAACAGGCCGTCGAAGTGCCCGGGCCCGGTCAGTCGATCCTGTTTGATGCGCTGGCCCGCGTCTTCCTCATCACGCTTGCGCGCCGGTATCTTCTGGTTGATGCGGCGCCTTACTCGGGCGAAGGCGGGCTGGATGTGGAGCGGTATGGCGCGCTTCTGGACTATATCGACGGGCATATCGACCGCACTTTGCGGACGCCGGACCTGGCCCATCACTTGGGCATGTCGGAATCGGTCTTCACCCGGGCGGTGAAGCATTCCGCGGGCATGACGCCGCAAGATCTGATCCGTCACCGCCGGATCGCCGCCGCGCGGAGCTTGCTGCAACGCTCTGATGCCAGCCTGGGTGAGATCGCGCTGGCGACCGGATTTGCGGACCAGGCGCATCTATCGCGCAGCTTTAAGGCGGCGACTGGGGAGACGCCGTCCTCCTACCGAAAGCATCTTTTCTGAACTAAACGGTTCGGTTCAAAAAACTGACGCTCCGGTTCAAGTGGCGGGTCGGGACGGTGCTCATATTCGGATCATCAAGACGGGGCCACCCACACACATTCACACACACCGGCCCCGAAGGATGAAAAGGAGACCCGACATGACCCGCAATATTCTCTCGCTTGGCACCGCCGCCGCGCTGACCGCCGCCCTGACCCTGCCCGCTTTCGCCAATGATGCGAACCTGGCCGCGTCTGTGGGCGTTGAGCCGGGCGTCTACACCACGGCTGAACTGATCCAGCTTGCCGTGGCGCTGGAAGGCGATGACGTCATCACCGCGAACCACATCCTGGGCGCAGGCGGCGAAACCGTCTCCTCCCAAGGTGCAGCCGTTGGTCAAGGCGACCGGCAACTGGCTGCTTCCCTCGGTGTTGAGCCTGGCGTCTATTCCACGGCTGAGCTGATCCAGCTGACTGTGGCGATGGAAGAAAACGACATGCCGACGATCAACCGCATCCTCAGCGGTGGGTCCGAGACCGTGTCGACCCAAAGCAGCGGCGCCAGCCAAGGCAACCAGCAATTGGCAGCGTTCCTGGACGTGAACGCCAATGATTACACCACGGCGGAGCTTGCCGAGATGTATATCGATCGCGTCGACTGATCCGCGTTTCGGATTAGCGAGATCAGGCCGGGCGGGGCGAAAGCCTCGCCCGGTTTCTTTCTATTGGAACCGCATCGGCAGGTTGAACCGGTGCGTAGAGCCGGGCAGCCCGTCCGGCGCGGCGGGGAAGCGCCCGGCCTGACGTACGGCTTGGAGCGCCGCCTGATCCACCGCCGGATTGCCCGAAGGCCTTGTGATGCCCATGGCCAATACCCGCCCATCCCGGCTGACCTGAACTTGAACGGTGACTGTGCCTTGCGCGCGTACGCGGGGACGGCTGCGCTCCACCCGCGCCTGAATGCGGGCGCCCCATTCTGCCATAAGCGACGCGGTGTTGACTTGCGCTTGCGCCGTTGCCGCCGGGGCTGTTGGGGCTGCGACGCCTTGGCTGTTGCCCCCGCCGCTGCCCGCCGCGATGCGCGCGGGTTGCGGGGTGGAGGCTTGGCTTGGTTGCACTTGCGCGACTGGCCGTTCGGGGCGGAGCCTGGGCCGAGGAGAGCTGCGCGCCGCAAGGGGTGAAAGCGCGGTGTCGCTCAGATCAGGCGGGGCGACCGGGGCAGGCGCGGAGAGTGTGGACGGTGCCGCTGGTGCGGACCGATCCTCAGTTCGGGAGGTTGCGCCGAGAGGGCTGGCATTGGAGACATCCGGCAGCGCCAACGCCGCCACCTCAACTTGCGGTGCATTGAGCGGAGCGGACGGGTGCGGGAGAGCGGAGGGAGCGACATCGGCGCTCTGCGGATTGGAGAGCGGATCGGGTTGGGAGATTTGTGGGGCGGTGTCCATCTCAGGCAAGACAGGCGAGGTCAAA
>JANQNZ010000109.1 GCA_028279315.1 Rhodophyticola sp. | reverse complement strand
GGTTCCGGGGACCAAGCACTTTGCCCAACCGGCCCACAATCGGCATCATGTCGGGGGTGGCGATGCAACGCTCAAAGTTGATCTCGCCGCCTTGGATGGCTTCCGCCAGATCCTCGGCCCCGACCACGTCAGCCCCGGCCTCGCGGGCTTCGTCCCCCTTCGCGTCCTTGGCGAACACGGCGACGCGCACCGACTTGCCGGTGCCGTGCGGCAGCGACATGACGCCGCGCACCATCTGGTCGGCATGGCGCGGATCGACGCCCAAATTCATCGCGATCTCAACGCTTTCGTCGAATTTGGCCGAGGCGTTGGCCTTGATCAGCCCAACAGCTTCCTCAACGCTGATCTCTTCTTTCCCGGCAAAAGCCTCACGGGCCGAGCGGGTGCGTTTTCCGAGCTTTCCCATGATTTACCCTTTCACCTCGATGCCCATCGACTTGGCCGAGCCAAGGATGATCTTCATCGCCGCTTCGACGTCATTGGCGCTGAGGTCCTTCATCTTGGCCTCAGCGATCTCGCGAACCTGTTTGGAGGTCACGGTCGCCACCGTCTCGCGGCCCGGGGTCTCAGCCCCACGCGGACGGTTGCGTTTGCCGACCGGTTTTAGCCCCGCCGCCTTCTTCAGATAGTAAGACGCAGGCGGCGTCTTGATATCCATGGTGAAGGATTTGTCCTGATAATAGGTGATGATGGTCGGGCACGGGCTGCCCGGTTCCATATCCGCGGTCTTAGCGTTGAACGCTTTGGTGAATTCCATGATGTTGATCCCGCGCTGACCAAGCGCTGGACCAACGGGGGGCGAGGGGTTGGCCTGGCCCGCAGGAATTTGCAGCTTCATCGTACCAGCAAGCTTCTTAGCCATCTGGTGTCTCCTTTTTCAGCATCCCGCCGCATCGCGATACGGGGGACAGGTTTGCCCGTGGTCTTGGGTGCCCCGCACGCGTGCAAGGCCGCCTCCCACGTCTGAGTCGCCCTTGGGCGACGGACGCGGACGTAGTCGGATTGCGGCGTTTTTGCAAGGGGCGCGTCGCGGGGTAAGGAATTCCTGACTAACGAGAGGCCGGTCCGCACCCAATATAGACAGGCAGATCGCAACAGCATCGAGCCGTATTTATGAGTTCTCTCTTGACCACGTTTGTCACCCCGCAACCGAATTCCACGCTGATCCGCCTGCTTGAGCCGGTGAACCGCGTGTTGAACCTGCGGGGCATCCCGCTTCTGCGCGATACGCCTTTCATGCGCCGTCTTCTTGGTGTGCGCGGGTCGACCGATATTCGCGAAATCGATTTCCCCGCTGCGGATCTTGCGCGGCTGCGCGCCGTGGCCAACCCCGACACGGCGGTCTTCCTTGCTCCCAATCACCCGGAATTCTTCACCGATTGGATGGTCGACAAGGAGGTTCTGGCAAGCCTGGACATCACACCGGGGTGTTGGGCCACACACAGGGTCGTCAACGGGATGGGCAAATGCGGGCAGCGGTTCTGGCTGGCCAACAATCTCATCGCCCAAATACCCGGAAGATGTGGCGCGGCGGGGAAGGCCCATTCCATCGCCCTCGCCAAACGGGGTGACGGGGTTCTGTTGCACCCCGAAGGCACCGTTCATTGGGTCGCCGACCAGGTTGGGCCGCTTTATCCGGGCGTTTTGGATATGGCCACGCGCGCGTCGAAGGAACTTGCCGACGCCGGGTCCGACAGGCCGGTCTACATCGCGCCCTTGATCTACAAGTACATGTTTCTGCGGGATGAGACCCAGAACCTGCGCCGCGCCCTCGCCTATGTCGAAACCGCGCTTGATCTGCCCTCGGGTGAGGCGGAAGGCGATCTCGCCAGACGGTTGAGGGCCATCTATCTGCACTTAACCGATCAGGTGACCGCGCGGCACGGCATCACCTTGTCTGACGGGACGTTCTGGAGCCGCCAGGCAGACCTGATCTCAGAGCTGAGTTACCGGCTGGCCACTGTGCTGGATGCCGAGCCCTCCGCCGAGGGGGACCCGTATATGCGCGCCGAAGCGGTCCTGAAGCAGTTTGACCGCGAACGCCGAACCGCCAATCTCCCCCAAGGCGCGGGGCAGCTTGCCGACGATCTGCGGGGGCTTCTGGGCCTTCAGCCTTGGATGTACCCCGGTGAGACGATGACACAGGAACAGATCGCTGAGCGTATTCAAAGGCTGCGCCTTGACCGGCTCCGCCGCCGCCTGCGTGACCGGATGCACGCCTTCATCCCGCGGCCCGTTGGCCCGCGCCGCGCCCATATTCGTTTGGCTGACCCCTTTCGGATCACATCAAGCGGACCTGGGGTATCGGTTGAGAGCTTACGCGCGCATATGCAGACCGGGCTTGATGCGTTGAACGTGGAATTGACCGCGTCACAGATGGGGCAGGTGTATCCAAACCCGTTTCTCGATTGAGACGGGTTATGACCCCAGCGCGCCATCGTCACGGAGCCGGTCGAGCAACCGCTGCGCATGGCCCGCATAATCCACGTCTGACCCCTTTGCCATCAGCTCCAACGCCCGCTCCATACCCTCCGCCGGTGGGTGATTTTCGGTGATGCACATCCAGGCGACGCCCATATGCCCCGCCTCGATGAACCGCATCACCATCGCCGGGTCGCGATCATAATGCTCATGCAGGTAGAACCAGAACATCTGCACACCGGGGATGTAAGGCTCTTCCGCCCGATCCTCCAGAATTGTCATGACCCAGTCGGCCAGATCGAGATCGGGGGCAATCCTCTCCACCTCAGAAAAGGGATTGGGGTCCATCGCGTCGATCCCATGCAGGAAGCCGCCCGCAGCCGCTCGGCGGTGGCGCGTCAGGCTTGCGATATGGCTGAGGATTCGATCCCCCGTCCATGCACCACCGCCTTGCATCCGGTCTTCGGGATCGTTGTAGAGCGACCCGATGAAGGCCGCGGCGTGGGCGACGAGGAGCGGGTTCTCAGCCTCCAGAAGTGGCAGGAGCCGCGCCTCGAAGGTGGACCAGGACAGGCGCTGCTGCGCACGCTCCCGCAGATCATGCAAGGACAGGGCCAACCGCATGTCCTCACCTTCGCCGCGCGTGTCCAGCCACTCCCAGAAGAGGCCCTCGAAGGGCGGAAGCGGATATGTGACCGCATCCCACACGATTTTCAGATGCGCCGTCGGCTCTGTCTCGCAACGCCCCTCAAGCCATCGCAAATACGGCGCCAGAAGTGCCTTCGCCGCATCTCGATCCAGCGGCACATTGGGTAGGGGCCGGTAGTACATCGTCCGGTCCCCAATCTGATCGGGGTGCAAAACGCGCGCATGATCAACGGACCGCTCGATATGGGCCCGTGTCCGGCGCCGCTCATCAAAGAGGCTGTCTTCGATGAGAGAGCCGCAAGACCAGCCAACCCGCTGCGATCCATAGGCGTCTGCCTCATCAACCGTGACCGCCACAGCATTGTCGATTCCCGTTAGGTGATAACAGGCCGTCAGAAGCCGGGTAAGTTGATCGGCAGTGATGTGGAGCGGGCGGGACTGGCTCAACTGCCGCAGCAAAGGCGTGACCGTCCCAGCCTCAACCGGGTCCTGCCCCAGCGCGGCCTCTAGCGCGTCAAGCGCCGCATCGAAGGCCGCACTGTCCCCTTCCGGCGGCAGGCGGCCAACGCGGGTGGTCATGTCTGCTTGCTAACTTGCGTGTATTCCAGCTCCACCGGGGTCGCGCGGCCGAAGATCGAGACCGTCACCTTCAGGCGCTGGTTCTCGTCGTCCACTTCCTCAACCATCCCGTCAAAATCTTCGAACGGGCCGTCATTGACCTTGACCTTCTCGCCCACCTCAAAGGTGATGGTGGAGCGTGGCGCGGCCTCGCCCTCTTCCACGCGGTTCAGGATCGAATTGACCTCATCGTCACGCATCGGCATCGGGCGGCCTTGGGGGCCGAGGAACCCGGTGACCCGCGGGATTGAGTTGATCGCGTGATAAGCCGCGTCGGTCAGTTCCATGCGGACCAAGACGTAGCCCGGCATGAAGCGACGCGGCACGGTGACCTTCTTGCCCCGGCGCACCTCGATCACGTCCTCTTCAGGCACCAGGACCTCTTCGATCTCGTCCTCCAGACCCTTCTCGGTCACGGCCGTTCTGATCTGTTCGGCGATGCGCTTCTCGAAATTCGACAGCACACTCACAGAATACCACCGTTTCGCCATTGGCCTCACGTCCTCGATTGCTGAGGGGCGCTCTGACCCCCTGATCCTAATCTGGCAGGCCTATCAAAAGCCCGACCCTCCAAACACATCTTGAGTGTACCATGACGTCGATACTGTCAGTGTCGGGGAGTGGCCTGCGCATATCGCCCCGCGTCGCGAAAGGCAAGGGTCTGCGAGCGCGCGAGGTGTTTAGATCGCCGGGCTAGCCGAAGAAGGTCAGGATCAGTTCCAAGGCCTGGCGGATCAGCCAATCGACGCCAAAGAAGAAGATCGCCGCGATCAAGGCCAGAATGAACACCATGACCGTGGTCAGCGCCACCTCTCGCCGGGTGGGCCAAACAACCTTGGCAACTTCGGCGCGGGTCTGTTGCAGGAACTGAAACGGGTTGGCCATGGGTAAGGTCCGGTTTGCTCGGTCGGTGTGTGATCGCAGGTCATATACGCAGCCCAAGGGCACGGTGCAAGCTTACATCGCCGCGCATCATGGCGTCGAACGAGGTGGCCCACAAGCTGATCGTCTGGGTGGCCTGGCAGGGGCGGAGGGACTCGAACCCCCGGCCTGCGGATTTGGAATCCGCTGCTCTACCAACTGAGCTACACCCCTAAGGCCGGCTCGTCGTTTAGCCCTGGCCTGATATCAATGCAAGCGGCAATGGCGCCGGTTCGCCCGGGCAAGGACCGCGCGCGGGCTTGTGAATTGATCCTGTCGCCCGGAGGCCCCACATAAGCGCTGTTGTTTAGCCCCAAGGAGCCACCCGATGATCCGTACCGCGCTTCTGTCGCTCAGCCTTGTCTTGCCCGCCCTTACCGCGCCCGTGGCCGTCTCCGCGCAGACCACCCCTTGCGCCGAGCAACTGGTGCGCACGGTCGAACGGCGCAGCCCGCGGCTGCAACATGGGCTCGATATCCGCGATCTGTCCTGCCATGGGATCGTCCAGATCTTCTTCCTACTCGACAATGATACCGACGAGCTGAATTTCGTGCAGACGGATCTCAGGCGTCAGATCGAGGCGGTGTTCCGTCGCGAGGGTCTCTTCAACTAACGCTTAGCCAACCCACGGGCCGTGAAGATCGGTTTCTCCCGGCCGGTCCAGCCGTTCAAACCCGTGCTGGCCAAAGAAATCCCGCTGCGCCTGGAGCATATTCGCCGTGCCCCGGCCCGTGCGCATCACATCGAAATAGGTGAGCGCGGCGCTAAGCGCGGGCAGGGGCAATCCATGTGCCACGGCTAGGGCCACCGTCTTCCGAAGACCCGGCATATGCTCTTCCAACAAACCGGCAAAATGAGGCGCCAGGATTAGGGAGCGCTCTGGCGCTTCGGTCAGGGCCGAGGCCATGTCATCCAGCATGGCGGACCGAATGATGCACCCGGCGCGCCA
Source organism: Rhodophyticola sp. (assembly GCA_028279315.1). Lineage (GTDB taxonomy): Bacteria > Pseudomonadota > Alphaproteobacteria > Rhodobacterales > Rhodobacteraceae > Rhodophyticola. The sequence goes on along the minus strand of JANQNZ010000109.1, from coordinate 3,470 downwards.
AATCTCCGCCACTTGCGGCAAGGGCAACACCCAGTCTTCCTCGGTACTTGCCGTGGCGAGCAGGTCGAAGCCCTGGGCATAAGCGATGATCTTGCCCGCGATGAGGGCGCTTTCAAGCTCCGCCTCAGAAATCGCACCTTCCGCCAAGGGCGTTGGAGCCGCACCAAACCGGTCTTCTCCTTCGGCGCGGGCCGCAAGACGTGCGGAAAGGACACGTGCGGTCACCGCTGCCTCGACGGCAGAGAGGGGTGCCGCGCGCATTTGCGCATCAATCACGGTCCAACGACCCGTCCCTTTCTGGCCCGCACTATCGGTGATGACATCCAGCATCGCTTGGCCCGTCTTGGGGTCCGTGGCCTTCGCAATCTCTCCGGTGATTTCGATGAGGTAAGACCGCAACGTGCCGCCATTCCAGCGCTCAAAGACCGGCGCCATCTCAACCGCCGTCATCCCAGAGCCGTCGCGCATAACCCCGTAGATTTCGGCGATCATCTGCATATCGGCATATTCGATGCCGTTATGAACCATCTTCACGTAATGCCCGGCCCCGTCCGGGCCCAGATGCGCCACGCAGGGCGCGCCTTCGAAATCAGCGGCGATGGCCGTCAGCACATCTTTGACCATGGCATAGGCCTCAGCCGTCCCGCCCGCCATCATCGACGGCCCATGACGCGCACCCTCTGCCCCGCCAGAGACGCCAAGGCCCAAGTGAAGCTGCGGTGCGGCCTCCGCCGCGCGGCGGGTTGTCTCGCGCCAATCGGAGTTGCCTGCGTCAATGATGAGATCGCCAGGCGCCAGAAGCGGCTTCAACGCCGCGATCTGGTCATCGACGGGCCAACCGGCCGGGACAAGAAGGATGATCTTTCGTGGAATGGCCAGGCTCTGCACAAACGCCTCAAGGCTTTCCGCGGGCGCCAAGGTATCGGCCAGCGGCCCGGCCTCGTCCATAACCGCCTGGGTCCGGCCATAAGTCCGGTTGAAGACCGCGATCCGAACCCCGCTTTCGGCGATATTCAACGCCAGATTGCCCCCCATCGTGCCAAGGCCAATCAGCCCGATTTCCGCCATCTCCACCATTGTCATCCTCACCATCCACTGGGTCCGCGCCCGAGCTTATCCATGGCGGCGGGCAAGGGCCAGGGCCGGGCGCGGGCGGATTGACGCCAGACGTGTGATCCCCCATTGCAGCGGGACGATCCATGGCCCGGACCTCCATCGCATGAGCCTTCGCAGACAGATCGCCGACAGCAGTTTTGCCAACCGATTGGTTGCGGGTGTCTTTGGCGCCTATCTGCGTCTGGTCCGCGCAACCTCTCGCGTCGAGGCCGAGGGGTGGGAGACGGTCGAACGTCTTCTCGACAATCACAGCGCGGTCATCATCGTCTGCTGGCACCAACGTTTGATGATGACGCCTTGGATGTTCGACCTTAACCGCGCGCGGTGCCGCAGCCTTACCTCGGACGGTCGTGCGGGGCGGCTGGTGGGATGGATTCACCGGGCCTTTGGGTATGAGACGATGCCGATGCGGCGCGGGATGCTTGGCGCGGGCGCGATGCGCGATCTCTTGAAGGGCTTGGGGCAAGGTGTCTCGATCGGGATTTCGCCTGATGGCCCACGGGGGCCCGCGCGGGAGGCGAAGATCACACCGATCCAATGGGCGCGGGTGACGCAGAAACCCATGGTGATTTTCACCTTTTCCAGTCGCCGCTTTTGGGCCTGGCCAACCTGGGACCGGCTGATGTTCCCGCTCCCCTTCACCCGCATCGCGATCCGCTGGCAGCACTGGGATCAGGTCGTGCCACGCCGGCTGAGTGACGCGGAAGCTGAGGCACTCGCCACCGATCTCGGCGCCGCGATGGACAGCCTTGCCGCCGAGACAGATCGGGCGGTTGGGCACCAGATGCCGCAGCTCTGACGCGGTTCCCCTTTCACCAAATCGCGACGAACCCCTCACGGGTCTCTCACGCAAGCTTGCTTGGGCCGTGTGCGGCATCGCGGGGTAGCCTTCGCCCATTGCACACTGCCTTGAGGAATGAGAACCCATGTCACCCCCCTCCATCCCCCGTCGCCAGTTTCTGGCGACTGCTACCGTCACCTCGGCCGCCGCATTGATGGCGCCGGGCCAAGCCCGGGCCGCCGTCAATCCCGATGCCGCCTCGGAAGAGTTTGAATATGAGGTCCGCCGCAGCCTGCCGGAATGGCTGGATGTTCTGACGCCGGAGGAATTCTCCGTCATGCGGCTGAACCAAACCGAGCAACCCAAGTCGAGCCCGCTTTGGGAAGAAACCGCCGAAGGCACCTATTGCTGCCGCGGCTGCGACCTGACGCTTTATGATAGCGAGTGGAAAGAAGTGCTCGATATCGGGTGGGTGTTCTTCCGGCATTGCCGCCCGAACGCTGTCTTGACCAGCATCGATGGCGGCCCGAACCCCGACCGCGACACCGAGGAAGCCGCCGACGCTGCTGCCTCGATGGGTGCCGATGGGGACGGTCCGGCCTTTGTCGAGGCCCATTGCCGTCGCTGCGGCAGCCATCTGGGCCATATCGTCTCGATCCGGGGACGGCCCATGCACTGCATCAACGGGGCAAGCCTAGCGTTTAACCCCGCTTAGTCGCCCGCTCTGAGCCGAAGAATCAGTTTCCTTTCCTTAACCCCGGTTGTTTCAGAACAACCGGGGTTTTTTCACGCGCCGGTGACGGCGAGATTGTTCGGCCTTCACTCACCTGTGATGCACAAAATGGTGTAGCCCTGAAACCTGGCCTTTGGGTCCGAAACCCCCTGTTCTCACAGACCTGTGTGCTCACGGACTTCACGCCGCCCGTGAGCGAAATTGATGATGATGTTCAGGCATTTGCCGGATTCTTTCGGGGACTCCTCACAACCACCTCACGACAAATACCGGGCAAGGAAAGCTTCCGCGATTTTGCGTGAGCGAAATGGTGTTTTTACCCCGACGGCCCAGGCGGGGAATGTGGCCTCGCGGCGTCAAAAACCGTCGCACTTGTGAAACGAAACTGAACTTAAGTTTGGAGAGGAGACTCCGATGAAAAAAACGCTGACTGCAGTTGCACTGGCGGCAACGCTTTCCGCGGGTCTGGCCCCGGCCACCTTCGCAATGGAAGCAGAAATTGACGCCTTGATGACGGCGCTGGAGCGTGAGTTCTCGAGCCGCGGTATCGACGCCGAGGGTCTTGAGCGTCTGTCTATCGCAGAACTGCGCCTGGTTCAGCAAATGCTGGCCAATGGTGACAGCGTTGGCGAGATGAACCGTGCCTTGGACGTGTTCGTCAACAACTGATCGGTTCAGATCACAAAATCAAAGGGGCCGCGTCATGCGGCCCCTTTTTCTTTGGGTGCGGGCTTCCTGGTCGCTCCCGGATTTCGCCGGGGTGTCAGCGCGGTTGCGCTGTCACTCGATGATTTTGCTGACGACGCCAGCGCCGACGGTGCGCCCACCTTCGCGGATGGC
>JANQNZ010000106.1 GCA_028279315.1 Rhodophyticola sp. | reverse complement strand
CTCAGCACCAAGCTTCACCCAATCGCCAGACCGCCCGGGCGGCCTGTCGATGCCCGGCGCCTTCGGCTTGATTCCGGGTGGGGGAAGGAGAAGGGCGGGAGTTCGGGCCCGTTACTCGACCTGCCGCGTCAACATCGCGATCAACGGCAGGGTCCCGAGGCTCCCGGCAAGCGCCAGGGCAAACCCGGCCCAGAAGCTCCCCGTCACGTCGAAGAGCCAGCCGACAACCCAGGGCGCTGAGAGGCCCGCCACGCCCCAAGCGGTGAAGATGAGACCAAAGGCGGTCTGAAATCGCAGCGCGCCAAAGACCCGCGCGGTGGCAAGCGGGATCGCTGCGGCCATCAACCCATATCCAAGGGCAATCAAGATCAGACCCACACCGATCAGGCCGACGCCAAGCCCCAGAAGTGGTGCGGCCAGGCCCAGGGCGCTGAGCAAGGAGGCCGCGTAAAGCGCCATCGCCGGTGGCGCATCGACCGCGCTCCAAGGCAACGCGCCAGACAGACGGCCAAGCGTATTTCCCGCCGCCACCCCCGCTAGAACAAATCCGATGAGCGTGATGGTCCCGCCCGCCGCGTCCATGACGCTCGCCGCCAAGCCGATGACGGCGAGGCCCGGGAACGCGCCAAGGGCGAAGATGCCCCAGATCAGCGCCAGGCGTCGACGGTCCAGCGGCGGGGCAGGTTGCCTGTCTCTGCTGTCTGGCTGCGCTGCGGGCGCGGTCTCGCGTTCCCCGCGCCAAGCAATCCACCATGCCAGCAGGAGCGCCCCAGAAAGGGGCCAAAGCGCCCTCAAACCCCAGCCTTCGGCGACCAAGATCGCAAAAGCTGGGCCAAAGACCACGCCGCCCAACCCGAAGCCCGCCACCATCAGCGGGGTGGCCAGCCGTGGATTGGCCGCGCTGGCGGTCAACCCAAGCGCCGTGCTGTAAATCGCCCCGCTTGTCAGGCCAAAACCGATGCCAAACAGCGCGAGGAACACCTCAAAACTCGGCGCAACCCCGGCGCCCGCCACGCAGATCGCAGCGGCAAGGGTGCAGCCCGCCAGAACCCGGGTTTGGCCATACTCCGCAGACAACCTCGGGGCGATCAGAACCGCGCCCGTGAACGCACCAAGGGCGAGAGAGAAGACAAGGCCAACTTGAGTGACGCTCACGCCGAAACCGCTCCGCAAGGGGGCTGCAAGCGCACTCCACCCATAAAGCGCGCCGGCGGCGAAACAGGCGGGGGCGGCGGTGATCAATCTGCGGCGGTCCGCCATTGCGGCTCCCTCGTCCTGGCCGCCCAAGTTAAGGCCCTGGGGCGGGGTCGCAAAGCGGTCTGTTTCAACTTGTAAATACAAATACATCATGTCAATAATTTCGACATCTGGGAGCGTGAGGCAGATACGAGACGGCCATGAGGGACAGCCAAGTCATCGTCACCGGCGCTGCCCAGACCCCCTTTAATCGGCGCAAAGATGGGACCGGGTTTCGCGATTGGGCGTTGGACGCGTTTGAGGCGGCGCGGTTGATGGCCTGTTTGGACCGCGCTGATATAGACGCGCTGTTTGTGGCCTCTGAAAGCGATGTCTTCTCGCTCCAGCTCAACCCGGCGTCGATCCTGGCGACCGAACTTGGCCTCACGGGCGCGGCGGGGATGCGCTGTGAGGCGGGCGGTGCCTCAGGCCAGGTGGCGGTTCATGCAGGCGTGCAAGCGGTGGCGAGCGGCAGCGCGCGGCAGGTGGCCGTGGTGGGGGTGGACCCCTCGGCCTCAAGCCTCTCGGGCGATAAGATGCGGACGCTTTATGGGTTTTCCTTCGATGCCTGGACCGATGGGATGACCGGGCTGACCGCCACGGCGCTTTATGCCCTGTCCTGGCAGGTCTTCGCCGCGGAGCAAGGGTTGGGAGAGGCCGCCCTTGCCGCGGTGACAAAACAGAACCGGGGCAATGCGATGGCGAACCCCGACGCGCATCTGCCGCGGGAGCATTCGGTGGATGAGATTGCCGAAAGCCCGATGATTGCAGACCCCTACCGTCGGCTGCATTGCTCACCCCTCTCCGACGGGGCGGCGGCCTTGATCCTGACCCATGCTGACCACGCCCCGGCCGCCCGGCGCAAGGCGCCGCGGGTTGTGGGGATTGGCGGGGCGACGGATCATGCGCAGCTTGGCGCGCGCTCCCGGCCCGGAGATTTCACCGCAAAACAAAAGGCGATGGCCCGGGCGTGCGTACTGGCTGGGATTGCGCCGAAGGATATCGGCCTGACGGAGATTTATGACTCCTATGCCGGGGCGCAGCTTCAGGGGCTGATGGCGCTTGGGTTGACTGGGGATGTCGCCGCCGATCTGCACGCCGGGGCCTTTGCGCCCGATGGCCGGTGCCCGGTGAACCTGTCCGGCGGGCTGATGGGGCAGGGCGCGCCAGTTGGCGCTGTGGGTGTGGGCCAAGTCGCTACCTGCGCCCGGCTTCTGGAGGGGCGCTATCACCCAGGGCTGCAACTGCAGAGCCCGCCCCGCTACGCGTTGGCCGACACCCATGGCGGGCTTTGCACCACGGCGGCGGTCACGATCCTGGAGAATGGGGGCGCGGCATGATCCCCTATCGGTTGAGCCTCGACTACACGCTGCACCCTGGCTGGCTTGAGCCTTTCGTGGAGGGGCTGCGCGCGGGCCAAGCCGTCGCTCGGCGTTGCGCGGACTGCGGGCGGGTGAGCTTTCCGCCGGTCAGGATTTGTGACTGCGGCAGCGTAGACGGCGAATGGGTGGCCTTGAGCGGGCGGGCGATCATCCGCGCTCGCACCACCGGCGCCGATGGCGACTTCGCCCTTGTCCAATTTGTCGGCGCAGATACCAGCGCGGTGGTCCGCCTGTTGGACATGCCTGAGGGCGCGACCGAGGGCCAATTGGCCGCATCGGATCATGACTTGCCGCAGCTTTGCCTGGGACCTGTGGATGGGGGGCAGAGCGCATGAGCCACGCAATCGATATCCCCGACGCGCTGTTGCCTGCGCTGAACCTGCGCCGGTCGGAGGGCGGGTATGAGATCCAGTGGCCCGAGGACGCCAATATCTACCACATGACGCTTGGCAAACATCTGGGGCCAGAGACGCGCGACAAGCCCGCGATGATCTATGAGGACCCGGATGGCGCGGTCCATGTGCAGAGCTTCGCTGAGATCGAGCGTGCCGCAACCGCGCTTGCTGCCACGCTCCGCAGCCTTGGGTATGGGCGAGGCTCGTTGATCGGGCTCCACACAGGCCAGCATCCCGACACCGCCATCGCGCATATGGCGGTCTGCAAATTGGGCGCGGTGGCGGTGACATTGTCGCAGCTTTACGGGCCGGACACACTGAAACATGCGCTGAACGACTGCGCATTGCCGGTGATCTTGACGTCAGGCACCGCCTGGGGACCCATGCGCGCGACCGCGGCGGCGGATGTCCCGCATCTGGCCCATGTCCTGGCCCGTGATCCCGGCGCGCCGGGCGACATCGACCTCGCCGCCGCGATGGCGGGCGACGGAGCCGGGTTCACGCCGGAGTACGGGGGCGCCGATGATCCAGCGCTTCTGATGTACACCTCCGGCTCCACCGGCAAACCCAAAGGCATCTTGCACGGGCACCGCGTGCTCGCCTCTTACACGCCGTCGATCAACCTCTTCTTCGACCTGTCGATGGAGCAGGAGGGGGCGGTCTATTGGTCGCCCTCCGATTGGGCCTGGGTTGGCGGGCTTCTCGACATGCTGTTCCCGGCCTGGATGGCCGGGCGGCCCATTGCGACATCCTTGGAGCGGTTCACGGCGGATTACGCTTACCGCTTCATGGCGCGCCACCGGGTCACGCACACGTTCCTGGCGCCGACCGCAATCAAACGCCTGGCCCAAACCTCAAACCCGCGGGACGACTATGACCTGGCCTTGCAGGTGATCTGCACCGGCGGTGAGGCGCTGGCCGCAGAAACGCTGACCTGGGCGGAGGAACACCTGCGCGTGGTCTGTAACGAGTTCTACGGCATGACCGAGGTGAACCATCTGATCGGCAATTGCGCGGCGCTTTTTCCCCGGCGCGCGGGCTCCATGGGCCGCGCCTATCCCGGCCATGAGGTGCGGCTGGTCGATGAGGCCGGGCGCGATGTGCCCGAGGGGGAGGAGGGCGAGATCGTCACCCCCAACACCGCGCCCACCCGGTTCCTGGGCTATCTCAACAATCCTGAGAAGACCGCCGAGATGGAATTGGGCCCCTATCTCAGAACCCATGACATGGCGGTGCGGGATGCCGATGGGTATTTCTGGTACAAAGGCCGGTCCGACGATTTGATCAAATCCTCAGGCTTCCGCATCGGCCCAGCAGAGGTGGAGGATTGCCTTCTGGCTCATCCGGCGGTGGCCGAGGCTGCGGTGATCGGCAAACCGGATGCCGAGCGCGGCTCGATTGTCAAAGCACTGGTGCGGCTGCGGGCCGGGCATGAGGGCGATGCGGCCCTGGTGGAGGCTTTGCGCACCCATGTCCGCACCCGGCTGGCCGGATACAAAGCCCCGCGAGAGGTGGAATTCGTGGAGCGCTTCCCGATTACCTCGTCCGGCAAAATCAACCGCCGCGCGCTGAGGGATCGGGAGGCGGGGCGATGATAGAGATCGCATCGCCTTTCCCGGACCGACCGCGCGCCCCGCCGGATTCCGGCGAAAAGAATAAAGAGGAGGGAGCCTGATGGACACAGGATCCGATACCAACCACCCCGGTGAGACCCGCGAGTTGCCGAAATACGAACGCGCCTACCGGGGCATCTTGCGGCGCCTGAAGGACGGGCACTACCCGGTTGGCGGGCGGGTGCCCACGGAAAGTGAGCTGGCCGATCAGTTCTCGGTCAGCCGGGTCACGATCCGCCGGGCGCTCGATATGTTGGTGCAGGACGGGTATGTGGAAAGCCGGCAGGGCAGTGGCTATCGCGTGGTGACGCTCTCGCCCGCCTCAGACACCTGCCTCACCTCCTTCACCGATGCGATGCTGCGGGCCGGGCGTGAGCCGCGGTCGAAATTCCTAGGGATGACCCATCATGCGCCGGGTGCGCCGGAACTGGCTGCGCTACCGGAGGAGCTTGATGGGGTCGAGGTCACACTGGTGGAACGGCTCAGGCTTGTGGATGAAGCGCCTGCGATGCTGGTCCGCACCTTCGCGCCGCGGGCTTTGTTGCCGGATGCACGGCCCGAGGATTTCCCGGAAACCGGCCCCAACCAATCGATCCTGCGGGTCCTGGGTGGGCGGTTTGGCCTGAGTTGGTCCAGCGCGTGTGAGGATATCTCACCGGTTTTGGCCGATGCCGCGCTGGCCCAGATTTTCGATGTCGAACAGGGCTTGCCGCTTCTGAAACAGGCCTGTTCCGCTTTCGATGATGCGGGTGGCATGGTGTTCCATGAAGAGGTGTTCCGGGTTGGCCCTGTGCGCTTCAACCTCTCCCAATCCGCCCGCGTGCCGCGCCACACCTGAGACGACCCGGAGGAGGCGATCCGAGATGCCCGAATTCCCCAAACTCTCAACCGCCGCAATGCGCGATCGCCTGGCGCCGCCAACGGGTAAGCCGGTGCGCCTGTTGATCGACACCGATACTGCTAATGAGATTGACGATCAGTTTGCGCTCGCCTGGGCGCTTCTGTCGCCTGACCACATGAATGTGGAAGCGGTGACGGCGGAGCCCTTCTCCTTCGCCCATCACCGGCCCGGCCTTTTGGCGGCCGAAGCAGCGCTTGAAAGCGGGGCGGCGCCCGAGCAGCATTTGGTGGGCGGGTTTCAAGGCTGGATCGACCGGCTGCACGCCAAAGGGCGGCGCGCGGCCGATTTGGAATTCACGATGCCGCCCGAGGGGATGGAACTCAGTTACCACGAGATCCTGACGATCTATGAGAAACTTGGGATCGATCCGGCGGGCAAGGTGTTTCGCGGCGCGCCCCGTTACATGACAGGGCCGGAGGACATCGTGGACTCCGAGGCGGTGGAGACGATCATTCGCCTGGCCCGGTCGGGTGCCGCGCCGCTTTACATCGCGGCCATGGGCTGTGTCACGAATATCGCGGCGGCGCTTTTGAAGGCGCCGGATATCCTTGAGCGGATTGTGGTGATCTGGACCTCGGCCTACCCGTCGAGCGCGCCCCATTGCAACCGGCCCTCGCTCAATCTTGTACAAGATATCCACGCGTCCCGGCTGATCTTCGACAGCGGCGTGCCTCATGTGTATCTTCCCGGCTATCACGTCGGCGCGCAGTTGAAGATCTCGCAGTCCGAGATGCGGGATTTCGTGAAAGGGCGGGGCGCGATTGGGGACTACCTTTGGCACCTTTTCACCCATAATCCACTGCATGAGATGTTCGCGATTACCGATCCGGCAAGGCGGACTTGGGTGATCTGGGACATCATCAATATCGCCTGGCTGATCGATCCGGCCTGGGTGGAGAGTTATCTGACAACATCCCCGATCCTGACCGAGAACCTGCATTGGGAGAAACACGCCGATCGCCATGAAATGCGCGAGGCTCATGACGTGCAGCGCGATGCGATCTTCTTGGATTTCTATGATCGGTTGGCGGGGCAGGCGGATCGGGCGTGAGCTTGGGCAAAGATGGGAATGCGCGGAACCTTTGGATTGCCAGGCTGGTTGGCCATGGTTCGGCCAAGCTACCGCACAATGAACTCCGCATGAAGCGCGCCGGCGGCTTGGATGCTGTTCAGAATATCGATCATATCCCGGGGAGAGACCCCAAGCGCGTTTAACCCGGCGACAACTTCCGACAGTGAGGTGCCGCCGGTAACCTCGGCCAGGCCGGTGCCGGGCGCCTCGTCCAGCGCCACGCCGGTGCGGGGCACCACCACCGTCTCCCCGTCGGAAAACGGATTCGGTTGGACGGCGATGGGCCGTTCCTCGATCCGCAGCGTCAGATTCCCTTGGGCGACCGCGACACGCGAAATGCGCACATCCTCCCCCATCACGATGGTGCCGGAGCGTTGATCGACCACCACCCGAGCACGTGTCTCGGGCTCCACCAGCAGGTTTTCGACCCGGCTAAGCGCATGGGCCGGCGAGGGCGCGCGGGTCGACGCGATGTCCAGAAGCACGGTGCCGGCGTCCAGCATGACCGAGACCGGGCGCCCGAACTCTCCATTGATCACCTGCTCAATCCGGGCCGCGGTGGTGAAATCCGGGGTCCGCAGCGCCAGGCGAATGTCGCTGAGGG
>JANQNZ010000105.1 GCA_028279315.1 Rhodophyticola sp. | reverse complement strand
CTCAGCACCAAGCTTCACCCAATCGCCAGACCGCCCGGGCGGCCTGTCGATGCCCGGCGCCTTCGGCTTGATTCCGGGTGGGGGAAGGAGAAGGGCGGGTTTCCGGGCCAATCCTGCTTAGAGCTGTCGCAGCTTGATCGCAAACCGTCACGTTCGGGCGCAGAACATAAAGGGCGCGCCAGGGATGTCCCCGGGCGCGCCCGATCAACTGTCCGATGTGACCGCGCCTAATGCGCCACGGCGCCGCTGCCATCCTTGTTTTCCAAGGCGGCCTGGGCCGCGGCAGCCTCTTCCGCGGCCTCGTCCCATTCAATCGCCTCAGGCACGTCGATCAACGCATGGGACATAACTTCGGAGACATGGCCCACGGGGATGATCTCCAAACCGTCCTTCACGTTGTCAGGGATCTCGGGCAGGTCCTTCTCATTGTCCTTGGGGATCAGCACCGTCTTGATGCCACCGCGCAAGGCCGCCAGAAGCTTCTCTTTCAACCCGCCGATGGGCAGGACATTGCCGCGCAAGGTCACCTCGCCTGTCATCGCGATATCCTTGCGGACCGGGATCTGGGTCAGGACCGAGACAATCGAGGTCACCATGGCGATCCCCGCACTTGGCCCATCTTTGGGCGTCGCCCCTTCGGGCACGTGCACATGGATGTCCCATTTGTCGAACCGAGGCGGTTTCACCCCGATCTGCGGCGCGATGGAGCGCACGAAGCTCGACGCCGCGTCGATGGATTCCTTCATCACATCGCCGAGTTTACCGGTGGTCTTCATCCGGCCTTTGCCCGGCAGGCGCAGCGCTTCAATCGACAACAGATCGCCGCCGACGGAGGTCCAGGCAAGGCCCGTCACAACCCCCACCTGATCATCCTCTTCCGCCAGCCCGAATTTGAACCGGCGGACACCCAACATATCCTCCAGCTTCTCGGGCGTCACCTCCACCGTTTCAGCCTCTTTCTTGACGATGGTGGTCACGGCCTTCCGGGCCAGTTTGGCGATCTCGCGTTCCAGGTTCCGCACGCCCGCCTCACGGGTGTAGTAGCGGATCACATCGGTCAGCGCCGTATCGCGCAGCGCGAACTCGGATTTCTTCAACCCGTGGTTCTTCACCTGCTTGTCGATCAGATGCTGTTTCGCGATCTCGCGCTTCTCATCCTCGGTGTAGCCGGCCAGCGGAATGATCTCCATCCGGTCCAGAAGCGGGCCCGGCATGTTGTAGGAGTTGGCCGTGGTGATGAACATCACGTTAGAGAGGTCGTATTCCACCTCCAAGTAATGATCCACGAAGGTCGAGTTTTGCTCCGGGTCCAGCACCTCCAACATAGCGGACGCTGGATCGCCCCGGAAATCCTGACCCATCTTGTCGATCTCATCGAGCAGGATCAGCGGGTTGGTCGTTTTCGCCTTTTTTAGCGCCTGGATGATCTTGCCAGGCATCGACCCGATATAGGTCCGCCGGTGGCCACGAATTTCGGACTCATCGCGCACCCCGCCAAGGGAGATGCGGATGAACTCCCGCCCCGTGGCTTTGGCCACCGATTTCCCAAGCGAAGTCTTGCCCACCCCCGGGGGGCCGACAAGGCACAGGATCGGGCCTTTCAGCTTTTTCGACCGCTGCTGGACGGCGAGATACTCGACAATCCGCTCCTTGACCTTTTCGAGCCCGTAATGGTCGTCATCCAGCACCTTTTGCGCCCGATGCAGGTCTTTCTTCACCCGGGATTTCTTGCCCCAGGGGATCGACAGCATCCAGTCGAGATAGTTGCGCACAACCGTCGCCTCAGCACTCATCGGGCTCATGGATTTGAGCTTCTTGATCTCGCCTTCGGCCTTCTCACGAGCCTCTTTGGAGAGCTTGGTGTTCGCCACCTTCTCTTCCAACTCGGCCACCTCATTGGCGCCTTCTTCGCCGTCGCCCAATTCACGCTGAATGGCCTTCATTTGCTCATTCAGATAATACTCGCGCTGCGTCCGCTCCATTTGCGATTTCACGCGGGTCTTGATCTTCTTTTCGACCTGTAGGACGGACATTTCGCCCTGCATCAGGCCAAAGACCTTCTCCAGGCGCTCACCTACATCCAGTGTCTCCAGAAGCTCCTGCTTCTGGTAGACCTCGATGCCCAGATGGCCCGAGACCAGATCGGCGAGTTTCGCGGGGTCTTGGGTTTCAGCGACTGAACTCAGCGCCTCTTCGGGGATGTTCTTCTTGACCTTGGCATAACGCTCAAACTCTTCACCGACCGAGCGCAGCATGGCCGATACCGTCGCGTCGTCACCGGGCGTCTCATAAAGCTCAACGGCGCGGGCTTCGAAGAAATCGGGATTCTCGACAAATTCGGTGATCTGCACCCGCGCGCGGCCCTCAACCAGCACTTTCACCGTGCCGTCGGGCAGTTTCAGGAGTTGCAGCACATTGGCCAACACGCCGTTTTCGTAAATCCCGTCCGAGGTCGGGTCGTCCACAGCGGGGTCAATCTGGCTCGAGAGCAGGATTTGCTTATCGTCCTGCATCACCTCTTCCAGCGCGCGGACCGACTTTTCGCGGCCCACAAAAAGTGGCACCATCATATGCGGGAACACCACGATGTCGCGAAGCGGCAGCACTGGGTACGTTGTTTGAGTCTCTGGCATCTTGCCTTCCTCATGTCTTGGCAAGAGGGCACGGGACCCCGGCTTGGCGGCAATCCCCCTGGCCCTCTCCGGATCAGGATAAGTCAACTTGGGGCGGTGTTGCGGGGAATTCAACCGCCCGTGCGATCAATCGTTAATGCAATCTGCCCGGGCGCGCGGGCCGACACAACCCGAGATGTGGCGGTTTTGTGGGGATAAGCCGCGAAATCTTGTGGTTTCTTATGAGAAGGCGCCCGGCGCGTCGGAGCGCGCGTCAGGCGGCCCTTGGCAGACATCCGTCTTCGTAAAAGCGGCCTCGGTCTCAGGCAGCCTGTTCTAGCACGTTCCGACCGTTTTTCATCAGCCGGGTGATGAATTGGCGCTGACGCCGGCCCATTGGGATGGGCCGGGCGGGGGTCGTGGGCGCCCCGGCTTTCTGAAACAGGTGAGGGAAGAGGCGCCGCAACTCGGCCCGCGCGTCGGGGGCGAGGGCCTTGAGCGCCTCTTGCCCCAGATAGAGGCTTTCGCTTGGGGCGCCATTGGCCCAGACAAGCTCATGGCTGTCGAACATCAGGTGAAAGTACCGCAAATCCTCAGTTGGCGGCGCGATCTCCACCCCGGGAAGCGCGGTCAGCAGATGGGCCGCGATCAGCACCGCGCCGCTGTCGAACATCCGTTCCGCCACCGGTGACGCCGCCAGCATCCGGTGCTGGCGGGACACCAGAAGATCGCGGGCGGGAAGCCCACGGCCAAGCGCCCCGGCACCGATCCGCACCGGGCGGAGCCGGGGATCGGAGATCTGCTCTTCTACCGACACGGTCCGGCGCCCGATCCAGCGCAGCGGCTTCGGGCCCTCGGCGGTCTCCACCA
>JANQNZ010000097.1 GCA_028279315.1 Rhodophyticola sp. | reverse complement strand
CGCCGTCGCCAGCGACGACCCGCAGACCGCGCCGAACCCGGCACAGGCGCCGATGGCCGCCATGGCCACCCCGCCCCGCAACCGGCCGATCAGCGCATTCATACCGCGGAACAGATCCCGGCTCAGACCTGCATGGCTGGCGAGATAGCCCATCAGCACAAACATCGGGACCACCGATAACTCGTAGCTCGCCACATTTTCCCAGAGGAGCGTCTTGAAGCTGCGCAGATAAGGCTCGAACCGCAGGAACGGAGCGACGAGGCTGAGGACCCAATTGCCCGCGATTCCGATGAATATCATCGCCAGGCCCACCGGCGCGCGGAACGCCAAGAGGATGAAGAAGACGACCAGACCCGCAATACCGACCAATTCGCGTTCCATCGCTCAGATCTCCTGCGGCTCGGACACGGCCTGCTGCGCCGCGACCACGGCCCAAAGGGCAAGCGAAATGAGACCGGGGATGTAGAAAGGCCAGATCGTCCAGCCGAGGATCGCGGTGGCGGCCCGATCGGCCCGCGTCTCCAGCATCCCCTCGATCATCCAGTAACCAAGGAAAACAGCGAGGAGGGCGATGCAGGCGGGCCAGATGCGGGCAATGACCCGGCGGACTGGCAAGGGCATCTTGTCGGTAAAGATCGTCACCGCCACATGGCCCCGACGCATCTGGCAATAGGGAAAGAACATCAAGGCGGCGCAAGAGATGACCAGGCGCACGAAATCCTCATAACCCGGAAGCCCCTCGATATGGCCCCCACCCAATGCGTCGGACAGGCGTCCGACCAGGTTGGCGCCGACATTGAGCGTGGTGACAACCGTGATGACCAGAAGGATCACGCCGCCCAGCAGGGCCCAAATTGAGACAAGTCTTTCCAAGAGGCGCGGCGGCATGTCCGACATCCTTCGCAAGGGGGTTGTTGTTCGGCACCCCGGCCCGAAGGCCGAGGCACCAGGGAGAAACGGGTCAGTTCGCGGCGACGGCGGCGCGCGCAGCCTCGACCAGTGCCGCACCGTCGAAATCGCGATCAGCGGTCTCTTCGATCCAGCGGGCCTCCACCTCGGCGCCCAAACCGTCAAAGGCGGCCTTGGCCTCGGGGCTGAGCGTCAGGATCTCGCCGCCGCTTTCGGTCTGTAGATTGCGGCCCACATCTTCGATCCCGTCCCAGACCTCACCGGCGATGCTGGCAAGCGCGGGGCCGGAATTCGCGTCAATGATGGCGCGCAGATCGTCGGGCAGCTCCTCATAGCGCTCCTGATTCATAGCCAGAAGGAAGGTCGCCGTGCCAAAGCGGCTCGCTTCGGGGCCTTCGACCGACACCTCCGTCATCTCATGCAGGCCAAGGGGCGGCATAACCTCGAAGGGAACAAGGGCGCCATCCACGACACCGCGGGCGAGCGCCTGCGGCAGTTCGGGGACGGGCATACCGACGGGCTCCGCCCCCCAGGCCTCGATCATCCAAGCGCCGGTACGGGACGGGGTCCGCAAGGACAGACCCTGGACATCCTCGACCGAGGCAACCGTGCCACCTCTCAGATGGATTGCGTTGCCCGCATGAACATGCAGAAGCAGCGGGTGAATATCCTCAAAATCCGCCGCGATCTCCTCCCAGATCGCCTGGATCGCCGCGTTGGTTTGCGTGGCAGAGCCCTGATGGACGCTCGGCAGTTCAAAGACCTCGGCCCGCGGGAACACACCCGGGGTATAGCCCGGCAGGGTCCAGACAATATCGGCAAAGCCGTCGCGGACCTGCCGGTAAAGCTCGGGCGGGCGACCACCCATGGACATGGACGGGAAGATTTCGATGGCGATCCGGCCATCGCTTTCGGCCTCGATCCGCTCGGCCCAGGGCTCCAGCAGTGCCGCATGGACCGGGGCGCGGGGGCCGAGGAAGTGGTGCACGGTCAGGGTGACCTCTTGGGCCAGGCCGGCGGTCGCTGTGACTGCCAGGGCCGAGGCGGTGGTGAGTAGCGTCTTGATACGTCCCATAAGTCTCCTCCGGGGGTTTGCGGGGTCTGCCCGCACTTAGATTGGTCCGGCGCCGCCTCCTCAGCGGCACGGGTTCGGTCAGATGTCGAAGAACACCGTTTCGCCGTCGCCTTGGACGCGGATGTCAAACCGGTAGACGGGCTTGCCGTCCCGCTCGGTCCGTTTGGCGATCAGGGTGGCGCGGCGGTGCTGCTGTTCGATCAGGTTGAGGACGGGATCGGCGGCATTGGCCTCGGCCTCATCCTCGAAATACATGCGGGTGTTCAGGCCGATATTGATGCCCCGGGCGACGATCCAGAAGGTGATATGCGGCGCCATTTTGCCATGGCCGCTGCGCCCCTCAGCCGGGCCGGGTTTCACGGTGTCAAAGGACCATTCGCCGGTCTCGAAATCCGACACGATCCGGCCCCAGCCCGTGAAATCTGCTGTCGGGGCATCGACGTAAGCGCCGTTTGGGGCGGCCTGCCAGACCTCGATCAGAACATCCTTAATCGGCGCGCCAGTGCCATCGGTGACAAGGCCTTCGACGGTGATGTGCTCTCCCGCCGCCGTCGGGCTTGCCGGGTTCGGGCAGAAGTTCTTCTCGAAGATATCGAAGCCCGCGGCGCCGGGCGCCAACCCGATATGGACGTAAGGCCCGGCGGTTTGGGACGGCGTTTCTTTTTGGTAGTCAAGCGGTTGCATGGCTCAGTTCCCCTCTAGCCGGTTTTCGAACAGGGTTGAGCGTGTGCCGCGCAGCACGATGTCGAACTTGTAGGCCATCGTGTCGAGCGGGACGGTCGCGTTCATGTCCAAAGGCGCGATCAGTTGCCCGATGGCGCGGTCATCCGGGATCGCCTTGACGATCGGGCAGGTCCAGATTAGTGGGTCGCCCTCGAAATACATCTGGGTGATCAGGCGTTGGGCGAAGGCGTGGCCGAAGATCGAGAAGTGGATATGGGCCGGACGCCAGTTGTTCACCCAGTTCCGCCAAGGATAGGGGGCGGGTTTCACTGTGCGAAAGTGATAGCGGCCTTCATCATCGGTGATGGCCCGTCCGCAGCCACCGAAATTCGGGTCGATCGGGGCCAGATAAGTGTCTTTCTTGTGCCGATAGCGACCGCCGGCATTGGCCTGCCAGAACTCGACCAAGGTGCCGGGAACGGGGCGGCTGTTTTCGTCCAAGACGCGGCCATGGACGATGATCCGCTGGCCAATCGCGCTTTCGCCCGGGGTGGCGTAATTGTGCAGAAGATCGTTGTCGAGGGGGCCGAGCATGTCGTGCCCAAAGACCGGGCCTGTCGTCTCGGACACCGAGTTCTGCAATGACAGAAGCGGATAGGATGGCGAGCGCGCCACACTGGTCTTGTAGTCCGGGGTCAGCGCAGGCGGCTGCCACTCTCGATCCCGGGGGAAAAGCTCATCTAGGGGGGCCATGGGTGATCTCCTCCTCTCACTCGGCGGCATTGGGGCCGCGCATTGCGGCATAGGTTTCTTTGGCGATCCGGAAAGCTTGGTTGCCCGCAGGCACCCCGGCATAGATCGCCACATGCATCAGCGCCGCGCGGACCTCTGCCTCACTTGCGCCGGTATTGGCGGTGGCGCGGATGTGCATGGCCACTTCCTCCCAGTGGCCAAGCGCGGCCAGGAGCGCGATGGTGATCAGGCTGCGATCCCGAGGGGACAGATCAGGGGAGGACCAGACCCGCCCCCAAGCGCCTTCGGTGATCAGCTCCTGAAACTCGGCATCAAGCGGCGTCTGATTGCCGGATGCCTGGTCAACATGTGCATCACCCAGAACAGCGCGGCGGGTTGCCATGCCCATATCGCGGGGCGTTGAAGCCATCTTTCGGTCTCTCCTCCCTGGCAGGACGCATTGGACGCGACCCGACTTCTCGAAACTGAACCGATCATTTCACATTGATTTTAGTGATGTAAAATGAGATTATTCGCAATTAACATAACCAATTGGAATGCATAGGTATGCTCGACCGTCGTATCAAACTTCGCCACCTCGACTGCTTCCTGGAGATCGCGCGCACCCGCAGCCTGTCGAAATCGGCGGACCGGCTCCATCTGACCCAGCCCGCAATCTCAAAGACTCTCAAAGAGTTAGAGGACATCCTCGGCGTTCGTCTGGTTGAGCGGAATCGCAGCGGTGCCACGCTCACGTCTTACGGGTCTGCCCTTCTGCCGGCGGCGAGTGCCGGGCTGCAGCAGCTGGACCGCGCGGTCAGAAGCGTCTCCCACCTCCAGGCGCGGGACCGGATGCTGGTCCGGGTTGGGGCGCTCCCCACAGTTGCAGCTTCGATTCTGCC
Source organism: Rhodophyticola sp. (assembly GCA_028279315.1). Classification (GTDB taxonomy): domain Bacteria; phylum Pseudomonadota; class Alphaproteobacteria; order Rhodobacterales; family Rhodobacteraceae; genus Rhodophyticola. The sequence continues at coordinate 3,963 of JANQNZ010000097.1, read as the reverse complement.
CCGAGCCATTGAGGATTTTCGCCGCCGCTATCCCGAAAGCTCATTCCGGCTGGTCTCCGGTCCTTACGACTTCCTGCTCTCGCAACTTCGGGAGCGGGCGGTCGATATCGTCATCGGCCGGATGGCAGACCCCGAGAAGCTGCACGGCCTGTCCTTCAACTACATCTACTCCGAGCAGGTGGTCTTCCTGGTGCGGGCGGGGCATCCATTGCTGACCTCGGCCGCCTTCGACCCAAGGGACATCGCGCGCTACCAGCTTATCATGCCGGACGAAAGAGCGATCATCCGTCGGCCAGTGGACCAGCTTCTGCAAATGCTGCGGATCGACCGCCCGGCCTCCAGCATCGAGACCGTGGCCCACGCGTTCAGCCGGGTCTACACGATCGAAAGCGATGCGGTCTGGATCATCTCCGAAGGGGTCGCCGCGCATGACATCGCCACCGGAACCTTGTGCAAACTGCCCATCGACACCGAAGTCAGCAAAGGCGCCGTGGGCTACACGCTGCGGCTGGAAGCGGAAGCCGAAACGGCCGCGCGCCTATTTGTTGAGACGATTTTGGATCATGGAAGAGCGGCCTGATCTTCTGAGGTGCAACACGCGTAGAGCTATTGGAGCCGGGGCGGGTTTCGGGTTGGCTTGATGCCGACGTAAAGCGACCAATCTCGATGTTGCAGGGCCGTCTTTTTCCTTCTGCGCTGTGCGCACGCTCTTCATGGGCGGTGCCGTGGCGTTCTTCACAACCTCCGACGGGAAAGAAATAATCAGTGCCACCCGAGAAATGCGTAGGATTGGCCCACACCCTCCGAAGGGCATCCATGTCTCTCTGAGTTCAGGGAACGCAAACAACGGAGCATCTGTGTTGTGCAGTCGACTCGATGCTCGATGAGTTTCGGCTGCAAATGATCGGGTCGGAACTAACGTCGATAGAGCGGCCGGGGAACAGATCGCTGTCGCGGTGGCGCGAGATAGTGGGTCCCAGTCTCTCTACATCGAAACCATTGGCCAGTTGCGCAAGCGCGTATCCGGCTGTCGCTACCGTTGTTCCGCACTTGGCGTCAGATCGTCGGACCGAGACCGCCAGCTTTTTCTCGCCGGCCGCGACCCGCAACCACAGAGCGCCGACGCTGGTCATCCGATCGCAAAACATCACCTGTCAGGAACTTGAAAAAGCTCACCCGCAATTCTGCAATCTTCCTTTGCTCGGCTCCACTAGCTTGTCGGCAAAGGGAGACCAATCATGATCATCACCAGCCTCTATTCGATTCTCGAAGACGCGCAATCGGTCAACCAGCTGCAATCCGCGCAGGTGGAGGCCGCGGTCAATGACTTGCGTTTCGGCAAGCCGGTCATCGTCGTCGATGATGACGATCGGGAGAATGAAGGCGATCTGATTATGCCCGCCGAGATGGCCAGCCCGGAATGGCTCGCCTTCATCGTGCGTCATACCACCGGCATCGTCTGCGTCGCCCTGGAAGGCGATCGGGCGGATGCGCTTGGCCTGCCGCTGATGTGGGAAGACACGACCGACCCGTTCGGCACCGCCTTCACCGTGACTGTCGATGCGGCGCACGGGATTACAACGGGCGTGTCCGCAAGCGATCGGGCGCGCACCATTCAGTTGCTCGCCGACGGCGCAAGCACGGCCGATGACTTCGCCCGCCCTGGCCATATCTTCCCGCTGCGCGCGCGCGAAGGTGGGGTGCTCGCCCGCCGTGGTCATACCGAGGCCGCAGTCGATCTGGCCCGCCTGGCCGGATTTCAGCCGGTCGGTCTCTTGTGCGAACTGGTGAGCGACAGCGGCGAGATGATGCGCGGCGATGACCTCCAATCCTTCGCGGCCGAAAACGATTTGCTTGTCGTTTCAATTGATGCGCTCGCGCAATACCGCGCGATTCAGAACGCCGCCACGGCGTAGCTTTTGGCCACCAGTGCGCCTCCCCCGCCAGGCGCCTTCTTCTTTTATAACAACCCTATGACAGAGACCCGCGATCAGGGGGTCGGACAGCCCCAAGATCGCGGCGTCATGGTCGACCAACTCGAAGGGGTTGAACGGCGTCCATGCCCCAGGCCAGGCAAACCACTTTCAGGTTTTGAGACCCGCCATCCCAGACCCGCAGGATCATGAAAAGGGTTTCCGGATTAGCCCGGCTTTGTTGAATACCCGCCGGCCCAACTGCCCCTAGGTTAGGCCAGCATCCACACGATGGGAGGAGAACCAAGTGGACCGCAAAGACCTGATAGGAGCCTGGACACTGTCATCGGTGACGCGTCATCTGGAGGATGGCCGCACCGTTGAAGGCTATGGTCCCGACCCGCAGGGTCTTCTGATCTACACCGCGGACGGCATGATGTCCGCGCAGATGATGAAGAGCGGACGCGCATCGTTTTCCGCGCCTCGCGAAAGCTCCCTTCAGGTCGAGCGCGGCGACCCCCATGAGATCGTAAGCGCCTTCAACTCCTATGTCGCCTATAGCGGCCGCTTCACCTTCGATGCCGGGGCCGGCGAGGTTCGCCACCACATAGACGTGGCGCTGGCGCCGGACATGATTGGCCGCACCATCGTGCGCAAGGCAGAGCGAAGCGGCGATGACCTGGTGCTACACGCGCCGTCACTGACCTATGAAGGGGTCAAATCCGATGTTGTCGTCCGCTGGTCGCGCGCCGATGCGGCGGCTGCGACGCACGGGTCCAACGCGGCATCACCTTATGCCGTCATGCGCCGCTTCCTTGATGCGCTTGTCGCCCGTGATCTGGACGTCCTTGCTGATCTGCACAGCGAGGACGTGGTGCTCGAATACCCGTTCGCGCCCGATGGCCATCCAAGCCAGATCGAGGGGCACGCCGCTGTTCTGAACCTCTTCGCGCAATCCTTCGCGGCCAAACATCCGCGCGCCTATACCGATCTGCGCGTGATGCCCACAGCCGACGGAACCGCCGCCGTGGTCGAGTTCAAAGGGGAACTGGCCCTGGTTTCGACCGGCGAGGTCTACCACAACAGCTATTTCGCCCTGGTCAAGTTCGATCGCGGCCGGATCGCGCTGTTCCGCGAGTATTACGACGCCGCAATCCGGGCCGCGAAAGACCCGATGCGCGCCAAAGAACTGCACTCTCAGAAACTCGAAGCATGAAGGCTGGATGACGCCATGAAACCGATCATTCGACAAGACGACGGACGCGCCCTGATCGCCGGGGTCAATATCGAAATCGTGGAAGCGGGATCAGGGGACCCGATCGTGTTCCTGCATCCCGGGATCGGCCAGGTTTTGGCAGAGCCGTTCTTGGAGGAATTGGCGAAACAAGGTCATGTGATCGCGCCCGTCTTGCCTGGCTTCGGTCATTCGGACCTGCCCGCCGATTTCAGCAAGATCGACGATCTGGCTCAGTTTGTGCTGGCGCTTCTGAAGGAGCTGGACCTGACTGGCGTGACCCTCGTTGGCGCGTCTTTCGGCGGCTGGGTCGCGGCGGAGGCGGCGATCAGATCGACGGCGCGGATTGGCAATTTGGTGCTTCTCGGGCCGCTCGGGATCAAATCCGGCGCCCCGGACGAGCGCGAGATCGCCGATATCTGGGGCCTACCGAAGGCGACGCTGCGGGAGCTACAGTTCAGCGACCCGGAAAAGGGCGCGATACCCTATCACGCGATGGACGAAAGCGATGTGGAAGGGGCTGTGCGCAGCAGTGAGGCCGAGGCCTTGTTCGGATGGAACCCCTATATGCGCAATCCCGTGCTGGCGCGCTGGCTTGGTGCAATCGATGTTCCGACGATCGTGGGCCGTGGTGCCGATGACCGCTTTTTGAACCCGGCCAACAGTGCAGCGTTCGCGGCGGCCATCCCGGGCGCCGAGCTTCGCGAGATCGCGGGCGCTGGCCATTTCCCTCATATCGAGCAGCCCGAGGCGACGGCCGCTCTTGTCAAAGACCTCTCCGCCACCGCGGCCACTGCCGCGCCGGCATCTGCCTAA
>JANQNZ010000071.1 GCA_028279315.1 Rhodophyticola sp. | reverse complement strand
GACACCAGCGCCCTCCGCCAGGCCGATGGCGGCCTCCAAAGCGTCATAGACATCAAGAAGAACGTCATCGTAACGCGGATCGTCCTGCATCACCTCGGGCAGGCCTTGGGAATGCATCAGGATCAGCGGCGCGCCGGTCTCAGCGGCAAGTCTGGCCAGGTCCGGATCGAAGCTCAGCCCAGAGATATCATTGATGATCGCCGCCCCGGCGCCGAGCGCGGCGCGGGCCACAGATGTCTTGCGCGTATCGATGCTGATCGGCAGGCCCAGATCGCCGCCGGAAAGGGCAGCGATGACGGGCTCTGTCCGGGCGATCTCTTCGGCCTCAGGCACCTCGGTGGCGCCGGGCCGGGTCGATTCGCCGCCGATATCGATCAGATCGGCGCCTTGGGCCTGCATCTCTGCCGCCCGCTGCATCGCCGCATCAGGGGCGTTGAACCGCCCGCCATCGGAAAAACTGTCCGGCGTTAGATTCAAAATCCCCATGATCCGAGGTTGGTCAAGCGTGAGCCCGACAAGAGGCGTCCGGGGCGTGGTCAGCCGCTCCAGAACCTCGCGCGGCACCGCCTCCGTTGGAACGGTCCGAGGCCCATGAGCGCGGGACAACACCTCCACTTGGGTGAAGCGGCACCAGCCGCCCGCCAGGCGCTTGGCCCCCGGCGGATGAGCCGGATCAGAGAGCGGGATTGGCCGGAAATACCGTGTCATGAACCCCGGCCTAGCGCCGCGGGTTTTCCCGGGCAAGTGGCAATCCCCCGCCCGCCGCGCCGCAGCGCTGGCGCAAACAGCTTGCCCGCACCCCCGGCCCATGGTCAGATTGTCGCATGAACGCGCTTGATTTTCAGAACCTGCCGGAGTTCCGGACCCTTCGGTTGCGCTGCCGCCCGGTGCAGGCCGCCGACACGCCGTTTTACGCGGATCTCTTCTCGCGTCAGGAATTGGTGGCCCATCGCCCCGACCCGACACCGTTTGATGAGGCGCGCAGCGCCACCAGCGTCGGCAAAGACATCGCCCATTGGGCGCGCCATGGCTTTGGCCGGTGGGCCTTGATCCATGCGGGCCGCACCGTGGGCTTGGGTGGGCTGACGGTGAAATACCAGCATCAAGGCCTCAACCTCAGCTACCATCTGATGCCTGATCTCTGGGGTCAGGGGCTGGCCAGTGAGTTTGTGCGCGGGGCCTTGGACTATGCCCGCGACGATCTGGGCGCAGAGGAGGTGTATGGCCTTGTGCGCCCCTCCAACACCGCCTCGATCCGGGTGCTGGAGAAAGCCGGTTTCGCGTTTCAGGCAGAGCATATGATGGGTGGTGCCCCGATGCAGGAGCTGCGCCTAAAGCTCCGGTAACGCCTCTGCGGGCCAAGTTTCGACCGGTAGATCGGCACCGTCGGGCGCCGCACCTCCAAGCAGAACCAACCGCCGGGCCTCGAAGCTTTCGGCCAGCCAATGGGCCAGAGCTTCGCCGCCCGTGACTTGGACGCCAGGGCCATCCACCGCATCCAAGACCAGTTTCGACGGCGCCCAGACGCTGATCTGCCCGTGTTTCATGGCCCAATCAAGCTCGGTCCGGCTGTCGACCACCACGCAACGATCATCGCGCGCGGCCAGGACCCAGGCGTTCTGTTCAATCGCCAAAAGGTCGATCCGCCGCTGGGGCATGGCGTGGGCGGCGACAGGGCGCGGGATATCGGCGGGGCCGACACAAAGGATGACGGGCGCGCCGGCGGCCTCCAGATGGTTGAGCAGATCGGGCAGATCGGGCCGGCCAATTGCCGCATTCGACAGATAGACAATCAGCGGATGGGGCATCTCATCAGCCAAGAGCCGGAGTTTCGGCTTCTCCGGCGCGCTGCGGACGATTTCCACCCCAAGGGCGAACGGCCCCCGGTCAAGCTTCTCGATCCGCACGAAGCAGCGCGCGGCCAGGGGATGGGCCAATATGCGCTCGGCAATCCGGGCGGCCAGCGTTTCCAGCAGGTTCAACCGCTCAGCCGCCAGTTCGATATCGATGGCCTCGACGATGGTGTCGTAAGACAGGATCCGGTCCACGTCATCGGCGTCTGGGTCAGCCTCAGAACGGACCTCCACCACGACATTGAACCGCACCCGCTGCGTCGTGCCGCGCTCGGCCTGGAACGCACCGATCTCCACCTCGCGCTCATGATCGGCCAGCGAAATGCGGTCGAGCGGATCGGGGCCAGCGGTGGCCTTGGCACGCTCAGACGGGTGGGCAAAAGCCAGGCGGGTTTCGTCAGTCATGAGGGCGGGGTCCTCTCCGGGGTCACCTCTGTCTAGCCTTGTAGCGCGATGGCCGCCCCGCCGAAAGACGGCAGCGGAGTGTGGCAAAACGACCGGTGGGGGCGACGTCGAACAATAGCATGGCCTTTGCCTTGAACCATCGCTGTTCTGCGTCCCCTGCCCGAATAATGCGCCGAAGGCGCCGGGCATCGACAGGCCGCCCGGGCGGTCTGGCGATTGGGTTGGT
>JANQNZ010000081.1 GCA_028279315.1 Rhodophyticola sp. | reverse complement strand
CCGCGGCCCCCGCCCCGGCGGCAGAGGCCGAGGCCGTACCCGCCGCCCCAACTGCTGCACCCGGCCCGGCCCCGGCAGCACCGGCCAGCGCCGATGGGGTCCGCATCTTCGCATCGCCCCTCGCCCGCCGGATCGCTGCTGACAAAGGGCTCGACTTGAGCCAAATCAAAGGCACCGGCCCCCATGGCCGGATCGTGAAGGCCGATGTGGAGCAGGCCCAGCCAGGCGCCGCGCCTGCAGCTGCCCCCGCCGCAGCTCCGGCAGCTGCCGCCGCGACAGCCGCTGGCGCCATGCCCACCGGTCCCTCGGCCGAGCAGGTGCTGAAGATGTATGCCGACCGCGACTATGAAGAGATCGCGCTTGACGGGATGCGCAAGACGGTTGCCGCGCGTCTGACGGAAGCCAAACAAACCATCCCGCATTTCTATCTACGGCGCGACATCAAACTCGACGCGCTTCTGGCTTTCCGCAGCCAGCTCAACAAGCAGTTGGAAGCGCGCGGCGTGAAGCTCAGCGTCAACGATTTCATCATCAAGGCCTGCGCCAACGCCCTGCAAGCCGTGCCTGCCGCCAATGCAGTATGGGCGGGTGACCGGATGCTGCGTTTGACGCCGTCGGATGTGGCCGTGGCGGTCGCCGTCGAAGGCGGGCTCTTCACGCCGGTTCTGAAAGATGCGGAGATGAAATCGCTTTCAGCGCTCTCGACCGAGATGAAAGACCTCGCCACCCGCGCCCGCGACCGGAAGCTGGCGCCGCACGAATATGTCGGCGGGTCCTTCGCGATCTCGAATCTCGGCATGTTCGGCATCGACAATTTCGACGCGGTTATCAACCCGCCCCATGGCGCGATCCTGGCGGTCGGCGCGGGCGTGAAAAGGCCGATTGTGGGCGAGGATGGGGAATTGACCACCGCGACGGTGATGTCGGTGACGCTGTCGGTCGATCACCGCGTCATCGACGGCGCGCTTGGGGCGGAATTGCTGCAAGCCATCGTGGACAACCTGGAAAACCCGATGGTGATGTTGGCGTAGGATTCGGCGGGTCCTTTAAGGGAGGAGAGACCCGCATTTGGAAGGGGCCGCGGCATTTGCCCGGCCCCTTCTTTTTTTCACCTGATCCCATGGGGCACCATCGGAGTTTTGCAAAACTCCGGGCCGTTTTCTTGCAAGAAAACGGGGGCGGTTCAGGCCGTAGGGCGGGACTTGTCCCGCCATCTTCCCAAGGCGTTCCATCCTCACGGCGCGGCGGGACAAGTCCCGCCCTACTCAGCCATCCATTTCCCGCCAAACCCCGGGCGCCAACCCCTCCAGGCTCCACGACCCCACCTGCCAGCGGATCAACCGCAGACACGGCAGGCCCACATGGGCACACATCCGCCGCACCTGCCGGTTTCGCCCCTCGGTGATGGTGAGCTTCAGCCACGCATCGGGCACCGTCTTCCGCTCCCTGACCGGCGGAACCCGCGGCCAGAGCCACGCGGGCTCCCCCACCTCCTCCACCTCCGCCGCTTTGGTCGGACCGTCCTTCAACGTCACGCCCGCCCGCAATTGATCCAGCGCCCTGGCCCCCGGCGCCCCCTCCACTTGCGCAAAATAGGTCTTCGGCATCGCCGTCCGGGGCGAGGTGATCCGCGCCTGCAACCGCCCATCGTCGGTCAGGATCAGAAGCCCCTCACTGTCCCGATCCAACCGCCCGGCTGCATAGACCCCGGGAACGTCGATCCAGCGCTTCAGCCCGGGCCATTTCCCTTCATCGGTGAATTGGCTGAGGACATTCATGGGTTTGTTGAACGCGATAAGGGTCATGGGCGGGCCTGATCATGTTGGAAACCAATCTGTCTGGACCAACCAAAAACCGCGATCCAGCCGACCCCGCTTGCGATCACGCCGAGGATGAAGACCCAAACCGACCCTTCGACAAAAATGAGCCAACGGCCGGCGGATGTCAGGACGCCGTCCTGTATGAGAATTTCCCCACCACCATAGAGATAGCTGTTGGACGGTTCGCCCTGGATTTCACGCAACGCGGCCACCACCAAATAGCAGGCCGATGCAAACAGGCCGCACCAGACTACGGTCATCCGCCATGACAACACCAACCCTCGGCGCCTGACCCACCAAAACTGAGCCAGCACCAAAGCATAGACCACAATCAGCACCAAGGCGCTGATGTGAAATGGGAAGAAAAGATATGGGATAGCGAGCAAGAGAAAGAGGCAAGTGCAGCCCACATACCATCGAACAAACCGGCGCATGTCGGCCCAAGATACCGCTACGGCGCTCACGCCTGCCCCGCCTCCCACTCTTTCAACCACCGTTTCGGAGCCATCGCGCGCCAGCTGCTCCTCAGCCGCGCCTCGGCCCAATCCCGGTCAATCAGCCCACCCGCGACCAGAAGCAGCCCGTGCTTGGCATAATGGTCGTGGAGTACAAAAGTCTCCGGATCGGCGGCCATCAGCATCTCGCGCTCCTCGATCGAGCCTTTGAAGACGGCGGCGTCGATATAGGGGCTCCACCAGCACCAGAGCTTGCCGTGGGCCTTGAGGCCCGGATTGCCCCAACTCATGCTGTCTTCGACCTTCGGCAGATCGAGCGAGAGCGCGAAATCGCGCAACTCCTCCCAACTGGCGATGGTGCTCATCAATGCGCCTCCGCCCAATGCGCGCCTTGGCCGGCATCCACGACCAGAGGCACCGAGAGCTTCACCGCCGGATCGGCCGCGCCTTCCATGGCCGCGCGGGCGGCGGTGACGAGATCGTCCACCGCGCCTTCCTCCACTTCGAACAGCAATTCGTCATGGACCTGGAGCAGCATTGTCGCCGGCAACCCCTCAATCGCCGCTTCCATGCGGATCATCGCGCGCCGGATCACATCCGCCGCCGTGCCTTGGATCGGCGCGTTGATCGCGGCGCGATAGGCGAAGCTCGCCTTCGGGCCTTTGGCGTTGATCTCGGGCGTGTGGATTTTGCGACCGAACAGCGTCTCAACATAACCCTTTGATTTCGCAAATTCTTTGGTCTCGTTCATGTAATCCTTGATGCCCGGGAAGCGCTCAAAATACCGGTCGATAAAACCCTGCGCTTCGGCCCGCGGGATGCGGAGGTTACGCGCGAGGCCAAAGCCCGAAATCCCATAGATCACCCCGAAATTGATCGCCTTGGCTTGGCGGCGGATGTCGGGGGTCATGTCCTCAAGCGGCACATTAAACATCTCCGATGCCGTCGCCGCGTGGATATCCTGCCCCTCCCGAAACGCCTCTTTCAGCGCGTCGATCCCGGCGATATGGGCGAGAATCCTAAGCTCGATCTGCGAATAATCGAGCGAAACCAGCACCTTGCCGGGTTCGGCGATAAACGCCTCGCGTATCCGCCGCCCCTCTTCGGTGCGGACGGGGATGTTCTGCAAATTCGGATCGGTGGAGGCCAGCCGCCCGGTATTCGCGCCCGCGATGGAGTAGCTGGTATGGACCCGCCCGGTCTCGGCATTGATGTGTTCTTGCAGCGCGTCGGTATAGGTGGATTTCAGCTTCGCGAGCTGCCGGTAGTCAAGCACCCGCGCCGGAAAATCATGTTCAGTGGCCAGGTCTTCCAATTGCCCCGCCGTCGTGGACCATTGACCGGTCTTGGTGCGCGTGCCGCCCTCCAACCCCATCTTTTCAAACAGGATTTCACCCACCTTCGCGGGCGACTGCACATTAAACGGCCCGCCCGCCAGCTCATGAATTTCCGCCTCCAGCCCCGCCATTTTCTGCGCGAACGCGTTCGACATCCGGGAAAGCGTATCGCGGTCCACCTTGATCCCGGCCCGCTCCATCCGCGCCAAGACGGGCACCAGCGGGCGTTCCAGGGTCTCATAAACGGTTGTCACCTGTTCCTGATGCAGGTTCGGCTTGAACTGCTGCCAGAGGCGGAGCGTGATATCGGCGTCTTCGGCGGCATAAGGCGCGGCTTCGTCTATCGGGACCAGATCGAAAGTCCGCTGCGATTTTCCGCTGCCCAGCAAGGACTTAATCGGAATCGGCTCATGACCCAAGTAACGGTCGCTCAGCGTATCCATGCCGTGGCCGTGGAGGCCCGCATTCATCGCGTAAGACATCAGCATCGTGTCGTCGATTGGGGCGACATCGATCCCGTAGCGCGCGAAGATTTTCGCGTCGTATTTCATATTCTGCCCGATTTTGAGGACCGAGGCGTCCTCCAACATCGGTTTCAGCGCCGCCAGAACTTCCTCCAACGGCATCTGCCCCTCGGCCAATTTCGCGCCCCCGAAGAGGTCATCGCCCCCTTCCACATGGCCAACCGGCACATAGGCCCCCTCGCCCGCTGCGGTCGAGAGACACACGCCCACCAATTCCGCCGTCATTTCATTCAGTGAGGTGGTTTCTGTGTCGAGCGCCAGGTAGCCCACGCCATGGGCCTTGGCGATCCAAGCATCGAGCGCGGCCCGGTCACGGACGATCTCATAAGCGCTGGTGTCAAAGGGTTTCACCTCCGGCGCGGCCTCGGCTGCGGGCGCCGCCACCTCTTTGATCTCCGGCGCCTCGACCCCCATCTGCTCAGAAATCCGGCGGGTGAGCGTGCGGAACTCCATCTCCGTCAGGAACGCCATCAGCGCCTCGGGATCAGGGTCTTTTACCTCCAACGCCTCCAACGTCACGTCGATGGGTGTCTCGCCATCCAACGTCACAAGCCGTTTCGACAATCGAATCTGGTCGGCGAAATTGATCAGCGTTTCCCGGCGCTTGGGCTGCTTGATCTCCTCGGCGCGCGCCAGCAGCGTCTCCAAATCCCCGTATTCATTGATCAAAAGTGCGGCGGTCTTCACTCCGATCCCCGGCGCGCCGGGGATGTTGTCCACGCTGTCACCCGCCAGCGCCTGGACATCGATCACCTTCTCGGGGCCGACGCCAAATTTCGCCTCCACCCCCTCGGCATCAATCCGCGTGCTTTTCATCGCATCGAACATCTCAACCCCGCCGCCGACCAGCTGCATCAGGTCTTTGTCGGACGAAATGATGGTGCAGCGCCCCCCCGCCTCCCGCGCCTGGCGGGCGAGCGTGGCGATAATGTCATCGGCCTCATAGCCTTCCAATTCCAGGCAGGCGAGGTTGAAGGCTTTCGTCGCGTCCCGGGTCAGGGGGATCTGAGGCCGCAAATCCTCAGGCATCTCATCGCGGTTGGCTTTGTATTGATCGAACATCTCATTCCGGAAGGTGTGAGAGCCCTTGTCGAACACCACCGCCGCATGGGTCGGCGCATCCGGCCCGGTATTGGTCTCGATCATCTTGTAGATCATGTTACAAAAGCCCGAGACCGCCCCAATCGGCAGCCCATCGGATTTCCGCGTCAAAGGCGGCAGCGCGTGATAGGCGCGGAAAATGAAGGCCGAGCCATCGACCAGATGCAGATGATGCCCTTTGCCAAATGCCGCATCGCTCATCACAACCCCTCCCGTTCCGCACACACCTTCTGTTCTACGCAAAGCGCGCGGGGCCTGCACCCTTGAATTGACGCCCGTGAGTTGACGCCCGCGCCTCAACCTTGGGCAAACCGCCAGAGCGACAGGCGCACCGCATAAGGCGTCGGCGTCCATATGCCCCCCTGCACACCCGCCGCCCGCAGCATCTGGCCAACCCATGTATTGCAGGTCCGGAAGATGTGGAACCGCCCATGGGCGTGCAGAAACCCATCTGTGTCGGAATAGCCGGGATGCGGCAGCGCGCGCTCGGTCGCGCTATCGCCAATCGCCGCAAGAAGCGCGTCATATTGCGCCGCGGGCAAGGTCAGACGATGCCGCACGATCCCCGGGGGCAGCGGCCCCCAAGCCTCCACCCGCAGGACCGAGGCGTCGCCGGTGATCGCCCGGAACAGCGCCGGGGCGCGGATATCGGCCAGGCTGGGGGTGGAGGTATAAAACTGCTCCGCCCCCGATCCGACGATGAAATGCTCCACGCGGGCGTCATCCACCGGGACACCGGCTTGGGTTGAGGGGGCAAGCACCCGGCGCGTCGCCTCTGTCGCCGGAAGGACGAAATCGACGTGGATCGCACTTCCGACCATCGCGATCTCCACCGGCGGTCGAGTATCAGGTGCGATTTGGGCGGTCTCTCCGGGCAGCAGCGCGCCCACTGCGGCAGCCGCCAAGTAAGCCAGGATTGTCAGCAGGCCGGCTGCGAAAGCCGCAGCAACCCTGCGGGCGATCCATCGGATCACGTGGCCTCTACGGCTTCCTCCACAAAATCCTTGTGGATGTATTTCTTGTCGCAATAGCCGCATTCGACCCAGCCCGTGTCAGGTGAGATCGACAGCCAAACCCTTGGATGGCCCAAGGCGCCCTCCCCCCCGTCGCAACACACGCGCCAGGTGTCGACGATTTCTGTCTCGGGGGGCTCATAGGTCATATCCATCGCTCTCGATCTTGCGGCGGCCGGTTGGGCGGCCTAAGGCTCATCCCCATATTGCAGGTTGCCCATGCGCGGGCAAGCCTAAGGACCGCCGGAGGGGGCCCATGTCAGACCACGCAATTGAGCTTCAGGGTTTGCGGAAAACCTATGCCGCGTCCGGCAATGACGGGCCGAAAGAGGCGCTGAAAGGCGTCGATCTGGCGATCCCGCGGGGCTCGATCTTCGGACTTCTGGGGCCAAATGGCGCGGGCAAATCGACGCTGATCAACATCTTGGCGGGGCTGGTGACCAAAACCGCGGGCCGGGTGACGATCTGGGGCTTCGACCAGGACGTGAACCCCCGCCAATCCCGCGCCGCCATCGGGGTGATGCCGCAAGAGCTGAACCTCGACCCGTTCTTCACCCCCCGCGGTGCGCTGGAGGTGCAGGCGGGGCTCTATGGCGTGCCGAAAGCGCAGCGCCGGACTGAAGAGATCCTGCGGCTGATCGGGTTGGAAGATAAGGCTGAGGCTTATGCCAGATCGCTCTCAGGGGGCATGCGGCGACGGCTCCTCCTCGGCAAGGCGCTGGTCCATCACCCGCAAATCCTGGTCCTGGATGAACCGACCGCAGGCGTGGATATCGAGCTTCGGCAGATGCTTTGGGCCAATGTACGTCAACTGAATGCCGAGGGCATGACCATCATTCTGACCACCCATTACCTGGAGGAGGCGCAAGAGATGTGCGACGAGATCGCCATCATCAACCACGGCGCCGTGGTTGTGCGCGACCGGACCGAGAACCTGCTCGCCCGGCTCGACGCCAAGACGCTGGTGATTGTGCCCGACGAACCCGCAGGTCCCGTCACTGTGCCGGAGGGGGTCGAGTGTGCGACGCGGCCCGATGGGGCGCTTGTCTTCTCCTACCATCGCTCCCAGGTCACCGCCGATGCGATCCTCGAAGCCGTCCGCGCCGCAGGCATCACGATCCGCGATGTCGCCACCGAAGAGGCGGACTTGGAGGACGTGTTTGTCGCACTAACCTCAACCAAAGCCGCGTAGATCGGGCCTTGGCCCGGTCGCTTTGTTTCCCTTGCCCGGAATCAAGCCGAAGGCGCCGGGCATCGACAGCGCTGCCCGGCAGGCGACTTTTCGAAGAAAAATCTGCCGAGAGGGGCCGTCCCGCGGCCTGGCGATTTGGTGAAGCCTGGCGCTGACATCGGAACGAGGCCGGAGTTGGCTGGGATAAAGCGGTCTAGCTCTAAGGATGGATCGCCAGTCCCCGGCCCGCCGACGCCCGGCTTGTCTTGTGCTTGAGGCGGGCTCCGCTCGACTGACAGGCATTTCCCAACCCGCTTGCCGCGCAATCCCCCCAAAGTCAGTCGTCAAACAGATGCGGGGTCTCGGCCAAGGCCCAGGCGGCTTCCCGGTCGCAGTCGAAGAACTCCCGCAACGTCTCCGCCTGTTCCTGGGTGCCCCGGTCTTGGTGCAGGCGGAAATGGTTGGGGAACTCCGCGTCCCGGATCCGCACCGACTCGTAATCGAACTCATAGCGCAGCGTCGGCAACAACCGGCTGATGATCTCTGGCGGCGATTCAGGCGAGGCGAGGCCCACTCGCTCCGCATGGCCAATCAGATAGCCGTCATCGAAGATACATTGCAGCTCCAGGATTTTCGCCTTCGCCCGGTCCGACATGAAATCCTGCATCAGATCGATATTGTTGGGGTCAAGGCAGATCACCATCCGGTCAGTGCCGAAATAGTCAAAGAGCATCCGCATCAGCGCCCGCCGATGGCGGTTGCGCTTCTCCAAAGTGCGCTCCAGCCCGCCCAGATGGGGGATGTCGCAGGCGGCCTCGTCAAACAGGTATTCGATCCCCGTCACCCCAAACGTTTCACGCGCGGAATGCAGCATCCGTTTGGCCACATGCCATTTCTTGCAGACGATCATCATCAACTCTCGGTCCTGACCAAGGGTTGCCTCCCGTTCCCAAAAGCGCGGCGCAAAGCGGCGCCCGATGCGGCCCCGACCGGTTAAGAAGCTGTGCAGTTTCTGACCATCCCCAGACACCGCGAAATCGGTTCTTTCCGAGGCCCAAAGCGCGCCCAGCCGTTCTTTCAGAAACTCGGCTTCCGGGCTGATTTTCCTGGCAAAAAGGACGTCCTGCGTCACCAGAAGATCGAAGTGATCATTGTAGAATGTCACCGGCATTCCATAGTCGGAGAACATCTTGAAGGTGAGCGACCGGTTCAAAATCTCCACATCGGCCACCAGATGCCGGACCAGGGTTTGAAAGAAGGTCTCGTCGGGAATCCAAGTCGTCCGGAAAAACCGGAGCACATCGGGCCGGGCGCGGCAAAACTCCAACACTGCCTCGATCGTGCGGCGGCGCAGGCACCACCACTGGCTGCCGATCATGATCTGCAAATCCTCGGGGATCTTGCGCTCCAGCCCAAGGCGTTTCTGGGCGTTGAACATGGCATAGAACAGCCATTTGCTCTTTCGTTCGTTGACGTAGTGGCGGTAGACGAGCCGCTCGCGTTTGAACCCGGTTTTGATCCAATCCGAGGTGAAGAAATCGAAGCTTTCGATATAGTCCTTATCCGCGGAATCGAGGAACGCCCGGGCATAGGCCGCAGATTTCACCGACATGCAATCGCCCGACAGCATGTAGAAATGGGTGGCTTTCGGGAACGCCTCTTCCGCGGCCTCCAGCGCGTAAAGGCTGGCCTGAACCAGGCTCCACTCCCCCCAACCGCATTTGATGCGTTTCTTGGCAAAGACAACGCCGGGATTGTCCGACAGCGCGGCGACGATCTTGGCGTATTCTGTGGGCTTGGCGCGGGCGTCGAAATGGATCGACACATAGTCGCCCGTCGCCGTCAGGCGTTCGGCCTGCTGGATGATCGCCGGGGCATCCTTATGGCAGAGCAGGATGAACGCTATCTTTGCCATTTTGGAAACAACACGCCTCAATCTTTCCTTATTGTTGTGCACTAATACCTAACAGAGATTGAAGAAACACTGTTTCTTTGCTTTTTTGTAGGGCAGGCCCCCTGTAAGAGGCATGTGGGACAAAGATCGAGGCAGTGAGCCATGGGTTTCCCGGGCACTTGGATGACGGAAAGTGAAAGCGTGGTCTACCGCGTGGTGCCGAAATGCGCCTGCTCGACCATTGGTCAGATCATGTATTACTCGGACCATGGCGCGTTTTTCGATGGCGACATCCATGATGCCAAAGACGGGATGCACAAATGGGCGCTGGACGACAGTCAGCCCAAGATCACCGACAATGTGACCAATCACAAATCTTATGCCTTCACCTGTGTGCGGAACCCTTACACCCGCATCCTGTCGAGCTTTTTCGACAAGATCTGCGGCATCCAGCGGAACGGCAAACGCTATCGCGGCAATATGGTGCCGCTGCTGATCCAGAAATACGGGATCGAGGTTGGCGGCCCGGACGGTAAGGAGGAGTTCGACCAGATCAAAAGCTTCCGCCGCTTCCTGCTCTTTGCCCGCGACACGATCCGCTTCCGCCGCCCGATGGACCCCGATATCCACTGGTCCGCCATGTCCGGCCATATCTCCACCTTCATCGTCAATGGCGGCACTTATGACCACATCTTCTGGACCGAGAAGTTCAATGATGGGATGCAAACGGTGCTCGACAGCATTGAGATGGCCCATGATGTGACGCTGAAAGACGTGCCGCGCTTCAATGAAAGCGAAGGTCATGGGCCGAAGCGGGCGCATCCCGTCGAGGATTATTTCGACGATCTGTCGATGCATCTGGTCTATGAGATCTACAAGCGCGACTTCCAGCTCTACAAATACGATTTCGAGGATCCGTCGAACAAGATGCCCGTGGGTGAGATCGACCTCGAAGAGGTGCACGCCAAGCTCGGCGATTGATGGGCGATGCAGGTGGGTCGAGATACCGCAAGCCGGGCATCGACAGGCCGTGGGCTGGCGATCAGACCTTTGAGCGACAGCGCTCTATCTGAGCCAAATCCGACCTCGCTCTGATCTCAGCCCAAGACCAACCCAATCGCCAGACCGGCCGGGCGGCCTGTCGATGTCCGGCGCCTTCGGCGCTATTCGGGCGGGGGACGTAGAAGAGCGATTGTTCGGCCAAAACCATCGAAAATTAGGTCCCTGCTCCGCTCGAATATGAAGGTTTTGTGAAATCTTCGCCTATTCGATCTAGATCAAATCTCCTCGTGACATTGCCATGAGACACCGACCCTGACGGAGCCAGTCAGGAGCGCGAAACCGATGTTCGACGTCATAGAATCCACCCGCCCCACCATCACCCATGCCTCGGGCCGCAACAGCCCGCCAATGATGGAGGTGCGGGGCCTGAACCTCTGGTATGGCGACAAACACGCGCTGATCGACGTGGATTTCGATCTCTATTCCAACGAAGCGCTGGCCTTCATCGGCCCCTCGGGTTGCGGCAAATCCACGGCATTAAAATGCCTGAACCGGATGCATGACGACACCCGCGATGTGACCATCGAGGGCAGCTTGGTCTTGGAGGGCGAAGACATCCGCCACCCGGATGTCGACCCGCCGCTTCTGCGCCGCCGTTTTGGGTGGGTCGCCCAGAAGCCCAACCCATTCCCGTCGTCGATCTACAACAATGTGGCTTATGGCGCGCGACTCCATGGGCTGATGCGCGACCGGGCCGAGTTGGAGGATCACGTCGAGGCCTGCCTGAAACGCGCCCATCTGTGGGATGAGGTGAAGGATGATTTGCATCGGAAGGCGGGCACGGATTTGTCCGGCGGGCAGCAGCAGCGGCTCTGCATCGCCCGCGCGCTTTCCACCCAACCGGACGTGCTGTTGATGGATGAGCCCACCGGCTCCATCGACCCGATTGCAACCGCCAAGGTCGAGGATCTGGTGATGGAACTGAAAGAGACAAAATCCATCGTCATCATCACCCATTCCATGATGCAGGCCCGCCGCGTGGCGGATCGCGTGGCCTATTTCCACCTAGGCCGGCTCTTGGAAATCGGGCCGACCGCGGCGATGTTCGCGGGAGCGGAGACGCGAGAAGCGCGGAGCTTTATCGAAGGGCAGTTTGGGTAAAGGCTGAGTCGTCGGGGCCAAAGATCGGTACCGACCCAAGCACAACGGGAGCCGGGCATCGACACGTTGCCGGCAGGTGGTTTTCGAAGAAAACCTGCCGAGAGGGGCCGTGGGCTGGCGATCTAACCGTTAAGCCAATGCGTTCACATCACCCGTAGGGCGGGACTTGTCCCGCCGCATTTGGATGATCCACGGCCTGGCAATGGCGGGACAAGTCCCGCCCTACAGCCTTCACCCACTCCGACGTCAGTTCCAAGCCCCAACAGATCGACAGAGCTATGCCCTCAAGACACCAACTCCCGCTGCCCTTCCGGGTCGGCAATCTCACGCTCCGGCTCCTCCTGACCCGTCAAGATCAACTCCGCCGCCCGCGCCGCCGCATCCCGGAAGGGCGACAGCACCAGATCGGCGCCGGCCTCCTGCATCGGTCCACGCAACGCCTCTTGCGAGGTCGCCACGGCGATCCGGCCCGTGAAGCGCAACTCCTGCAACGCCAAGACCAGCGCCCGGCGCGGGTCGTCATGGGTCAACCCCGTCTCATGCTCCGGCACGGCTGAGACCGCCCAGGCCACATCGGTCAGCGGCAGATGGGACAGAAACTCCGGGTCCGTCGCATCGCCATAAAGCACCTCGAACCCCTCGGCCCGGGCGAACCGCACAGCCACCGGGTTGAAATCCACCCCCAGAACGGTTTTGCCCGCCGCCCGCAACTCCTGCGCGATGGCGAGCCCGTAGCGCCCCAACCCAAAAAGCACCACATCATGGGCCGCGGCGGCCGGCCCGCCCGCATCCTCCACCGCGCCCGCGGTCTTGCGCTCGAACACGCCTAAAACCGGCTCCAAACGCTCATAAAGCTGGTGCGAATAGGTGATCATATAGGTCGAGGCCGCGATGGTGATGAGGCCCACCAGGGTCACCAACCCGAGCGCCTGGTCCGCCACATGGCCAATCGACACGCCCATCGCCATGAAGATCAGCGAAAACTCCGAAATCTGCGCCACGGTCAGCCCGGCCAGGAACCCGGTCCGTTTGCGGTATCCCATGGCCCCCATAATCGCGAGCACAATCAACGGGTTGCCGATCAGCACGAAGGCGGAGAACACGAGCGCCGCCACGACACTGGCGCCCAAGATCGAGAGATCTAGCGACGCGCCCAGGGCGATGAAGAAGAAGAGCAAGAGGAAATCCCGCAGGCTGGCCAGCCGCGCCGCAATCGCCTCCCGAAACGGGGTGGAGGCAAGCGAAACACCCGCCAAAAGCCCGCCCAACTCTTTCCCGAAGCCCAGGAAATGGCCCAAGGCCGCCAGCATCGCCGCCCAGCCAATGGCGAAGGAGACCAGCAGTTCCGGCGAGCGGGACAGGCGTTCAACCAACGGGTCGGCCAAATACCGGATGAAAAGCCCCACAGCGACCAACATCAGCGCGCCATAACCGAAGACCTGCGCCACCTCGGTCCAGGCCGCATCCTCGCCCGCGCCGACCCCGATGGCGGACAGGACGATCATGGCCAGCACCACCACGATGTCCTGCACAATCAGAAACCCAAGCGCGATCCGGCCATGGAGCGAGCCAAGCTCACGTTTGTCGGAGAGAAGCTTCACGATGATGATGGTGGAGGAGAAGGTGAGCGCAACGGCCACATAAAGGCTTGTCACCCAGCCCAGACCAAGCGCCATCCCGATCAAGAAGCCAAAGATCGTGGTGAAGGCCACCTGCCCCAGCCCGGTCAAAAGCGCGACCGGGCCAAGGGTGCGGACCATGTTGAGGTCCAGCTTCAGCCCAACCAGGAACAACAGCACGGCAATCCCCAATTCGGCGAGCAAATCGATCTCCGCATGGGATTGCGCGATGTCGAGGACCGAGGGGCCAGCGAGGATGCCAACGGCAATGAAGCTCACGATCAAGGGCTGGCGCAGGAGGAGCCCCACAAACCCAACCGTCGCGGCCAGCACCAGAAGTGCGGCGATCTCATAGAAGAGGTACGAGCTGATTG
>JANQNZ010000061.1 GCA_028279315.1 Rhodophyticola sp. | reverse complement strand
AGCCAAGTCCGGCCTCGTTCCGACCTCAGCGCCCAGACTCAGCCAAACCGCCAGCCCGCGGGACGGCCCTTCTCGGCAGATTCCCTCCGGGAAGCGCCTGCCGGGCAGCGCCGGCGATGCCCGGCGGCTTCGGCGTTATTCGGGCAGGGAATGTAGAACAAGGGTCGCTTCGGGGGTCTTTTTTTGTTCAAGATCGGTCGCGCCTGTCCCCTAGAGCCCTTTCGCCTGATAACTGGACGCCACCCGCGAGATCGACACCAGGAACCCCGCCGTCCTGAGATCAGTGACATCGTTCCGGCTGTGCCAGACCTCGCGCATGGACTGATAGGCCCCCCGCATCGTGTCATCGAGACCAGAGCGGACCAATTCCAACTCCCCCGCGCCTTTCAGATACTTCTCTTTGAAGTTCGGGCTCAGGCTCCAACCAAGCTCCTTATCCTTTGACAGCCGTTCCAGTTCATTCACGATCAACTCATGCCGCGCCTCTTCCTGGCGGCGCTGCATCCGGCCAAAGCGGATGTGGGAGAGGTTCTTGACCCATTCGAAATAGCTGACCGTGACACCCCCGGCATTGGCATAGAGATCGGGGATGATGACCGTGCCTTTGTGGCGGAGGATCTCGTCGGCCCCGGCGGTGACCGGGCCATTTGCGGCCTCAATGATCAGCGGCGCCTTCACCCGCTCCGCATTGCCCATATTGATCACACCTTCGATCGCGGCGGGGATCAGGATGTCGCAGTCTTCTTCCAAGACCTTCAGCCCCTCCTCGATATAGTGGCCGTGGGGGCAGCCGCGCACACCGCCATGATGGGCGATCCAGTCGCGCACAAGGGCGATGTCCAGCCCCTCTGGATTGGTCAATGCGCCGTCGCGCTCAATCACATGGGTGATCTTGCAGCCATCCTCGGTCGAGAGGAACAGCGCCGCGTGATAACCAACATTGCCCAAGCCCTGGACAATCACCCGTTTACCGTCGAGCGAGCCATCTAACCCGGCCTTCGCCACATCTTCGGGATAGCGGAAGAACTCCTGAAGCGCGTATTGCACACCCCGGCCCGTGGCCTCCACCCGGCCTTGGATGCCGCCCGCATTGGGCGGTTTGCCGGTCACGCAAGCCCGCGCATTGATGTCGGTCGTATTCATCCGCGCGTATTGATCGGCCATGATCGCCATTTCTTTCTCGCCCGTGCCCATATCGGGGGCGGGGACGTTTTGGCTTGGGTTGATCAGATCGCGTTTGATCAGCTCATAGGCGAAGCGCCGGGTGATCTGTTCCAGCTCATGCTCTTCATATTGCCGGGGATCGATGCACAACCCGCCTTTGGAGCCACCAAAGGGCGCCTCCACCAGCGCGCATTTGAACGTCATGAGCGAGGCCAGCGCCTCCACCTCATCCTGGTTCACATTGGCCGCATAGCGGATGCCGCCTTTCACCGGTTCCATATGTTCGGAATGGACCGAGCGATATCCGGTGAAGGTCCGTACCTCACCCCGCAGCCGGACCCCGAAGCGCACCACATAGGTGGAGTTGCAGACGCGGATCTTCTCTTCCAGCCCCGGCGGCAGTTCCATCAGCGCGGCGGCGCGGTTGAACATCAATTCCACGGATTGCCGAAATGTCGGCTCGGCAGCTGTCATCACGCATCCCTCCCTCTGGCTCTGACACTGGGCCGGACGGACGCAGGCCCCTTTTGGCCAACCGAACACGAGCTTCACCACCGACGCAAGAAAACAATTCCGACAGCCTGATCCACCGGTATCGCCGATCTGGCTTAAGCCATCGTTAATTCACTGTTTCTGCTTTGAAAACACCCCGTTTCCAGCCTGGAGTTGCCGCATTTCTGCCTTGGTTCACGCGCAAACACAGCCCGGGTTAATGGGCCGAGAGACCGTCGGCCCGCATTGGAATTGTTGGAGGCGACGATATGTTCGCGCGGACACGGACAAGCTGGCAAAAGCTGCGGAACTCGGTGACGATCCCGAGGGTGGCTCGCTTTGGTCAAGAGGAAGAAGGCTCGATCACCGTCTTTGGGGTGATGATGTTCGTGCTGATGGTTGGTATCGGCGGGATCGCCATCGACATCATGCGATATGAGACGCAGCGGGTACAACTTCAGTACACACTTGACCGCGCCGTCCTGGCCGCGGCTGCGCGTGACCAAGAGGAAGACGCCGCAGCGGTGATCCGTGGATACTTCGAAGCCTCCGGCCTTGAGAACTACCGCCTCAGCATCGACCCTGAAGAAGGGTTCAACTACCGCCGCGTCTCGGCCCAGGCCGAAATGGATATCAACTCGATCTTCATGCAGATGTTCGGCATCGATTCACTGACCTCGCCCGCATTTGGCGTGGCCGAAGACAGCATCCCGAATATCGAAGTGTCGATGGTCCTGGATGTGTCCGGCTCCATGGGCCGCAACAGTCGGATCCAAAATATGCGCCCCGCAGCGCGCGAATTCGTCAATCTGGTGATGCAGGCGAACGACTACGAAAATGATGAGATGACCGTCTCGGTCTCGATCGTGCCCTATAACGGCCGGGTGAATGCAGGCTCGACCATCGAAAGCGTCTTCACGCTGTCGAACGAGCATGACCGGTCAAGCTGCACACGCTTTAGTCCAGCGGATTTCCAAACCACGGCCATCGATCCGTCGCAGACGATTGAACGTCTGGCGCATTTCGATTTGGCCGATGACGATATCCAGTGGAACATGGACTATACTTGGCACCGCAACTCGCACTGCCAGACCGATGACACCTCTGCAATTCTACCTTGGTCGCACGACATCGCCGAGTTGCACGCGCATATCAACTCTCTGCAGGCCAGCGGCTGGACCGCGATCGATCTTGGCATGAATTGGGGCGTCGGGCTGCTTGACCCGGCCGCTGCCCCCGCCGTCAGTCAGCTGATCACGGCGGGCACGGTCCATGAAGATTTCTCGGACCGGCCTTTGCCCTATCCGTCGACCACCATCGACATCAGCTCGGGTGATGCGCAGGAATCCAATCCGGATAACGACACGCTGAAAGTGGTCGTGCTGATGACCGATGGTGAGAACACCAATCAGTACGACGTCGTCCAAGACCGGAAAAGCGGGGACTCGAATATCTTCTACCACGAGGAAGATGATCGCTGGTCCATCTATATGCCCGACACAGAGCTGTATTGGATCCCCAATCGCAGGCAGCCGAATTGGGGCGGTATCGGTCGGAGTCGTCCGAACAGCTGGAATGGAGTCTTCTCCGTCTTCCCCTATCGCGGTGACGAGTCGGAAGCCGTCTCTTGGCAGTATATCTGGCGGAACTGGTCAGCTCGGATGGTGGCAGGCGAGTTCTACTATCGGGGTGGCCAGCTTTGGGGCGGCGACTGGGACTACTACCAGGACCTGCGCTACGACAGCTATGAGCGCTATGCCGATGCGGATCAGGCCGACGATAACCTTGAGGCGATCTGCGACGCAGCGCGTGAGGCCAATATCCTGGTCTTCACCATCGCTTACGAAGCGCCGCCGCGGGGCGTTTCCGCCATGCAGTATTGCGCAACCACGCCGTCGCACTACTACGAGGTGCGGGGTGCCGAGCTTGGTGATGCGCTTGCATCTATCGCTGAAACGATCAACCGGCTTCGCCTGGTTCAGTGATCAAAGATGCTTGGGCTGAAATACCATATCAGCCGGTTCATCCGGAGTGAGTCGGCGACGGCGACGATGGAATTCGTCATTGTCTTCCCGATCATCCTGATCCTGTTCATCGCGGTCTTCGAGACCGCGATGATCCTGACCCGCCAAGTGATGCTGGAACGGGCTTTGGATCGGACCGTACGCTTCCTGCGGATCACGCCGAACATCGTGGCGACCGATCAGCAGATCGCCGCGAATGTGTGCCAGAACACGCTGGTCATCCCCAACTGCGACGAAATCCTGGTCTTGGACCTGCGTCCCATCGATCAGATCAACTACGACCTGCCGGATGAGCAAGAGCTTTGCGTCAACCGCAACACCTCGGTCCGGCCCGCCAACACCTTCGATTATGGGCGGAGCGGGGCGGAGAACCAGTTGATGCTGATCCGCGCCTGCGCGGTGGTGGACCGGATCCTGCCGATCTCGGGCTTCGGCCTTAACCTCACGCGCGACGATTCCGGCGGCCTGCACATGACCTCGGCCACCGTCTTCGTGAACGAGCCGAACTAAGGGACGCCGACCATGACACGTCTCGTGACCAAATTCCTGAAAGACACCCAAGCGGCGATTGCACTTGAGGCGGTCATCATCACGCCAATCCTCGCCTGGCTCTTTGTGGGCAGCTTCGTCTTCTTCGACGCTTTCCGCTCCTACAACAGCTCGGTCAAGGCAAGCTATGCCATCGCCGACGCTATCTCGCGATATGGCGATGATCAGGACGACGTTCTCTACGAGTCCGATATCGAGGGGTTGGCGGACGTCTTCGATCACATCACCCGGGGTGTCGAAGGCTCGGAAATCCGCGTCACCGAGGTTTGGCGGCGTCAAAGCGGCTATGAGGTCGAGTGGTCCGAAGGCACCGGCACGATGCGGGACCTGAACACAAACGATATTCCCGCCATGCAGCAATACCTCCCGCCCATGGTGGTTGGCGAAGCGATCATCTATGTCGAAACCTTCCTGCCCTACCGCCCGGCCTTCAATGTTGGCCTGAGTGAACTTGAGTTCACCAATAACGCCGTGACACGGCCGCGCTTTGCGGGCTTCATCCGGTACGAAGATGGCCTGATCCACCCCGATTGCGGCCCGCAATGTGGCCTGGGTGAAGGCGACGGGCCCGAAAGTGAAGACGACCCGGACGCAACGCCGGGCGCATAAGTCGCGCCTCTGCCATTTCCTGTCGCGGGTCGGCTTTCCTTTGTGACCAAGCCATTGAATAGTCTCAGCTGAGCCGGTTTCATACACACCGGTCAGCGGGAGAGGTTGATGCGCTATTCAGGGCTCCAAGTCCTGGCTCAAGGGCTTTTGGGCAATCGCGGTTGGACGCCAGCCTGGCGCGACCCCGACCCGAAGCCGGCCTATGACATCCTCATCATCGGCGGCGGCGGCCATGGGTTGGCCACGGCCTTCTATCTCGCCAAAGAACATGGGCTGACCAATATCGCGGTCCTCGAAAAGGGATATCTCGGAGGCGGCAATGTCGGGCGCAACACCACCATTGTCCGCGCGAATTACGGGCTGCCAGGCAATTCGGAGTTCTACTCCCATTCGCTGAAGCTGTGGGAGCAGCTTGAATCTGAGTTGAATTACAATGTGATGCACAGCCAGCGCGGCATCATCAACCTGTTCCACTCCGACGGGCAGCGCGATGCCTATGCCCGCCGTGGGAACGCGATGATCAATCAGGGTGACGATGCGATCCTCTTGGACAATGCAGGCTGCCGCAAACTCCTCCCCTATCTCGATTACGACCAAACGCGTTTCCCGATCTATGGCGGGCTCTACCACCCCCGTGGCGGCACGGCGCGCCACGATGCGGTCGCTTGGGGCTTCGCCCGCGGCGCCGATACGCGCGGCGTGGATCTGATCCAGAATTGCGAAGTCACCGGCATCGACATCGAAAACGGCGCGGTGACGGGGGTGCAAACCACCCGCGGCGCGATCAAAGCCAAGAAGGTCGGGATTGTCGTTGCTGGCCGCTCCTCCCAGGTCGCCGCGATGGCGGGGATGCGCCTGCCCATCGAAAGCCATGTGTTGCAGGCCTTCGTGACCGAGGGGCTGAAACCCTGCCTCGACCACGTGGTCACCTACGGGATGGGCCATTTCTATGTCAGCCAGTCCGACAAAGGCGGGCTGGTCTTTGGCGGGGACCTGGATTTCTACGCCTCTTACGCCGCGCGGGGCAATCTACCCATGGCTGAACATGTGATGGAGGCGGGGCTGACCCTGATGCCGATGATCGGTAAGGCGAAGGTTTTGCGCTCCTGGGGCGGGATCATGGATATGTCGCCCGATGGCTCCCCCGTTATCGACAAGACCCATATCGACGGGCTCTATCTCAATTGCGGCTGGTGTTATGGGGGGTTCAAGGCGGTCCCGGGGTCGGGTTTCAGCTTTGCCCATTTGATCGCAACCGACCGGCCCCACGCGCCCGCCGCGCGTTACCGGCTTGACCGTTTCCTGACTGGCAGAGGATTGATGGATGAAGAGGCCACTGGCTCTCAGCACAATCTGCATTAGCGCCGGGTTCGCCGTGGTCGCCGTCGCGACCGTCGTCGTCGCTGCGATCGTTGTCGCCGCCGCGACCGTGACGGCGGCCGCGCAGGACGGGTGTTTCGCCCGTGACTTCGACGCGGCGCATCTGGAGGCCCATCCCGAGCAGGTGGTCGAACGCTTGGCGCTCTATTTCAGCGAAGACGCCGTGCGCCCGGGTGTGCGCTTTGTGGAGATCACGGCGCGGATGGCGCGCCAAGGCCACGCGCTTCGCCGCGGCGCGGGCGGCATGGCGATGGAGGAGTTTGCCTCCTGCACGCCAGAGGGGCTCTGCACCATTTCCTGCGATGGCGGCACCTTCCTGATCAGCAGATTCGACGGCGACATGGTGGAAATCCAAACCGCTGATGCCCGTGTCTCGGCGCAACCCTGCAACCCAAACACCGTGGTCTCAATCCTGTCCGATGCGCCGGGTGAGATCGCAACTTTCCAATTGAGCCAGGCCCCCGATGGCCGCTGCGGCAGGTAGGGGAGGAAGAGACGATGCAAATCCGCTGCCCCCTCTGCGGCCTCCGCGATGTCCGAGAGTTCACAATCAAGGGCCATGCGATCGCCCTCTCCCGCCCCGCGCCCGATGCGGGCGATGAGGCGTGGAACGCGTATCTGCACCTGCGCGAAAACCCCGCGGGCGTCACGACGGAGCTTTGGCATCACACTGCAGGTTGTGGCGCCTGGCTGAAGGTGACGCGCAACACAATCACCCATGAGATACTGAAGGTCGCGCTTGTCCGCGATGGTGTGGAGCGTACAGATGCGGATTGACGGCAAAGGTCTGATCGACCGCTCGCGCCCGGTCAGCTTCCGCTTCGACGGGCGGAGTTATGGCGGGTTTGAGGGCGACACGCTGGCCTCCGCCCTTCTGGCAAACGGTGTCCGGCTTATGGGCCGGTCCTTCAAATACCACCGCCCACGGGGGGTTCTGACGGCGGGCTCCGAAGAGCCAAACGCGCTGATGGAGATCGGCAAAGGCGCGGGCAAAACCCCCAATGTGCGGGCCACGGTGCAGGAGGTCTTTGAGGGGCTGGAGGCCCGAAGCCAGAACCGCATCGGCCCGCTCAATCGCGATCTTCTGGCCGTGAACGATCTGTTCTCACCGTTTCTAAGCGCTGGATTTTACTACAAAACTTTCATGTGGCCCCGGAAGTTCTGGGAAGGCCTCTATGAACCCATCATCCGCCGCGCGGCAGGTCTCGGCGCGCTCTCCGGCAAACCCGATCCGGGGCGCTACGAAAAGGCCTTCGCCTTCTGCGACATCCTTGTGATCGGCGGCGGCCCCACAGGGCTAATGGCCGCGCTGACCGCCGCGCGGGGTGGGGCCGAGGTGATCCTCGCCGAAGACAGCGCCGCGTTTGGCGGGCGGCTTCTGTCGGAAACGGAAGAGGTGGACGGCAAGCCCGGCGCGGTTTGGGTTGGCGAGATGCTCGACGCGCTGGCTGAAACCGGCAAGGTCCGGCTCATGCCGCGCACCACGATCACCGGGGCTTATGACGGCGGCACCTATGGCGCGCTGGAGCGGGTCGGGCTGCATCGCCCCGCCACCCCCGATCTACCGCTCGAATGCCTCTGGCGCATCCAGGCGAAACAGGCAGTGCTGGCCGCGGGTGCTTTGGAGCGCCCGATCGCCTTCCCGATGAACGACCGGCCCGGGATCATGATGGCCAGCGCCGTGCGGAGCTATCTCAACCGCTACGGCGTGGCGCCCGGTCAGAAGATCACGCTTTTCGCCACCAATGACGACGCGCACCAAACCGCGCTTGACCTGATCGGCGCGGGCGTCGAGGTTGCCGCCGTGGTGGATTCCCGCGCTGAGGCAACAGCCCAAGGCGATTACCAACTCTTCGCGGGTGGCCAGGTGATCACCACGAAAGGCCGTCACGCCCTCACGAACGTCACAATCCGCCACAGTGGAGCCGAGACCCAGATCGACACCGATTGCCTAGCCATGTCCGGCGGCTGGAACCCAACGGTGCATCTGACCTGCCATATGGGCGCGCGTCCGGTTTGGGATGAGGCACTGAAGGCCTTCCTACCCGCCGCCAGTGCCATCCCGGGCCTCACCCCCGCCGGGGCCTGCGCCGGAACTTATGACACCGCAAGCTGCCTGACTGCCGGGATCGAGGCGGCTAAATCGGCGCTTAAGGCTCTAGAGCTGAAAGCGCCCGACATCGCCCCGCCCTCGGCCAGCGACCAAACCGGCACCTCCCAAACGCTCTGGTATGTTGAGGGTAAAGGCCGCGCCTGGCTCGATTTTGCCAATGACGTAACGACCAAGGATGTGAAGCTTTCCGCCCAGGAAGGTTACCGCTCGGTCGAGCATATGAAGCGCTACACGACCCAAGGCATGGCCCCGGATCAGGGCAAAAACTCCAATATCTCGGCGCTCGCCCTCCTCGCCGATGCCACCGGCCGCGGCATCCCGGAAACCGGCACCACCACCTATCGCCCGCCTTACGTGCCGATCTCGATCAGTGCCATGGCGGCGGGCGCCCAAGGCAAAGGGTTCCAGCCCGAACGCTTCACCACCTCGCATAGCGCCAGCACCGCCCGCGGTGCGCCGATGATCGAGGCGGGGCTCTGGTATCGCCCCAGCTATTTCCCCGCCCAAGGCGAAACCACCTGGCGTGAGGCCTGCGACCGAGAGGTGACCATGGTGCGCGAGGCCGTTGGCATCTGTGATGTCTCCACCCTTGGCAAGATCGACATCCAAGGCCCGGATGCAAGCGCGTTTCTGGATTTTGTCTATACCAACATGTTCTCCACGCTAAAGCCGGGGCGGGTGCGTTATGGGCTGATGCTGCGCGAAGACGGGCATGTGATGGATGACGGGACAACTGCGCGCCTGTCTGACAGCCATTACGTGATGACCACCACCACGGCGGCGGCGGGCCAGGTGATGACGCATTTGGAGTTTGTATCCCAAGCGCTCCGCCCCGATCTGGATGTCCGCTTCATCTCGGTGACCGAGCAATGGGCGCAATTCGCGGTTGCGGGCCCAAGGTCCCGCGAACTTCTGAATTCCATCCTCGACACGCCGATTGATGACGAGACCTGGCCCTTCATGTCCTGCGGCCCGATCTCGGTTCATGGCATCCCAGGCCGCCTTTTCCGCATCTCGTTTTCCGGCGAACACGCATATGAAATCGCGGTCCCCGCGCGCTATGGCGACGCGCTTTACCGTGATCTGGTGGCCCGCGCCGAGACCATGGGTGGCGGCGCTTATGGGATGGAGGCGCTGAATGTGCTTCGGATCGAGAAAGGCTTCATCACCCATTCGGAGATCCATGGCCGCGTGACGGCGTTTGATATCGGGATGGAGCGGATGATCTCGGCCAAGAAGGACTGCATCGGCAAAACCGCCGCTGCCCGGCCCGGGCTGGTGGAGCCGGAGCGGGAGTTGTTGGTGGGCCTGAAACCCATCGGCACGGTGAAGCAACTGACCGCGGGCGCGCATCTTTTTGCGCCTGAGGCCGCGCCCACGCGCGAGAATGATGAAGGCTATGTCACCTCCGTCGGCTTCTCGCCGACTTTTGGCACCTATCTGGGCCTCGGGTTCCTCGTGAATGGCCGCGCGCGCCATGGGGAGACGGTGAAACATGTGGACCATCTGCGGGGCGTTGAGACGCTGTGCGAGGTCTGCGATCCCGTCTTCTTCGATCCTGAGGGAGGGCGCACCCGTGGCTAGTCTCACCGCCCTCACTCCAGCCCAAGACCTGACACCGATCACCATCGGCGGCGTCACGCTATCCGAAGAGGTGCCAGAGGCGATCGCCGCGCTCATGCCCTATGCGGGACAGACAAAGGCGCTGTCGGCTGCGCTGAAAGAGGCCCACGGGCTCGCCCTGCCGGGACCAAATCGGATGACCAAATCCGACAGCCATCGGGCGACCTGGTCCGGCCTCGACCAAGCGTTTCTGATCGGCCCACCGCCCGCATCTGAACTCGCCACCCATAGCGCGGTGGTGGATCAAAGCGATGCCTGGGTGGTGCTGACGCTTGAGGGGAAAGGGGTAGAGGATGTGTTGGCCCGGCTCACCCCCATCGACCTCCGCGGGGGAAGCTTCAAACGCGGTCATGCAGCGCGCAGCCTTCTGGGCCATATGAATGCGGTCTTTGCACGGGACGCGGTCGATCGGATCACCATCATGGTCTTCCGCAGCATGGCGCAGACGGCGGTGCATGAGCTGGAAGAGGCGATGAAAGGTGTCGCGGCCCGGGCGTCCGCGAACTGACCATCACCCTCGGTTGGCCAGTTCCGCCTCTCGGATCGCAATCTCGAAATCAATGCGCGCTTGTGAATGGTTGGAGGTTTGCGGTGTCCGCCCCCGCCAACGATCCAGCTGCCGCTGCAATTGTGCGTCGGTCAACTGACCCATCCGCTCCGCGCGGTTGCGTTTCCAGTCATCGCTGCGGTTGTCCACATCCATCGAGAGCGCAACCTCTTCAGTGCTCAGAACTGGCGCGACCGCCTCTGGGCCAACCTCCATCGCGACAAGGCTGGCCGAGGTCTCGCCGGTCAAATCCTCGACACCGCCCGAGACGATTGTCATCACAGCCAAGGACAGCGCGAAACTCCCCGCTGTCAGCAACACCCAATCGATGACCCCCGCCCCGCTTTCATCACGCGAAAAACGGGCAAGGGCTTTGCAAGGCTCGATCACTCGCGCCTCCATGCGTTTTCCATCCCTCCCCCGCGCGGTGAAAACCGCGCCCCCGGCTGTGCCTAACATCGGCTGCAATCATGTCCTTGCCACGCGGGAGATACGGCGGTTTCCGCTCAAATTCGTGGCAATTCCGAGCCGATGCAATCCAGGCGGAGGCGTGTCGTTTGAGAGTGACCTTCTGGACTCCCCGCCGCGCGGGCCCAATATTGCATCCATGAGCCTGCCGCCCGGATTCCTTGATGAGCTTCGCACCCGCACCTCGCTGGCGCAGGTCGCAGGCCGCAAGGTGATCTGGGACAATCGCAAGTCGAACCAGGCCAAAGGTGACATGTGGGCCCCCTGCCCCTTCCACCAGGAAAAGACGGCCAGCTTCCATGTCGATGATCGCAAAGGCTTCTATTACTGCTTCGGCTGCCACGCCAAAGGCGACGCGATCTCTTTCGTGAAAGACACCGAGAATGTGGGCTTCATGGAGGCTGTCGAGATCCTCGCCCGCGAAGCCGGCATGACGATGCCGGAACGGGACCCGCGTGCGCAGGAAAAGGCCGATCATCGGACGGAACTCGCGAAGGTCACGGAAGCGGCGGTCAGCCATTTCCGCCTGCAACTGAAGACCCAAACCGGCGCCGATGCGCGGGCCTATCTTGAAGGGCGCGGCCTGGATGAGGCGGCACTGGAGCGCTTCGAGATCGGCTTCGCTCCCGGCGGTCAAAACACCGCCTTCGAGGCGCTCCGTGACAAGGGCTTCGCGCCCGAGCAGATCGTCGCCGCCGATATCGCCCGGCAGCCGGATGATGGCCGCGCGCCTTATGACGCCTTCCGCGACCGGATCATCTTCCCTATCCGCAACGCAAGCGGGCGCTGCATCGGCTTTGGCGGCCGCGCCATGGCCGCTGATGCCCAGGCCAAATATCTTAACAGCCGCGAGACCGACCTCTTCGACAAAGGCCGCGCGCTTTACAATCATGGCCCGGCGCGAGAGGCCGCGGGCAAAGGCCAGCCGTTGGTCGTGGCCGAAGGCTATATGGATGTGATCGCGCTTGCCCACGCGGGGTTCGAGGCAACCGTCGCCCCCCTTGGCACCGCCGTCACCGAGGATCAGCTACGCCTGCTCTGGCGGATGGCCGATGAGCCGATCATCGCGCTTGATGGCGACACCGCAGGCCTGCGCGCCGCGATGCGCCTGATCGATCTGGCCCTGCCGATGTTGGAGGCCGGCAAATCGCTCCGCTTCGCGCTGATGCCCGAAGGCCAGGACCCAGACGATCTGATCCGCGCCAAAGGGGCCGCGGCGATGCAGACCCTTCTGGACCAGGCCGAACCGCTTGTCGCCCTCCTCTGGCGGCGGGAGACCGAGGGCAAAAGCTTCGACAGCCCCGAACGACGCGCCGCGCTCGACAAATCCCTGCGTCAGGCGATTGGGCGGATCAAGGACCCGTCGCTCCGCCGCCATTATGGCCAGGCCATCAACGATCTCCGCTGGCAGCTTTTCCGCCCCACCCGCCAGCCGCGCGGCAAAACCGGCCCGCGCCGCCCAGAGGCCGCGCCGCAACCCGGCACCCGCGCCTCGGCCATAGCCGCGGGCGCGATGTCGGATGCCGACCTCAGGGCCGCGCTGATCCTTGCCACGCTCACCCAGCTCCCGGAATTGATCGACCAATTCGATGCCGATCTCGACCGCCTTTCCCCCACCCATCCCGACCACGCTCGGCTGGCCGAATTCCTCCTAACGACAGAGGCGCGGGACCAGGCCG
The DNA here is from genome assembly GCA_028279315.1 of Rhodophyticola sp. Classification (GTDB taxonomy): domain Bacteria; phylum Pseudomonadota; class Alphaproteobacteria; order Rhodobacterales; family Rhodobacteraceae; genus Rhodophyticola. Next base: position 951 of record JANQNZ010000061.1, on the reverse strand, counting down.
CACTCCACACCGCGCTCGACGCAGCAAATTTGAGCCAAACCCTTGAAAACCTGCTGTCCCTCGGCCATGTGCGCATAGCCCCGTTCCTGCGCCCGCCCGGGGACCCCGAGAAAGCCGCGCTGTGCCTGGCTGAGGAATTCGCAAAACTCGCCGCCCGCCGCGGGATCGACCATGAATTGGCGGAAGCGCTGGAAGATATCGAGACCACTGAAGAGGACCCGCATCTATCCTGGCGTTTGAACCACGCCGTCCAATCCCGGCACCGCGCCGATCACCCCAAACCGCCCGAATCAGCGGATGCGGGCGAGGACCGCGCGGCGCTCTCGGCCCATCTGCAGGGGTTGATTGAAGGCCGCGCTTGGGAAAAGAAAAAACGCTGATTGGGTGTGCGAATCACTGATTCGCGCTAAGACCTGATCAAAGGATGCGGTGCGAATCACCCAAGTTCGAAAGGAAAGTCGCGCATGGCCAAGGACACCGACGATCGCAAGCAAGACGGGGACGAGGCGGAAATCAGCCTCGATATGAGCCAAACCGCCGTCAAGAAGATGATCGCCGAGGCGCGCACGCGGGGCTACATCACCTATGATCAGCTGAACACGGTCCTGCCGCCCGATCAGGTCAGTTCCGAACAGATCGAAGACGTGATGTCGATGCTCTCTGAGATGGGCATCAATGTGATCGAAGATGACGAGGCCGAGGAGGACGGCGACGCGAAACCCGCGACCGAGGTGGTGGAAACCTCCACCTCCCGCGAAGTGGCCGTCGCCCAGACCGAGACCGAGAAGCTCGACCGCACCGATGACCCGGTGCGCATGTATCTGCGCGAAATGGGCTCGGTTGAGCTTCTGTCGCGTGAGGGCGAGATCGCGATTGCCAAACGCATCGAGGCGGGCCGGAACACGATGATCGCCGGGCTTTGCGAAAGCCCGCTGACCTTCCAGGCCATCA
>JANQNZ010000056.1 GCA_028279315.1 Rhodophyticola sp. | reverse complement strand
GGTCAGGCGCGGGTGTCTCGGGGGTGGTGGGGGTAGGGGTGGCTGTCACCACGGGTGCCGGGGCCAGCGGACCGGTGCCGCCCACAACATTCTTGCCCTCATTGGGATTGGTCAAAACGGTTTGCGCAGGTGCCTCTGCCCCGTGCCAGATCAGGCCCAGGGCGACGCAGCCCCAGACAATGCCAACCCGCAGAACTCGTAAAACACCCGACTCACTTGGCCAATTGGACATGGCGATCCCCCCAAATGACACAGCCCGACCAGCAGCTCGGACCGTGGTGTTCGTGGCCAAACTATCACAGCGATAGGCAATGCCAAAGCTCAAGCGCCCGATTTGACTCGGATCAAAGCGCCCTAAGCCGCTTTGTGACAGGGGTGTGACACGTGCTGAGAGCCAGAAAACAATGAGTAGGGACCGTGCCCATGGAAGACCTGAAGATCGAGACATCGTCGAAATCCGCCTCCCGCAAATCCGCGACGGCGAAGAAAGCCGCCTCAACGGAGGGGGCCGCGAAATCGCGATCGGCGGAGGTTGCGTGTGACCGGCTTCTGAAGGCCTTCGAGACGGGCGAGTACCCCTATAGCACCAAACTGTCCCGGCGATCTTACGAGAACCAGAAGGCCAAGCTTCAGGCTGAGTTGCTGAAGGCGCAGAAATGGATCTGTGAGACCGGCCAGAAGGTTGTGATCCTGTTCGAAGGTCGCGATGCGGCGGGCAAGGGCGGCACGATCAAACGATTTATGGAGCATTTGAACCCGCGTGAGGCGCGTGTTGTGGCCTTGAACAAACCCACCGATCAAGAGCGGGGGCAATGGTTCTTCCAGCGCTATATCGAGCATCTGCCGACCGCTGGCGAAATGGTCTTCTACGACCGGTCCTGGTACAACCGTGCGGGTGTTGAGCGGGTGATGGGCTTCTGCGCGCCGAGCGACTACCTGGAATTCATGCGCCAGACCCCGGAATTGGAGCGGATGATGGTCCGCTCAGGCATCCGGCTTTACAAATATTGGTTCTCGGTCACCCAAGGGGAGCAGCGCGCGCGGTTCGACAGCCGCGGCCAAGACCCGTTGAAGCGCTGGAAGCTAAGCCCGATCGACAAGGCCAGCCTCGACAAATGGAACGATTACACCGAGGCGAAAGAGGCGATGTTCTTCTACACCGACACCGCTGATGCGCCTTGGTCGGTGATCAAATCCGATGACAAGAAGCGGGCGCGGATCAACTGCATGCTGCATTTCCTGCACAGCCTGGATTATCCCGACAAGGACACACGGATCGTGCATGCGCCGGACCCGCTGATCGTGAGCGGGGCGGGCCATGTGGTGCATAACTCGGAACATATCCTGGGCGCGTCGCTTCACCCGGACCTACGCAAGGCCTAATCGCCATCCCAAAAGCACCAAAGGCGGCCTATGGGCCGCCTTTTTCATGACGTTCTGCGGTGGCAGAGGGGTTGCGCCGCCGATGAATGGGGTGGCTTAGGCTCCGGCTGATTAGGCGTAGCCGTCGAGGCCAAGCGTGGTCATCAGATCGCCCAAGTCGCTGGCTTCAAAGATGTTGCGTTGCAGCCCGACCGAGATCGCCGCGATCAACTCACCCGTCTCATTCGTGGTGAGCGTGCCGTCATAGGCCGCGGGCGTCAATTCATTGATCTTGTCGATGAGCTCTTGGTTCATCAACTCATTGGCCTGATTGAAGTAGTCCTCGGTTTGGGTCTCGTTGAACGTCCCATCGTCGTATTGGCCCTGCCAAAACGCGCTGTCGAATTGCACAAAAGCGTCGCTGATTTGCTGGTTCCGCAGCTGCGCTTCCAGCCGCGAGCTCAAGAAATCAATGGTGTCGTCCAGTACATCGGTGGTGGAGATTGCCATGGCGACCGCGGCGGCCGACAGCACGACATAGTCGACCGTGATCGCCCCGTCCTCGGACGCTAAAAATTGTTTAAACTTATTGGACATATCCTGTCCCTCGACGCAGTTTGCCGAGAGCTTGTTTGCACCTGAACCTAGGCCGAAATGTGACTGATTATCCGTGCGTTAAGAGACAATCGGTTGGCGATTTGGCAACAATCATCCGCGCGGGCTTTCGCCGAAGGGGATCACCCCCGGTTGCCTCTTGCGGCATGTCCTTCCTATATGCGGGTCATGAGGGGCAGGGTTGGGCCATTTTTGATCGGGCTGGCGCTTGCGGTGGTGCCGCCGCGGGTGGGTCACGCGCATCCGCATATCTTCATTGATGCGGGGTTGGAGTTGATCCACGGCGCCGATGGGCGTGTGGTCGAGATGCGGATCACCTGGCGCTATGATGAGCTTTACTCCCTCCTTCTTCTTCAGGATTACGGTCTCGACCCCGATTTCGATGGGGCGCTGACGGAGGCGGAGATCGACGCGACATTGGGCTTCGATCTGAACTGGGGCGCCGGGTTTGAAGGGGGCCTGGTCGCAAGCGCCGCTGGGCAAATGCTCCAGATCGGCGCGCCAGCGCCCGTGAGCCTGATCCTGACCGAGAGCGGTCAGTTGGAGACCGTGCATCGCCGACCCGTGCTTGACGCGCCCGCGGCTGATGAGATTGAGGCGTCGATCTATGATGAGGCCTTCTATATTGCCTTTGAGATGATCCTGCCCACCGTGGTCACCGGTCGGGCGGGATGTGAGGCCGCGCTTCTTAGGGCCGATCTCGACAGCGCCTACGCCATCTTGGACGCAGAGATCGAACGGCTTGGCGGGGCAATTTCGGCGGAAGACAACTTCCCGCCTGTGGGCGCCATCTTTGCAGATCGGGTGCGGATCACATGCCCAGGAGAGTGATCATCGGAGTTGCAGGCGGGGCTGTGGCCTTGGCGCTGGCCGCACTCCTCTATTGGGACGATCAGCTGATGCGCTGGGCGCTAACTGAGCAGCGAGAGACGCAGAATGGGCTGGCCCGCGCGCTCCGTGCGTTGCGCGCGGGTGATACCGGCGCGGTCTCGGTCTTTCTGGGGCTTTGTTTTGCCTATGGGTTCTTCCATGCGGTGGGTCCGGGCCATGGCAAGATCCTGATCGGCGGCTATGGCGCGGCGCGGCGTGTGGGGGTTTGGCGGCTCTCGGGGATCGCGCTTCTGTCCAGCCTGGCCCAGGCCTTGACGGCCGTGCTGCTGGTCGGGGCTGGGCTTTGGGTGCTTGGCTGGGGGCGCGAACAGATGACGGGCCTGGCCGATCATCTCTTCGCACCGATCAGCTTTGGCGCCATCTCTCTTGTCGGCCTTTGGTTGGCCTGGCGCGGTGGGCGCGGCCTTTGGCGGCTGCGTAGGGGGCACGACGCCCATGATCATCACCACCACCACGATCACCACCACCACCACGATCATCACGATCATGGACACCATCATGGCGCGAGCTGCGGTCATGCCCATGTCCCCGATGCTGAAAGCTTGGACCAAGCGAAGGGTTGGCGCGATGTCGCGGTTTTGGTGGGCGCAGTTGCGATCCGGCCCTGCACCGGCGCGCTTTTTGTGCTCATCCTAACGGCGCAGATGGGCATCTTTGGCATCGGTGTTCTTGGCGCCTTTGCCATGGGCGCAGGCACGGCCAGTGTGACGGTTGCAGTCGCCGTGGCCGCCGTGACCTTGCGGGAGGGCGCTTTGGCCGGCCTCTCTGAAAGCAGTGCGCTGGCCCGGGCGCAGCCGATCTTGGAACTGACGATTGGATTGCTGGTTGCCGTGGTGGCCTTCCGCCTGGCCTTGGGCACGCTTTAGCCGACACCGCTTGGCAAGCCGAAATCCCCGGGATAAGGCTGGCCCCATGTCCCCATTCCGCAGCCATATGCGCGCCACCTTGGCGCTGGGGCTGCCGCTGATTGGCAGCCAACTTGCCACGATCGCGATCGGCCTGACCGATACGATCATGGTGGGTTGGTATGGTGTGCCGGAACTGGCCGCGGTTGCCTTAGGCTCAGCCACCTATCACACCGTGATGATCATCGGCATGGGCTTTGCGCTGGCGGTCATGCCCATGGTCGCCGCCGCCGTGGCCAATGACGACCGGACCCAAGCCCGCCGCGTGACGCGCATGGGGTTCTGGATCGCGGTCCTTTTCAGCCTGCTGGCGATCCCGTTTTTCTGGTTCTCCGGCCCGATCATGGTGCTTGTGGGGCAAGAGCCTGACCTGGCCCAGAACGTGCAGGACTACTTGCGCATCGCCGGGTTCGGGATGATGCCGATTGTGCTGTTCTTGGTCTTGCGCAGCCATCTTTCGGCCTTGGAGCACACACGGATTGTGCTCTGGGCCACATTGGCAGGTGTCGCTCTGAATGCCGGGCTGAACTACATCCTGATCTTCGGCAATCTCGGCGCGCCCGAACTGGGCCTGGAAGGGGCGGCGCTGGCCTCGCTTGGGACCCAAGTGCTGATGATGGCGATCCTAGCGATCTACGCCGCGCGCACCAAGGGCGTGAAAGAGTATGATCTCTACGCCCGGTTCTGGCGCTCGGATTGGGAGGCGTTTGGCCAGGTCTTCCGGCTTGGCTGGCCGATTGCGTTGACGTTGCTCTCAGAAGGTGGGCTGTTCACGGCCTCGATGATTATGATGGGTTGGATTGGGGAGTTGGAATTGGCCGCCCATGGCATCGCCCTGCAAATCGCCTCGGCCACATTTATGGTGCATGTGGGGCTCAGTTCCGCCGCCACGGTGCGTGCAGGCCATGCCTGGGGCCGCAGCGATCTGCCCGCCCTCCGCAACGCGGCCTTTGCAGCACTCACCCTTTCGGCCCTGATGGTGGCCGTCACCATCGCGCTTTTCCTGTTGATCCCGGGGCCGATGATTGCGCTGTTCCTCGACCCCGCCGATCCGCTCCGCCCTCAGATCATTGCGATCGGCACCACGCTTCTGGCCGTCGCCGCGCTCTTCCAACTGGCCGATGCGGCCCAGGTGATGGCGCTTGGGCTGCTTCGGGGCGTGCAGGACACACGGCTGCCGATGATCTTTGCGGTCTTCAGCTATTGGCTGGTCGGCGTCCCGGCGAGCTATCTTCTCGGCTTCACGCTCGGCCTTGGCGGCCCCGGCATTTGGCTTGGGCTCGTTATCGGCCTGGTTCTCGCCGGCAGCCTGATGATGGCCCGCTTCTGGCGCGGGCCCGCGCGGCTGCCGCACCCGGTCTGATCGTCTTCGTTTCTCAAATATCCCCGCCGGAGGCTGCGACCGGTCGGCCAAGGTGAAAGACGGCTATTTGGCGAGACCGTCCAGAACCCGTGCCCAGGCCCGAATCCCATGGTGAAAGCTCGACAGATCGTATTTCTCATTCGGGGAATGGATCGCGTCGTCATCCTTGCCGAACCCGGCCAAAAGCGCGTCCATCCCCAGATACTCCTTGAAATACCCCGCCACCGGGATCGAGCCGCCACAGCCGATATAGGCGGCGGGTTTCGGCCACTCCGCCGAAAGCGCGGCTTCGGCGATGGCAAAGGCCGGGTGGCTGGTATCCATATGCCCCGCAGGCCCCGCGCCGTGATCGGCAAATTCGACGCTGCAATCCTCGGGCACCTGCGCCGTCACCCAGGCCCGGAAGCTTTCGCGCAGCCTCAAAGGGTCCTGATTGCTCACCAGGCGGAAGCTGACCTTGGCGGAGGCTTTGGACGGCAGGACCGTCTTGAACCCCGCGCCGGTATAGCCGCCGGTGATGCCGTTGATCTCTGCCGTGGGGCGAGACCAGATCATCTCTAACCCGCTCCGGCCTGCCTCGCCCGCGGGTGTGCCCAGGCCAACCTCGCGCAGAAAGCCTGCCTCGTCAAAGCCAAGCCCGTCCCAGCTTGCTTTCAGTTCCGGTGTCGGTTCGGCCACATCGTCATAGAAACCCGGGACCTGGATGCGCCCCTCGGCATCGTGGAGGCCCGCCAGGATCTTGGTCAAAACCCGGATCGGGTTCATCGCGATCCCGCCATAAGCGCCGGAATGCAAGTCCAGAGAGGGTCCGGTTATGGTGATCTCCTCCCCCAAAAGCCCGCGCAACTGGGTGACGATGGCGGGTGTCTCCGGGTCAAACAGCCCGGTATCGCAAATGAGCGCGATATCGGCGGTCAGTTCCTCAGCATTTTCCTTCAGGAACGGGATGAGGGAGGGGGAGCCGCTTTCCTCCTCCCCTTCCAGAAACACGGTGATCTTGCAGGGCAGCGCGCCGGTCTCCGCCCGCCAGGCGCGGCAGGCCTCCAGGAAGGTCATCAACTGGCCCTTATCGTCGGCGGCACCGCGCGCACGGATCACTTTGCCATTCGCGGTGTCTTCGACGGCTGGGTCGAACGGATCGCGATGCCACAACTCCAGCGGATCGACCGGCTGCACATCGTAATGCCCGTAGAACAGGATATGCGGCCCCGGCCCGTCGGCATGGGCCACAACCATCGGATGCCCGGTCGTGGGCCGGACGGCGGCATCGAAGCCCAACCCCTCCAAATCCTCGGCCAGCCACTCCGCCGCGGCCTTCACATCTGCGTTATAGGCCGGGTCGGTGGAGATCGAGGGTATCCGCAAAAGCGCCATCAGCCGCGCGGTTGCGGCGTCAAGATCACTGTCGATACGGGTCAAAACGGCATCAAGGGACATGCCCGCGCCCTCCTTTGTCATGGCTGGTTTCGGGGGAACTCTACGCCCCTTCTCCCCGGTGTCCAGCGGTTGCCGGAGCGCGGGGATTTGGCTACATCGGAGCGCAGCGATTTTTGCCGTGATCATCGTCGCCACAAAGAGGACACCCGTCTCATGCGTGCTTGGATCGGAGCCTTTGTTGTCACCACCCTGGCCCTGCCGGTTTTGGCGCAGACCCTGCCCACCGGGCGGGAGGCGCAGCGGATGCTGTTTTCGCCCCGTGGCCAGGCGGAAAGCGAAGTGATCCCTCATGACAGCCTCAACAGCGCCGAGATCGCGCTTCTGTCGAACGCCATGGATCAAGGGCTGATGCCCGACATGCTCTATTACGGCGCGCTAGCCATTGCCCCCGATGCGGGGCTGGCCAATGCCGGCACCACTGCGGCGGCCGGCAATTTCCACGATGAAGAAAGCGCGCGCGCCGCGGCTTTGGCAGAATGTGAGGAGGGCCGGGACGAGGGTGCCGACTGCGTGGTTGTCATGGTGGTCCGCCCACGTGGCTGGGAACCGGGCGCCGATGTGCAATTGAGCGCCTCGGCCAGCGCCGTCCTGCGTGGTGAGTACCGCCAGGCGAGCCGGCCCAAAGCCTTTGCCATCTCGCCATCGACAGGCGCCTGGGGCATCGGCGGCGACCGTTTGAGCGCCGAGGCGGTTTGCGGGCAAGAGGATTGCCGCACGGTGGTGGAGAACTGATCCCCTAAGACCAGCCGGATTGACCCAAATCAAAGTCACCCACGCGGCAATTTGTAACTTGGCCTGACGGGACCCAGGCTCTATCTGAGCGAAACAAGAACGAACCAGCGTCTTTGGGTCTGCTTTGGGGATTGGCGGACCAGGAAGGGAGACAGCCAGTGAGGTATGACGACAAGCTCGATCAGGCGTTGAACCGCCTGCATGAGGAAGGCCGTTATCGCACCTTCATCGATATCGAGCGGCGTAAGGGACAGTTTCCGAATGCGGTTTGGACCCGACCGGACGGGACCGAGCAAGAGATCACGGTCTGGTGCGGGAACGACTACCTCGGCATGGGCCAGCACCCGGTGGTTCTGGACGCGATGCATGAGGCGCTGGAGGCCACCGGCGCCGGCTCTGGCGGGACGCGGAATATCTCGGGCACCACGGTTTATCACAAACGGCTTGAGGCGGAGCTGGCCGATCTTCACGGCAAAGAGGCGGCGCTTCTTTTCACCTCCGCCTATATTGCCAATGACGCGACGCTTTCGACCCTGCCGAAGCTGTTCCCGGGTCTGATCATCTATTCTGATGAGCTGAACCACGCGTCCATGATCGAAGGCATCCGGCGGAATGGCGGCGCGAAACGGGTGTTCCGGCATAACGATGTGGATCATCTGCGGGAGCTGATCGCGGCGGACGACCCCGACACGCCGAAACTGATTGCCTTTGAGTCAATCTATTCCATGGATGGCGATTTCGGCCCGATCGAAGAGCTCTGCGATCTGGCCGATGAGGTGGGCGCGCTGACCTATCTGGATGAGGTCCATGCGGTTGGCATGTATGGCCCCCGCGGCGGCGGTGTGGCTGAGCGGGACGGGCTGATGCACCGGCTCGACATTATCAACGGTACTTTGGGCAAAGCCTTTGGCGTGCATGGCGGATACATCGCGGCGAGCGCAAAAATGTGCGATGCCATAAGGTCTTACGCGCCGGGCTTCATCTTCACCACCTCCCTTCCGCCCGTGGTAGCGGCGGGCGCAGCGGCCTCGGTCAAACATCTCAAGACCGACCAAGCGCGGCGCGATCTGCATCAGGAACGGGCGAAGGTTCTGAAGCTGCGCCTGAAAGGGTTGGGCCTGCCGATCATCGACCACGGCAGCCATATCGTCCCGGTTATGGTGGGCGATCCGGTCCATACCAAAGTGATCTCTGACATGCTCCTGGAAGATTTCGGCATCTACGCACAACCGATCAACTTCCCAACCGTTCCGCGCGGAACGGAGCGGTTGCGCTTCACGCCATCCCCGGTTCATGACCCCAAAATGCTGGACGCATTGGTCAACGCAATGGACGGCCTCTGGAACCACTGTGCGCTGAATCGCGCCGAATTAAGCGCTTAGACGACTTTCTGCTGGTGCACAGTCCCTTAGGGATGTGGTAACGTCCTTCACCACAGGGTGATTGGGGAATCACCCGCTTGGGGATGATGGGTACCGAACCAAGAAAGCTGGCCCCGCTATGCCGCTTCATGGATTGGGCCAGGCTAGAAACGGGGCATGGGCCATATGGGCCGAGACAGGGTAGAGCATAAGGTGCCAGGGGTGCCCTTCGAGGAGTTTGATGCCCTCGATGTCCCCTTGGGTGACCTGATGCGCGGTGAGCGCGCAACCCTGGGCAAATCCCTCCTTGATGTCGAACGTGAATTGAAGATCAAGGCCGTCTATCTGGCGGCGGTGGAGAATGGCGATATCTCGGCCTTTGCCTCGCCGGGCTTCATTGCGGGCTATGTCCGGTCTTATGCGCGCTATCTGGGGCTTGATCCCGAATGGACCTTTGAGCGGTTCTGCCGCGAAAGTGGGTTTGCGGGTGTACATGGGTTTTCCGCGCGCCAGGCGGTCGAGGCCAAACGCGCCATCGCGGATGCCCCGGGCCGGGTGGACCCCAATGATGTGATCGCTGCCGCCCGAGTCTCTTTCGCGCCAGAGCGGGAGAGCGTGTTTTCGCGCGTTGAGCCAGGCGCCCTTGGCTCCGTCATGGTGCTGATCGCGCTTGTGGCGGCGATTGGCTACGGCGCGTGGGCCGTGCTGCATGACATTCAGCGCCTGCAATTCGCGCCGGTGGAGCAGGCACCTGACACTTTTGCCACCGTCGACCCCCTTGGCGGGGCGGAGCAGGATGGCAGCTTCGGCACCCCGCTGCCCGAGGATGTGGCGACCGCGCTGCCGTCGGCAGATGCGCTTGATCGCTTGTATCGCCCGCAGGCTTTGGATGTGCCGGTTTTGACCCCGCGGGATGAACCGCTCGCCACGCTGGACCCCGATGAGGTCGGCACGCTTGCGCCCACAATCCAGACCCTCGCCAATGCCGCACCTGGTACGGCGCCGGAGGGCACGGGCGTCCAAGTGACGGAACGCACGGAAGATGAGGTGCTGCTCTTCGCGGTGCGCCCATCTTGGGTTCGTGTGACCTCCGCCGGGGGCACGGTGATATTTGAGGGGACACTGAACGCAGGTGATAGCTATGCGTTACCAGTCTCGGAAGAGCCGCCGACGCTGCGCGCGGGCAATTCAGGTTCGCTCTATTTCGCGGTGAATGGCGTCACCATGGGGCCTGCCGGGCCGGGGACCTCGGTGGCGCGGGATGTGGTCCTCTCTGCCGACGCGATCACCGAAAGCTATGTGATGGCCGATGCCACGACCGACCCGGACCTGGCCGAGGTCGCGACACTGGTCCTGGCGCCGGGCGGTGAAACCGGCCAATGATGCCGCAGGGGCGTTGTGTGCCCGCGCGCCCCGATCTATCTTTGATCTGACGGCAAACCTGGACCAGGCCCGAGGCCCCGCGCGATGACGCATAACCCGATCCGCCCCTGGCGCAATATCGACCGCCGGACAACCCGCCAGATCCATGTGGGCAAGGTGCCCGTGGGCGGTGACGCGCCGATCACCGTGCAGACGATGACGAACACGCTGACCACAGATGTGGCGGCCACCATCGCGCAGGTGCAGGCTTGCGCTGAGGCCGGGGCCGATATCGTGCGCATCTCGGTCCCCGATGAGGCCTCGGCCAAAGCCCTGCGTGAGATCGTGCCGGAAAGCCCGGTGCCGATCGTGGCGGACATCCATTTCCACTACAAACGCGGGATCGAAGCGGCGGAGGCGGGCGCGGCCTGCCTGCGGATCAACCCCGGCAATATCGGCGATGAGGCCCGGGTCAAAGAGGTGATCAAAGCCGCCCGCGACAACGGCTGTTCGATGCGGATCGGGGTGAATGCGGGCTCGCTGGAAAAGCACCTGCTGGAGAAATATGGGGAGCCATGCCCCGACGCCATGGTCGAAAGCGGGCTCGACCATATCAAGATCCTGGAAGACAACGATTTTCACGAGTTCAAAATCTCGATGAAAGCCTCGGACGTGTTCATGACTGTGGCCGCTTATCACATGTTGGCCGAGCAGACCGACGCGCCGTTCCATCTGGGTATCACCGAAGCGGGGGGATTTGTCGGCGGCACGGTGAAATCCGCGATTGGTCTGGGCAGCCTGCTGTGGGCCGGTTTGGGCGATACGATGCGGGTCAGCCTGTCGGCTGATCCGGTGGAAGAGGTGAAGATCGGGTTTGAGATCCTGAAATCCCTGGGCCTCCGCCATCGGGGGGTCAACATCATCTCTTGCCCCTCCTGCGCGCGGCAGGGGTTTGATGTGATCAAGACGGTGGAAGCGCTGGAACGGCGGCTGGAGCATATCAAGACGCCGATGTCGCTGTCGATTATCGGCTGTGTGGTGAACGGCCCGGGGGAGGCGCTGATGACCGATGTCGGCTTCACCGGAGGCGGGGCGGGGTCCGGCATGGTCTATCTGGCGGGTAAGCAAAGCCACAAGCTCTCCAACGATCAGATGATCGACCATATCGTTGAACAGGTTGAGAAAAAGGCCGCTGAGTTGGACGCCGCGCGCGCCGCGGAAGAGGCCGCGGGTCAGGCGGCGGAGTAGGGGCGGAGCGCGGCGTCGGAGGGCGATGGGCCCGAGGTTCGGGGGGTGATCGAGCCACCGTCGTTCTCCTTCCCCTGCCCGGAATCAAGCCGAAGGCGCCGGGCATCGACAGGCCGCCCGGGCGGTCTGGCGATTTGGCTGAG
>JANQNZ010000054.1 GCA_028279315.1 Rhodophyticola sp. | reverse complement strand
CCCGTTTGCCGATTGGAAGGACCAGCACCACACCGATAAGGACCGCTATAACGCGCTGCAAAAGGACCTGGCCGGGGTTGCGCGGCGGATGCTGATTTGCGGGATGCATGTGCATGTCGGAATCGAGGATGGCGATCTGCGCAATGATCTGATGGGGCAGTTGAGCTACTTCCTGCCGCATCTGCTGGCACTGTCGGCCTCCTCGCCGTATTGGCAGGGGCAGGATACGGGGCTTGCCAGTTACCGGCTGACGATCTTCGACAATCTGCCGCGCACGGGGCTTCCGCCGCTTTTCGACAGTTGGTCGGATTACCAGCGGTCGGTGCAGGTGATCATCGACCTGGGCCTGATCGAAGACAGCACCAAGATTTGGTGGGATTTGCGCCCGTCACATCGCTTCCCGACATTGGAGACGCGGATTTGCGATGTGATGCCGCGGTTGGAGCACACCTTGTCCCTGGCCGCGATGATCCAAAGCCTGACCCGGATGCTGACCCGGCTGCGGCTGAAGAACCAGCGCTGGCGGCTTTATGATGCGTTTCTGATTGGCGAGAACCGCTGGCGCGCGCAACGCTACGGGGTGTCGGAAGGGCTGATCGATTTTGGACGCCGGGATGTGGTGCCCATGGGCGATCTTCTGGACGAAATCCTTGATTTGATTGACGAAGATGCCGCGGCACTTGGCTGCCGCGATGAGGTGCTGGCGGCGCGGGACATCTTGGAGGGCGGCACAAGTTCGGCCCGGCAGCGGGCGGTCTATGCCGCGGCTAGCGAGAGTGGCAAATCCCACCACGAGGCGATGCAGGAGGTCGTGCGGCATCTGATCGAGGAGTTCCACGCCGATCTCTGAGCGCTTGCAATACCCCTGCAACAATCGTTAATTAAACAAGCGTTCAATTCGCATCGGGAGGGGGGACGCCATGGATTTCGCGCTGACGGAGGAGCAGGAGGCCATCTTCGACATGGCCAAAGCGTTTGGCGAGGCCGAGATCGCGCCGTTTGCGCAGGCTTGGGAGAAAGACGGCAACATCCCGAAAGACCTCTGGCCGAAGCTGGCCGAGCTTGGGTTCGGCGGGCTTTATGTGTCGGAGGAGAATGGCGGATCGGGCCTGTCGCGGACGGATGCCACGCTGGTTTTTGAAGCCCTCTCCATGGCCTGCCCGTCTGTTGCCGCCTTTCTGTCGATCCACAATATGTGCGCGGCCATGGTGGAGAAATTCGGCAGCGACACGCTCCGCGCGCGGTTTCTGCCGAAGGCGGTCGCGATGGAGAGCTTTTTTGCCTATTGCCTCACCGAACCTGGCTCCGGCTCCGATGCCGCGGCGCTCAAGACCCGGGCCGAGCGGACGAATGACGGCTATCACCTGACCGGGACCAAGGCATTCATCTCCGGCGGTGGGTATGCCGATGCTTATGTGGTCATGGCGCGCACCGGCGAAGATGGGCCGCGCGGGATTTCCTCGATCATCATTGAAGACGGGGCGGAGGGGCTCAGTTTCGGCGGTTTGGAGGAGAAAATGGGGTGGCGGTCCCAGCCCACGCGCCAAGTTCAGTTGGACAATTGCCATGTGCCTTCGGAAAATTTGCTGGGCGAAGAGGGTCAAGGTTTCACTTATGCGATGATGGGGCTGGATGGCGGGCGTCTCAACATCGCGGCCTGCTCGCTTGGTGCGGCGCAAGCGGCTTTGGACGCGACGCTTAGCTATATGGGGGAGCGGAAGGCCTTTGGGCAAACCATCGACCAATTCCAGGCCTTGCAATTCCGCCTCGCCGATATGGAGATCGAGTTGCAGGCCGCGCGGGTGTTCTTGCGCCAGGCGGCCTGGAAACTGGACCAGGGCGCGCCGGATGCCACCAAACACTGCGCCATGGCGAAGAAATTCGTGACCGAGGCGGGCAGCCGGATTGCGGACCAATGCCTCCAACTCCATGGCGGCTATGGCTACCTGGCCGATTACGGGGTCGAGAAGCTGGTGCGTGATCTGCGCGTACATCAGATTTTGGAAGGCACCAATGAGATCATGCGGGTGATCACCGCGCGGCAATTGCTAAAGGAGCGCGGCTAGACCCAGGTCCCGGTTTCTTGCAAGAAACCGTCACGGAATTTTGCAAAATTCCGGTCACGCGACGGAGGAAGCGCATGAGCGACGACATCCACATCCGCATCGAAGGCCGCGCAGGCCGCATCACGCTCAACCGGCCTGACGCGTTAAATGCGCTCACCTATGAGATGTGTCTGGCGATCGACGCGGCGCTGATCGAATGGGCGGACAATCCTGTGGCCGCCATGCTCATCCTTGATGGTGCGGGCGAGAAGGCGTTCTGCGCGGGCGGCGATATTGCCGAGATGTATGCCACCGGCACCGCCGGCGACTTTGCCTATGGCCGCCGGTTCTGGGCCGATGAATACCGGATGAACGCGCGGCTGTTTGAGTTCCCCAAACCGGTGGCGAGCTTCCTGCAAGGTTTCACCATGGGGGGCGGCGTTGGCGTGGGCTGCCACGGCTCGCACCGGGTGGTGGGGGAAACCAGCCGCATCGCGATGCCGGAATGCGGGATTGGGCTGGTGCCGGATGTGGGCGGATCGCTGCTTCTGGCCCGCGCGCCGGGGCGTCTTGGCGAATATCTGGGTACCACGGCCGGGCGCATGGGGCCGGGTGATGCGATCCATGCCGGTTTTGCGGATTACTATATTCCTGAGGCGCATTGGCCTTCGCTCATCGACACGCTTGTCGAAACCGGCGATTGGGAAGCGATTGACCGATCCGCCCTGCCTGTACCCGACAGCCCGCTGGCGGCCCGCCAGGCAGAGATTGACGACGCCTTTGGCGGCGAGACCCTGAGGGACATCTTGGCCGTTCTGGAGCAAGCGGAGACGGGGTTCGCGGACGACACGCTGAAAGCCCTGTCGCGGAACGCCCCCCTTTCGATGGCTTGCGCGGTCGAGCTGGTCCACCGCGCGCGGCTGCGCGACGATATCCGCCACGCGCTGACCCAGGAATACCGCTTCACCGCGCGCTCCATGGAACATGGCGATTTCCTGGAAGGCATCCGCGCGGCGATCATCGACAAAGACAAGGCGCCCAACTGGCGTCATGATGCCCCGGGCGCGGTCAGCCCGGCGGAGGTGAGCGCAATGCTCCGCCCGCTTGGGGCGGATGAACTGACATTCTAAAGGGGGATTGGCGGATGAAGATCGGGTTTATCGGGTTGGGCAATATGGGCGCGCCGATGGCAGCCAATCTGGTCGCGGCGGGCCATGAGGTCACCGGGTTCGACCTCGCCGCCCCCTACCCTGACGGCGTGACCAGCGCGGGCAGTGCCGCCGAGGCCGCCACGAACCAAGAAGTTGTCATCACCATGCTGCCCAATGGCGCCATTCTGCGCCGCGTGGCGGATGAAATCCTGCCCGCCATGACCCCTGGTGCGGTCCTGATTGATTGCTCAACGGTAGAGGTCGATGCCGCGCGCGATGTGGCGGCGGCGGCATCCTCGGCGGGCTTGGGGTTTCTCGATGCCCCGGTCTCTGGCGGGATCGGTGGGGCCGCGGCGGGCACCTTGACCTTCATGGTCGGTGGAGAGGACGCAGCCTTCGCCACCGCCACCCCGCTTTTCGACATCATGGGCCAAAAGGCCGTCCATTGCGGCGGCGCGGGCAACGGCCAAGCGGCGAAGATCTGCAACAACATGATCCTGGGCGTCACCATGATCGCCACCTGTGAGGCCTTTGCGCTGGCCGACAAACTGGGCCTCGATCGGCAAGCGATGTTCGACGTGGTCTCCACCTCCAGCGGCTATAGCTGGACCATGAACGCCTATTGCCCCGCGCCCGGCATCGGCCCGCAATCCCCCGCCGATAACGGCTACCAACCGGGCTTCGCGGCGGAGCTGATGCTGAAGGACCTCCGGCTCAGCCAGCAAGCGGCGGTGGCGGCGGATGCCGACACGCCCATGGGCCAGGCCGCAACCGCGCTCTATACGCGGTTCGTGGAAGAGGAAGGCGGCGAAGGCCGAGATTTCTCGGCCATGTTGCCCCGGTTTGAGGGCCGCGGGCGGGGCTAGGCTAGGATGGCCTTAGGTTAAACCGCGACGCTCTTGAGTGAGAGCAGCGCTGATCCGTCGCCAACCTACGCCCCACCCGGAATCAAGCCGAAGGCGCCGGGCATCGACAGGCCGCCCGGGCGGTCTGGCGATTTGGTTGAGTCTGGGTGCGGAGATTGGAGCGAGGCCGGATTTGGCGGAGATAAAGT
>JANQNZ010000048.1 GCA_028279315.1 Rhodophyticola sp. | reverse complement strand
CCTCCTCCCGATCAGCCAAGACCTGCGCGGCCTCATGGGCCGCGTCGGAGGCTGCGCTGAGCGCGGCCCCATGCCCTTTGCCAGCATCGATCAACCCGTCGCGCTCTGCCTGCAAGCGCGACAGCGAGTCGCCGGCATCCGCATTTAGGCTCTGCTCACGAGAGATATCGTGGGACAGTTGTTCGATCCGGCCCGTCAGCGTGTCGATCAACTGCCGGGTGCGCGCCTCTTCATCGTCGAGCGCCGCGCGTTCGACACTCACCCGCTGCAAGAGCGCCGCGGCAATCGCCTCTTCCTCGCGTTTGGGCGGCAGATCACTCTCCGCCGCTTCCCGCGCTTTGGCGGACTGCAAGGCGGTCGCCTCGGCCTCAGCGGCGGCGCGGACGGCCTCTTGCAAGGCGGTTTCGGCCCCGGCGCGCGCCAAATCAGCCTCCCGCCAGCGGAGATAGAGGAGCAACCCCTCAGCCTGGCGCAGATCGGCGCCGATCTGGCGATAACGGGCGGCCTGTTTCGCTTGGCGCGCAAGGGTGCTGAGTTGAGAGGACAGCTGTTCCAGCACATCGTCGATCCGCGCCAGATTCGTCTCCGCGCCTTTCAGCTTCAACTCCGCCTCATGCCGACGCTGGTAGAGCCCGGAAATCCCCGCCGCCTCTTCCAACACCCGGCGGCGCGATTTCGGCTTGGCGTTGATCAGTTCGGCGATTTGCCCCTGCCGCACCAGGGCCGGGGAATGGGCACCGGTGGAGGCATCGGCGAAGAGCATCTGCACGTCGCGCGCACGGACATCCTTGCCATTGGTCTTATAGGCGCTGCCCGCATCGCGGGTGATGCGGCGGACAATCTCTAGCTGGTCGTCATCGTTGAAACTTGTGGGCGCCAGGCGTTCGGAATTGTCGATCAGAACCGAGACTTCCGCGAAGTTGCGCGCGGGCCTTGTGGCGGCGCCCGCAAAGATCACATCCTCCATCCCGCCGCCGCGCATCGCGGTGGGCCGGTTCTCCCCCATCACCCAACGCAGCGCCTCCAGTAGGTTCGACTTGCCACAGCCGTTTGGCCCAACGACGCCCGTCAGCCCATCGCCGATGATCAGATCGGTCGGGTCGACGAAGCTTTTGAAGCCGTTGAGCCTGATCTTGCTGAAGCGCACGCCTGCCCCTTCGGGAGTGATTCCGTTCGTTCAGCGATTGTCGGGCGGTCGCGACCGGTAAGTCAACGGCCAACCCCCGTATTTGGAGATATGGGTCAGGTTATCCACAAAATATAGCCCCACATGGCTTATCTTGCGGCGGCGGGCGGGGTGAGGCATCGTCTGCCCATGCTTGATATTGCCCAAATCGACCCGCTCCACCCCGACGCGCTGCGCATGATTGAAGGAAGCGAGCAGGAATTGGCTGCGATCTATCCCGCTGAGGTGCGGTTCGCCTTTTCGCCGCAGGAACTGGTTGATGCGGAGGTGCGGTTCTTTGTGGCCCGGAACAATGGCACGGCGGTCGGATGTTGCGGATATGCCGTGCTTGACGGTTATGCGGAGCTGAAGCGGCTTTTTGTGACGCCTGAGGCGCGGGGCAGCCGGGCGGCATCGGCCTTGGTCGAGACAGTTGAGCAAGCCGCAGGGGCTGAAGGTGTCACGTTGATGCGGTTGGAGACCGGGAAAGAGAGCCCCGCGGCGCTGCGGTTCTATGAGCGCCAGGGGTATGAAACGTGCGGACCGTTTGGCGCGTATGACGAGAATGGCAGCTCGGTCTTCATGGAGAAGGCGCTGACAGAAGCGTAGGGCGGGACTTGTCCCGCCGCTCCAATTAATCGCCGGAAAATGGCGGGACAAGTCCCGCCCTACCAGAATGCCTAACCTCCTTGGGCTCCGCCCGTTCGCGGCTTGAAAGGTCCACTGGACCTTTCACCGGGCCGTTGGCCCGGACCGCCGCGAACCTGCGACAGCCTGTCGATTGCAAAAAAGCGCGACTCGCGTCATATAGTTTGCAAGGTCAATTATATGGAATGTTTATCATGTCGCTCGCAGACTCTCGCTATTCCCCGCTCTACTTCCTCGCGTCCCTTGGCGCGGGCGGTTTGGCGGTCACCTTCTTCATGTGGCTGATGTTCTGGGTCCCGCATCCGGGCCAGCCGGTGCCGATCTTCGAAGACAATCTGGCATTGCTGACCCAAGGCACGGTGCTGCAACAGGCGATGGTGCTGGGCGCCATGGCCGGGATTGCCACGTTTGCCTTCCTCAACATCAAGCTTCTGATTTGGAACTTGCGCCAATTCGCAGCCTTCCGCCGGTCGGAAGCTTATGAAGGCTTCGCCGCGTCAAACGCAGGTAGCCAAGTGCTTGCGATGCCGCTCGCGCTCGCCATGAGCATCAATGTGGGCTTCATCATCGGGCTGACCTTCGTGCCCGGGCTTTGGGGGATCGTCGAATACCTCTTCCCGCTCGCCCTGCTGGCCTTCCTGGCCATCGGCGCCTTGGCATTCCGAATGCTCGGCCAATTCATCGGACCGCGCCTGGCCCAAGGCGGGTTCAACTGCGCGGCAAATAACTCCTTCGCGCAGCTTTTGCCGGCCTTCGCGCTCTCCATGGTGGCCGTCGGCCTCGCGGCACCCTCGGCCATGTCCGGCAACGCCACCGTCGCCGGGATCAGCCTGATCCTCTCCAGCTTCTTCCTGGTTGCCACCCTGATCCTGGCGCTGTTCGGAGCCATCCTCGGCCTGCGCTCGATGCTGGAAAACGGCGTGAATGCCGAGGCAGCGCCGACATTGATGGTGGTTGTGCCGCTGATGACGGTGATGGGCATCGCCATGCTGCGCATGAACCACGGGCTGCATGTTCATTTCGATGTCCATGGCGGGCCGGGGGAGACGCTGACCATGCTGACCCGGCTCCTCTCGGTCGAGATCCTGTTTGTTCTTTTCGGCCTTCTGGTCCTGTCGCGCGTCGGCTATGCCACGCGGTTCTTAAGCGGGGAAGGCGCCTCGGCCGGGTCTTACGCCCTGGTCTGCCCTGGCGTGGCCCTGTCGGTCCTGACCCATTTCTGGCTGAACAAAGGCCTGGTCGCCGCCGGGTTGGTGGCGAAATTCGGGGTCACCTACTGGGCCATCTCCGGCGTCGCCGTGGCCCTGCAAGTCGCCATGATCGCGCTGGTCTGGCACTTGGCCCGGCAGCATTTCACCGAAGCGGGCGGCCCGGCCGTGCCCGCCTAACGCGACGACCCTGCCCCGGTCGCGGATTGGGGCAGGGTTTGATCTTCGAGCGGCACCGCCTCCAACAGATCACCCGGCTGGCAGTCCAAGGCCGTGCAAATCTTCGCCAAAGTCTCAAACCGGATGCCCTTGACCTTGCCGCTTTTCAGAAGGCTCAGGTTCTGCTCTGTGATCCCGATCTCCGCGGCCAGATCCCGCCCCCGGACCTTTCTGAGCGCCATCATCACATCCAGGCGCACCACGATCTCCATCAGACAAAGCTCCGGTTCTCTTCGGCGGCTGTGACCGCCTCCCGCATGACCCAGCCGATCACCACCATCAGCCCGCCGGCCATCATCACGCCAACATCGCCGTCGGTGAAGCTGATCGACAGGGTGCGGCTGCCCGGCGGGTTGCCAAGGGTCAAGACCAGGACAATGACCGTGTTCGAGAGGATGCCATAGACGCCAAGCGTCACCAGCCCCTGCCCGATCCTCAGGATCTGCGCCGCGCAGCGGGCACTCAGTGTCTCACCGGCCTTATAGAAGCCAAAAAGCTCGCGCATCTGCCACAGAACATAAGCGATGATCGCGATCTCAACCATTTCAAGCACCCGCACAGACACAAGCGTGCCTGTTCCGATCACGTCGGGCAATTGGACCTCGGCATAGCTTTCCCGCAGGTTATCAACGCCCGCGCTTCCGATTGAGACCGCAAGGACGATGATGATCGGCAGGGCGGTCAGGGCCAGCGTCGCGGCCACATGCAAAAACTTCGCCAAAGCCTTAATCCGGGCTGAATCCGAATTGGTCATATGCAACTCCATCTGATTCTTTACTGTTTAACAATAAAAAAATGTCGCTTAAAGATGATTCTTCATTGCATAACGTGTTAGGACGCTCCAACCACAGCCGAACCCCGGATTTCCCACCCCACCGTTGAGATCGCATTTGGCCGATGTTATCTTGAGGTCAGGCCCGGCGCCGGGGCCGTTTTGGCGGCGCGCAACGTAGGAGGACCATGTCCTGACTGGACCCACTCACGCGGCCCCCGAGACGGCCGCGACCCGGGCGCAAACCGCGCCCCCCTCGCAAGAGCTCTCAAGCGATGAGTTGCTGAGCCGCATTCTTGCCTCCCTCACCGATGACAAGGCCGAAGACATCGTGCAGATCGACCTCCGCGGGAAGTCGTCGATGGCCGATTACATGGTGATCGCCTCAGGCCGCTCGACCCGTCAGGTGGCGGCGATTTCCGAGAAGCTGGTGGACCGGTTGAAAGGCCTGACCGGCCGGCGCTGCAAGACCGAAGGCAAGGATGCCGGCGATTGGGTGCTGATCGACGCGGGCGATGTGATTGTCCATGTCTTCCGCCCCGAGGTGCGCGAGTTCTATCAGCTTGAGAAGATGTGGCTGCCCCAGGGCGGCACCGCCGTCGCGCAGTAACGCGGGGCCGCGCGCTCCATGCGGGTACATCTCTGTGTCGTGGGTCGGCTGCGCGCCGGTCCCGAGCAGGACCTTCTGAACGATTACCTCACGCGATTTGACCGGACCGGGCGGGCGCTTGGCCTTGGGCCTTCGACGGTCCATGAGGTTGAGGATAAGAAGGGCGGCGGACCTAAGGCCGAGGCCCCGCTTCTGCGGAAGAGCCTCCCTCAAAATGCCGCGGTATGGATGCTGGATGAACGCGGAAAGACAACCCCCTCCCCAGATTTCGCAAACGCAATGGCCGGGCTGCGGGATCAGGGGCAAGGTGATCTGGCCTTCGTCATCGGCGGGGCGGATGGGATCGACCCGGATTTCCGCGCCGAGGCCGACCGGCTGATCTCCTTCGGGTCCATGGTGTGGCCGCATATGCTGGCCCGGGTGATGCTGGCTGAACAACTCTACCGCGCCGCGTCGATCCTGGCCGGCAGCCCGTATCATCGCAGCTAAGACGGTTTGTCCGATAAGGCCCCCATCCTGGGCTCCGCCCCACCATCTTTGCTTCAAAAATACTCCCGCCGGAGGCAAAGCGGGCTGAGGAGGGCTCCAACGGAGCGTGACGAAGCCCACCCCCCCCCCCGGGAACGGCGCTTGCCTGCACGCCCCGCGCCCGTTAGACCGCTTGCCAACCCCAGTTTGAAGGGTCTCAGGCTCATGCACGCTCCGAAACCTGTTGTCCTTTGCATCCTTGATGGCTGGGGGCTGGACCCATCATCGGAGGCCAACGCGCCGGTCTTGGCCAAGACGCCGAATGTCGACCGGTTGATGGCGACCTGCCCGAATGCGACGCTGATCACCCATGGCCGTGATGTGGGGCTTCCCACCGGGCAGATGGGCAATTCCGAGGTTGGGCACACCAATATCGGCGCGGGCCGGGTTGTCGCCATGGATCTCGGCATGATTGATCTGGCCATCGAGGATGGCAGCTTCTTTGAAAACCCTGCTCTGCTGGCGTTCATCGAGGCGCTCAAGACCTCTGGCGGAACCGCGCATCTGATCGGCATGGTGTCCGATGGCGGCGTCCATGGGCATCTCACCCATATCCTGGCCGCCGCCCAGACCATCGCCAAAGCGGGGGTGCCCGTGGTGATCCACGCCTTGACGGATGGCCGAGATGTGCCGCCGAAATCCGCCAAGACCTATATCGATCAGCTGGCCGACGCCCTGCCACCCGAGGCCAAGATCGGCACCGTGATCGGGCGCTATTTCGCTATGGATCGCGACAACCGATGGGATCGGGTCCAGAAGGCCTATGACGCGATGGTACATGGGCAAGGGGATTATGTCAGTGACACGCCCGACGGCGCGGTTGACGCGGCCTATGACCGGGGTGGCACGGATGAATTCATTCAGCCCACGGTGATCGGCGATTACACCGGCATGACGGAGGATGACGGGATCTTCTGCCTCAATTTCCGAGCCGACCGAGCGCGAGAGATCCTGCGCGCTTTGGGGGAGCCCAATTTCTCCGAGTTCCATATCGCCGGACGACCCGACCTCGCCGCGCGTTTGGGGATGGTCGACTATTCCGTGGAGCACAATGCGTTCATGACCACGGCTTACCCGAAGCAAGTCCTGACCAACACGCTTGGCGAATGGGTGGCGAAGCACGGGCTGACGCAATTCCGCCTGGCGGAGACCGAAAAGTACCCCCACGTGACCTTCTTCCTCAATGGCGGGAAAGAAGCGCCGGAAAAGGGGGAAGACCGGCATATGCCGAACTCCCCCAAGGTCGCGACCTATGATCTGAAGCCCGAGATGTCTGCGGCTGAGGTGAGCGACAGTTTCGTCGGCGCAATCGAGAAAGGCTATGACCTGATCGTCGTGAATTATGCGAACCCGGATATGGTCGGCCATACCGGCGATCTGGACGCGGCGATCCGGGCCTGTGAGGCGGTGGACCAAGGGCTGGGACGGGCACTTGAGGCGCTGGACGCCGCGGGTGGGGCGATGATCGTGACCGCTGACCACGGCAATTGCGAAACCATGATCGATCCCGAGACTGGCGGGCCGCACACCTCTCACACGCTGAACCTGGTGCCCGTGATCTTGGTCGGCGGCCCTGATGGCGCAACGCTGAAGCAAGGGCGGCTGTCCGATCTGGCGCCGACGCTTCTACAACTCATGAGATTGGAGCAACCTCCCGAGATGACCGGGGAAAGCCTGATCGTATGACCTGGGCGGCGCGCCTCGCACTGACCCTGGCCCTTGTCGCCCCAGGCGCGGCTGCCGCCGATATCGACCCGGCACTGACCGCGCAGCGGGCCGCACAGATGCTCGATGCCGCGGCCACCTCGCTCGCCGAGGCCGATGGCGCGCGCGACCGGGTCGAGGCGCTGACCGAAACCGTGCGGGCCTATGAAGAAGGGCTAACGGCGCTTCGCGAAGGTATCCGCCGCGCCGCGCTGCGCGAACAGACGATCCTTTTGGTCTTTGAGGCGGAGCGGGAGCAGTTGGCCCGCCTTCTTGGCGTCTTGCAAACCGTGGAACGCGCGCCCCGCCCGCTTCTCCTGATCCATCCCTCCGGCCCTTTGGGCACCGCGCGTGCGGGCATGATCCTGTCGGATGTCAGCCCCGCCGTCGCCGCCGAAGCGCGCGAGTTGCAGGGCCAATTAGAAGAAATCGCGCTTCTCAGAACCCTGCAGGAAAGCGCGCTCACCCAATTGCGGGACGGGCTGCAAGGCGCGCAGACTGCACGGGCCGAGCTTTCCCAAGCGATTGCCGACCGGCGTGTGCTTCCGGATCGGTTCGAACTCAACGCCGATGCGATGCTTCAACTGATGGAAAGCGTTGATTCCCTTGACAGTTTTGCCGAAAGCCTGCGCGCGCAACCGGCGGAGACTGACCTCTCTGGCTTCGATCTGCCAAGCTTTGCTCAGGCTCAGGGGCAACTGCCCCTGCCCACACTTGGCCGGACATTGAGAGCGTTTAATGAAGAGGATGCCGCGAGGATTACCCGACCCGGGCTGATCCTGGCCACGGGCGCCGAAGCGATGGTCACCAACCCTTGGCCCGCCACCGTGCGTTATGCCGGGCCGCTTCTGGATTACGGCACCGTGGTGATCCTAGAACCTGATGGCGATTATCTGCTGGTTCTGGCGGGCCTTGGCGATGTCTTTGTCCGCCCCGGCGACGTTTTGGGCCCTGACGCGCCCATTGGCCTGATGGGCGGCGCCGCGCCCACGCCCGAGAACGTGATTGTCACAAATGCGCAAGATGGTGGCGGAGACCTGACAGAAACGCTTTATATAGAACTAAGACAAGACAACGTGCCGGTGGACCCAAGCGCGTGGTTCAGCACCGATTGAGAGATGAGGAATAGGCTTCGATGAAACGATTTATCATGGCGGCACTGGGCGGCACCGCGGCCGGCGTCCTCTTGACGACGCAAGTGGCCGGGCCGCTGATCGCTCAAGAAAACCTCCGCAACGCGTCGGTTTATGAACAGCTTGATCTTTTCGGCGACATTTTCGAACGGGTCCGTGCCCATTACGTCGAAGATGTGGATGAGGGCGAGCTGATCGAGGCGGCGATCAACGGGATGCTCACCTCTCTCGATCCCCATTCCAGCTATCTGCCGCCGCGCGATTTCGACACGATGCAGGTGCAGACCCGCGGCGAGTTTGGCGGGCTTGGCATCGAAGTGACCCAGGAAGAGGGGTTCGTGCGCGTCATCACGCCGATGGATGACACGCCGGCGATGGAGGCAGGCGTCGAGGCGGGCGATTTCATCACCCATGTGGATGGGGAGGCATTGCTGGGGCTGACGCTGGAAGAGGCCGTCGATCTGATGCGCGGGCCTGTCGGTTCTGAGATTGTGATCACCATTGTCCGTGAAGAGGTGGATGAGCCATTCGACATCACCATCATCCGCGACCGCATCCGCCTGACCGCCGTACGTGCGCGGTTGGAAGGCAGCACGGCTGTTCTGCGGGTCTCCACCTTTAACGATCAGACCTATCCCAACCTGCGCGACGGGTTGGAGGAGTTGGTGGAAGAGGTCGGCGGGATCGAGAATCTCGACGGTGTGGTTCTGGATCTGCGCAACAACCCCGGCGGGCTTCTCAATCAGGCGATCCGGATTTCGGACGCGTTTTTGGAGCGGGGCGAGATTGTCTCGACCCGAGGACGTGAGCCTGAGGATGGCGAACGTTTCAACGCCACACCCGGCGATCTGATCGAAGGGCGGCCTATGGTTGTCTTGATCAATGGCGGCTCTGCCTCGGCCTCTGAGATCGTGGCGGGCGCGCTTCAGGACCATCGCCGCGCGGTGGTGGTCGGCACCAACAGTTTCGGCAAAGGCTCAGTCCAGACGGTTATTCCGTTGCAAGGGGACAGCGCGATGCGGCTGACGACCTCGCTTTACTACACACCCTCGGGCCGGTCGATCCAAGCGCTTGGTGTGGCGCCCGACATCCTCGTGGAACAGCGTGACCCGGTGGAAGTTGATGAGGAGGACGGGCCACAGCGCACCGAAGCCTCGCTTCGCGGGTCGTTGCAGAACTCCACATTGACCGAGGACGAACGGCGGCAGCTCGAAGAGGAGCAAGAGCAGGCCGAAGCCACCGCCACGCTCCGCAATGAGGATTACCAGCTGGCCTATGCCATCGACATCCTGACCGGGCTGAACGCGCTCAATCCAGTGGCCTTGGCGGGTCAGTAACCTGAAGCGATGACCCCTGAGGAAATCGCGGCGCTCCCCTACCGCCCTTGTGTGGGCGTTGTCCTGACCGATGGCGGGGGTCGTGTTTTTGCCGGACAGCGCGCGGATATGGACACGCCCGCCTGGCAGATGCCCCAGGGCGGGATCGATCCGGACGAAACGCCCGAAGCCGCCGCCTATCGCGAGTTGCAAGAGGAGACCGGGGTCGCGCCGGACCACGTTGTCCTGATGCAGCGGACGCGCGATTGGGTGCCGTATGACCTGCCCCATGACATTGTGCCCAAGCGATGGGGCGGCAAATATCGGGGTCAGAAACAGATGTGGTTTCTGATGCGGCTGGAGGCGTCGGAGGAGGTGATCGACCTCACCTATAAGGATGTGGAGTTTTCCGAGTGGCGTTGGATGGCGCCGGGCGAGCTCCTCGGCCTGATCGTGCCGTTCAAGCGCCCGATCTATGAGGCGGTGTTTGGCGAGTTTGGGCTGGCATGAGCCGCGCCCGCGCCGGCTGATATCGCATATCAGCTGTGGATGACGCAGATTTGCGCGGATTGTTTGCTTTGAGAGGCCAGGACCCGATGCGGAGCGCTTTGACCCTCACCTGCCTTGCCGCCAGCCTTGCCATGGCGGCGCCAGCGCTGGCGCTCAGTTGCCTGCGCCCGGATGTGACGCAAAGCTTCCAGAACGCCGCCGAGCGGGAAGAGGTGTTTGTCATGGCGCTTGGCGAGTTGACCCGGACCGGTCCAGACGTCGCCACACCAAACGATATCCAGATCGGGACCGATCTGCCCGCGAATTACGCGTTTCCGGCGCGCTTCACGGGCCGCGGGGCTTCGGGCGGCGGGTTTCTGACCGCGCTCACTGTGGATGTGACGG
>JANQNZ010000043.1 GCA_028279315.1 Rhodophyticola sp. | reverse complement strand
TCGGGTGGGGCTCAGGCGAGCTGCTCTTCACCCCACGCTACCTGGGGTTCCTACAAAACTCCGTCACGCTTGCCAGCATCGCCGCGATCCTGACGGTCGCCGCAGGCGTGTTCCTGGGTTCAAACGCGCGCCTGCACCCAACCCGGCCCGCCCAGACCGCGACCCGTATCGCAGGGATCGGCTATGCGGTGCCGGGTGGTGTGATCGCCGTGGGCCTCCTCTTCCCCTTCGCAGCCTTCGACAACGCGGTCGACCGGTTTATGGAGGCGAATTTCGGGATCGATACCGGGCTTCTGATCACCGGGTCGATCTGGCTGATGATCGTGGCCTATATGGTCCGCTTCATGGCGGTGGCGCTGAACACCTACGATTCAGGGCTGGCCACCATCAATCCGAACATCGACGCGGTGGCGCGGACCTTGGGCCATAGCCCTTTGCCGATGCTCCGACGCATCCATTTACCAACGCTCAGGCCCTCCCTTCTGACGGCGCTTCTGATCGTCTTTGTCGATGTGATGAAAGAATTGCCCGCGACGCTGATCTTGCGTCCGTTCAACTATGACACGCTGGCGGTGCAGGCGCATAGGTTGGCCTCGGATGAACGCCTGAGCGAGGCGGCGGTGCCGAGCCTGGTGATCGTTGCGGTTGGCTTGATCCCTGTCGCGCTCCTTTGCTGGAGCATTGGGCGCCAGCGGCGGGTGGGCGGCGTGGGGTCGGGCGTTGTCACCACCCATTCCGAGGCCTGAGGCCAATAGAAAACGGGCGCCCGCAAAGGCGCCCGCGTCCTCATCTCACTGAACAGCCTCGGCCTAGGATTATTCCCAACCGGCGTTGTTCAGAACCTCAACCGCCGCATCCACATTGTCGGCGATATCCGCCAGGTCGATTGTATCGGGGCGGAAGATGCCCAGCGTGGCGACCGAAGGGGCCAGGCCCACACCCGGAACCGCCGGATATTCGTCATTCCCGGCCGAGAAATACTCCTGCGCCTGTTCCGAGGCGAGGTATTCCAGGAAGGCAATCGCATTGTCGCGGTTCGGCGCATGGGTGGCCACGCCACCGCCCGAGACGTTCATATGGGCGCCGATATCGTTCTGGTTCGGGAACACCCAGCCGATATTGGCCAGATCGTCTGCGCTCATCTGATCGTCACCCCGGCGCAGCGCGCGGGCATAGTAATAGGTGTTCGACATCGCGATATCGCATTCGCCCGAGGCAATCCCGCGCAGCTGATCGGTATCCCCGCCTTGCGGGTCACGGGCGAAATTGCCGACGACGGCGGTCGCCCAATCCTGCACCGCGTCTTGGCCCAGATGCGCGATCAGCGCGGCGGCGATGTTCTGGGTATAGACGTTCGACGAGGACCGGATGCAGACCATGCCCTCATAGTCCGGGCTGGCCAAATCCTGGTAACTCATAGGCGGGTTCTCGACATCGGTGCGGTCATAAAACAGGATCCGAGAGCGTTGCGAGAAGGCGAACCAATGGTTGTCGTCATCCTGCAGATAAGACGGGATGCGCTGCTCCAAGAGGTCGCTGTCTACCGGCTGAAGCAGCCCCATATCGGTGGCCCGGGCCAAGCGCACGGTGTCCACGGTCAGGAACACGTCGGCGGGTGAGTTCTCGCCTTCGGCTTCCATCCGCGCGATCAGCTCATCGGCATTGCCTTCGATCCGGTTGATGGTGATGCCGGTCAGATCGGTGAATTCGGAATAGAGCCGTTCGTCGGTGTCGTAGTGGCGAGAGGAATAGAGGTTCAGCTCTTGCGCCTCAGCGGCGGTCAGCGCACTGGCGGCAATCGTCGTGCCCAGAAGGACGGCGATAATACGGGTCATGGGATGCTCCCTGAAGTCAAAATGCGGGTGATGCCTGACCGGTTTTGTCGGTTGGGTGCCTGCGTTGAACCGTATCTCCAAGAGGGAGTCAAGAATATCCGACTGAAAAGATCGGAAATCCTATGGGCCGCGCAAGCCTTGCCGTTCCCCGGCACAAACGGCAGGGTGCGGGCCGAGAAGGAAGGACATCTTTTCCATGAAAGCGGGCATCGCGTTTTTGGTGCTGGGCTATGTGCTCAGCCAGTTTTATCGCGCGTTTCTGGCAGTGCTGGCCCCGGTTCTGGAGCAGGAGATCGGCGCGGGCACGGCAGAGCTGGCGCGCGCGTCGGGCCTTTGGTTCGCCGCCTTTGCGCTCATGCAACTGCCGGTGGGCTGGGCGCTGGACCATATCGGGCCGCGCCGGACGGCAGCGGTGCTATTCGGACTCTGCGCGGCGGGCGGCGCAGCGCTTTTCGCCATGGCGGGCAGCCCCGGCACGATCCAGATCGCCATGGTGCTGATCGGCATCGGGTGCTCCCCGATCCTCATGGCAAGCTACTTCATCTTCGCCCGCATCTATCCGCCTGCGATCTTCGCGACGCTTGCGGGCGTCACCGTGGGCGTCAGCTCCCTCGGCAATATCGCAAGCGCGCTCCCCATGGCCTGGGCGGTCGAGACCTTTGGCTGGCGCGAGTCGGTTTGGGCGTTAGCGGGGGTGACGG
>JANQNZ010000035.1 GCA_028279315.1 Rhodophyticola sp. | reverse complement strand
CGGGGCGCTCAGCCCGGTTTCCCGGTCGGGCAGAGTTGCGTCGCCCGTGGGCGCCGGGATCGGGGCTTCAGGCGCGGGGGCGCTTAGGTCTTCGGCAGGCGACTCGCTTTGCTTGGCGCCAAGGCCGAACCGGGCTTGGCGTTCGCTGACCAAGCGGCCCGCGGCAGCCTCAGGGGCCGCAACCTTTCCACGCCGCGCGCCAAAGCCTGCGGGCATATGGAGCGGCTCATCCGGCTCAGTCGGCTTCCGCGGTTTCGCTGATTTGGTGACGGGTTCGGGGGTGGAAGCCTCGGCCTCTGCGTCGGCATCATCTTCAGCCGGAGGCGCGTCGGTCTCTTCGGGCGCCGCCTCAACGGTCTCGGCATGGGCGGATCTGGGTTGCACAGGGGCCGGCGCATCATCCGCCTCCGACTCCTCGACGGGCTCTTCGGCGGATTCGGCATTCGGCTCGACCGCCTTCAGAGTTCCCGGGGTGTCCGTTTCTTCCGCCTCCACCTCTGCTTCAGCAGAGAGTGCCTCCTCGGCATCACCCTCAGCCACCGGCTCCGGCTCCGGCGCCGGTTCCTCCTCGGGGACAGAGGGTTCAGGCGCCTCCTCAACTGGCGCCCAGGTGTCGGGACCAAACTCCAGACCGCTTTCCGGGAAGGTCAGCCCCGCGGCCTCTGCCGAGCGCTGGAAAAGCGGGACACCGGCAAATCGCTCCACAGGCGGAGAGGCCGCAAAGCCGACGCCGAAGAAGCCGTGGGCCGTGGCAAAAGCCTCTGCTTCGGACAAGGTTTCGCGGGCGACAACCGCCACATGCGCGCGTCCGCCGCCCAGGTCGCGATAATCATAGGCGATCTCAGAGAGGTCATAGGGCGTCAGACCGTCCAGCTGTGCCGGGATGTCAGTGGTGCCGCCTAAGCCTTCCAGGTTCTTATAGAGAATCTGGTCGTCTGGCAGGATCAGCAGCGTCGGGAAGCCCGGACCGCCCCGTTCGGCGCCTTTGGCGCTTAATTCGGTGAGGGCTGCGCCCAGATCTGGGACATCAAGCGAGGTATCGCCGATCAATGCCCAATGACCCTCGGCCTGGCGATGGGCCAGGGCGATGCCCTCGGGCGAGAGAAATAGGGCGAATTCGACCGTCATTCAGCTTTCGACTCAACCAGGGCCTCAGGCGGGTCGCCGGGCCAATCCCGTTTAGAGGCCGCTACCATTAGCATCGCGCCGTCTCAAACGGACGCCTGGCACAGTCTCTCTCAAGATCATGCCAGGGCCCATCCTATGCCGCTTTGCGCTATGACAAAAGGGGCGCGATGCCGGTCTCGTCCCCTTCAGCTTGCCGCTTTGCTCAACGCCTGGTCGAGATCAGCAATCAGGTCATCGGCATCCTCAATCCCAATCGATAGGCGGACCACATTGGGCGCGGCGCCCGCGGCCTCTTGCTGTTCGGGCGTCAATTGCCGGTGCGTGGTGGAGGCCGAATGGATGATCAGCGACCGCGTATCGCCCAGATTGGCCACGTGAGAGAAGATTTCCAAACTGTCGACCAGCTTCACGCAGGCCTCATACCCCCCCTTGACCGCAAAGGTGAACAGCGCGCCCGCGCCTTTCGGGCAGACCGTCTTGATCCGGTCGTAATAGGGGGAGCTTTTTAGGCCCGCATAAGTCACGAACTCCACCCGGTCATCACCTTCCAGCCATTCGGCGATCTTCACCGCGTTCTCGACATGGCGCTCCATTCGGAGGCTGAGCGTCTCAATCCCCATCAACGTGTAATGGGCGCCTTGCGGGTTCATCGTCATGCCCAGGTCCCTGAGGCCGACCGCGATACTATGGAAGGTGAAGGCGAGCGGTCCGAAGGTCTCATGGAATTTGAGCCCGTGATAAGCAGGCTCGGGGTCGCTCAAGGAGGGGAATTTGTCGGACGCGGACCAATCGAAGGTCCCGCTGTCGACAATCGCGCCGCCGGTGACCGTGCCATTCCCGGTCAGGTATTTGGTGGTCGAATGCACCACCAGGGTCGCGCCTTGCTCGATCGGGCGGCAGAGATACGGCGTGGCCGAGGTGTTATCGACGATCAGCGGCACGCCCGCCCCATCCGCCACATCCGCGACGGCGCGCAGATCGGTGATATAGCCGCCGGGGTTCGCGATGCTTTCGCAGAAAACCGCGCGGGTGTCGTCGTCGATCGCCGCTTTCACCGCGTCCAGATCGTCGAAATCCACGAATTTCGCGGACCAGCCGAAGCGTTTGATGGTCTGGCTGAACTGGGTGACCGTGCCGCCGTAAAGCCTTGTGGACACAACCACATTCCGCCCCGGCGCCATCAGTGGGAAGAGTGCCATGATCTGTGCGGCGTGGCCGGAGGAGCAGCAGACCGCCCCAACCCCGCCTTCCAGGGTTGCCAAACGCTCCTGCAAGACCGCCACCGTCGGGTTGGTCAGGCGGGAATAGATGAAACCCACCTCTTGCAGGTTGAAGAGCGCCGCGGCGTGATCGGCATCGCGGAACACATAGGCCGTGGTCTGATAGATCGGCGTCTGCCGCGCGCCGGTTGCCGGATCGGGTCGCGCGCCCGCATGGATTTGCAGCGTGTCGAAGCCGTAGCTTGGGCCGTCGGTCATGGAATGTCCTCCCTGGAAAAACGCTTAGTGATTGCTTTAGGGCAAGCGGGGCAAGGCGACAACGTTCTCCGCTTCATAAAGAACATGCAGCCTTGCGGGGTTTGTGCAGCAAGGACGCCGGTTTGCCGACACTCCCCGGGCCAGAAAACCTGTCATGCAGGATGTCGGCCTTTTGAACCTTTTGCCAACACGCGCCACTGATGAGGTGACAGCCGGTTGGGGGGGCCGCGCGTCGACCGACAAGCCGGATTTTGATAGGGACGTCATTGGAGGATCACATGCGACTCAAACCCATTGCCCTTGCTCTGCTCATCAGCAGCCCGGGATGGGCGCAGGCCCAGACACATGACGCCGTCATGGATGTCTGCCTGGCCGATGATGTTGACCCCGCGCTTTGCGCCTGCGCGCAGGAGTTTATTCAATGGTTGCTGCCAACCAATCCGGGCTTTGTGCCGTATGAGGTGTATGAAGCGATGTTGGCCGCCGGTCGTGACGCGGTTGCAGGTGGGGATGACCCAGAGGCGGCCGAGGCCGCCGTGATCGCAGCATATTGGTCCGACCTGAGTGCAGCGGATCTGCGCGGCGTGGTCCAGAACCAGCGTGACCTTCATCGCGGGGCGATCACGGGCTGCGACGGACCGGATGTGCCGCTCAGATGGTGATGCCGGGACCGCTGCCCGCGACATCACCGCCTGGCTTTGCCCCTGGACCTTGGACCCTCTCTGCGGCATTACCCCTTAAGTGAACGGAACGCCCCGACGGAGGCCCCATGCTGGATTTCCTCAAACGCCTGGTCACCTGGTGGAATGGCCAGACTCTTGGCACCCAACTCTACACCTGGCGCAAAGGCGTGAAGGTGGGGGAGGATGAGGCGGGGAACCGGTTTTACGAATCCCGTGATGGCGCGCGGCGTTGGGTGATCTTCAACGGTGAGGCAGAGGCAAGCCATGTCAGCCCCGAGTGGCATGGTTGGCTGCACCACACCTGGGACAAGCCGCCCTCGGAAGAGCCGCTGCCCAAGAAGGCGTGGGAAAAGCCGCATTTGCCGAACCTGACCGGCACGGCAGACGCTTATGCGCCCGCGGGCTCCATCCGCCGGGCAGAGCCAGAGCCGCGCCGGGACTATGAGGCGTGGACCCCGGAATAGGGACCATTCGCGCGGGGCAGGGCAGGGAGCAAGGCGCATGTCGGAACACACGACCACCGAAATCATTGTCGGCGGCGCGGTCTTGGCCGCGGCGGTTGGGTTTTTCATCTATGCCGCCCAGGCCACTGGGTTTGAGCGGGATACCGGCAGCTATGAGTTGAGCGCCTCGTTCCGGTCGATCGAGGGGATTGGGCTGGGGACGGATGTCCGCCTGGCGGGCGTTCGGATTGGTTCGGTCACTGGCGTGGCGCTGAATGAAACCACCTTCCGGGCCGACACCAGCTTTACGGTGATCGACTCGGTCGAGATTCCCGATGACAGCGCCATCGCAATCTCCTCCGAAGGGCTGCTTGGCGGGTCGTTTGTCGAGATCATTCCCGGCGGTTCTCCCTTCGCGTTGGAAGATGGCGGTGAGATCATCGACACCCAAAGCTCGGTCAGCTTGATCACGCTTTTGCTGCGCTATGTGGGCGGTGATGGGGATGGCGGCTGATGCGGCATGGCCTTTGGGCGGCAGCACTTGCGGCCTCGGCCTTTGCGGTGGAGGCGCAGGAGACGGGTGGCACCTTCGTCCAGGACAGTGGCGATGGGGTGCGTCTGGAACAACGGCCTAATCCAAATGCGACAACCTCGGTCAGCGCCCCCGACGTGAGCGCGGGCGACGGGGCGCTTCTGCGCGCGCTTGACAAGACCCTTGGGCGGCCCACGGATATCGAGATGTCAAACGGCCAGACGGTGGTCTTTGGCCGTGTCGCGATCCGCTTGCACGAATGCCGCTATCCCATTGATAATCCATCCTCAGATGCGTTTGCCCATATCGAGGTTTTGGACCTCGAGGGGGCCTCGCTGTTCGATGGTTGGATGGTCGCCTCTAGCCCCGCGCTCGTGGCGTTGGAGCACCCGCGTTACGATGTCTGGGTGCTGCGCTGCACCACGTCCTGAGGCGGGACGGGCTGAGGTTGGGCCAGGAAATCCGCGTTCGTCTGTAACGCCGCCTCCAACGCGTCATGGTAGGCGGAGCGGCTGATTTCTATGGCCCCGAGACTGGCGAGATGTGGGGTGACAAATTGCGTGTCGAACAGCTGAAAACCGCCATAGCGCAGCCGGGCGATCAGATAGGCGAGCGCGATCTTTGACGCATCGCGGCGGCGGGAGAACATGCTCTCCCCAAAGAAC
Source organism: Rhodophyticola sp. (assembly GCA_028279315.1). GTDB lineage: Bacteria > Pseudomonadota > Alphaproteobacteria > Rhodobacterales > Rhodobacteraceae > Rhodophyticola. Next base: position 4,855 of record JANQNZ010000035.1, on the reverse strand, counting down.
GCGGCCCCAAGGACCACGCCATAGACGCCGCCAACGAGGCTCTCACCCTCCCAGACCTCTAAGGAATGCGCGTGGCCGCGGGCGTGAAGCTCCTGATAAAGCGCGAAAATCTCCTTATTGATCCAAGTCTCGGGCCGATCCGCGCAGCCCGCCACAACGCCTGCGAAATCGCGGTTGAGGCGGATCGCAAACGGCTCCGCCCTGATCCGCCGCGCCAGGCTGCGGGAGATGCGGAAGCCGTTGAGCGGGATCACCCCCCGGCGCTTCGGGTCGACCCAGAAAAGCTCCGGATCATCGCGGCTTTCCGACATCGGAAAAATCCCCGCTGCATAGGCGCGGAGGAGGAGATCGGCGGTCAGTTTCGGACGGTCGTGCAGATCATGCGGCATGAGGGGAAGACTAACGGGTTTCGTCGGGAATATCTTGCGGGTTTTCCGCCGCAGCGGGCCGGCCTTACGACAGACCGGCCACGCGGCTTTGTCAGGCTTCGACAGGTTTGGCTGCGGTGGCGCGGATCACAGCCAGGACAATCACCAAACAGGCGACCTGCCCGGCGATCACCGAGGGCCAGATCAGCGGGAAGGCCGCGTCGACGTATTTCTGTGGACCGTAAGACACCAAGGCCATCGCGGCGCTGAGAAGCGAGAGACCCCGTCCGCTGACGGCGCGTGTTGGCCCCATCCAAATCGCGGCGGCCGCAGCGGCGAAAGACGCTCCCAGAAACGGCCCGATGCCGAAGAGCGGCGTGGCCACGGGTGGGTGCGGCTCGGTCAATGTGTAAAGCGCAAAGAGCATGGTGAGTTGCAGGATGATCAGCGCGGTCAGCCCGGCGCTGGCGGGACGGTCAGTGGCGGTCATAGGGCTCTCCTTCGATATACCGTAATCATGTGTACGGTTGCATCAGACGTAATGATGTGTACGGTTGGAGTCAAGAGGCTGAGGAAAGAGACTTCGCGATGTCAGACACTGCCGCCCGAGCCGCCCGGATCGAAGAGGCCGCCTTTGCCGTCCTGCAAGAGGCGGGGTTCCAAGGCGCCTCGATGCTGAAGATCGCCAAACGCGCCAAGGCCAGCAATGAAACGCTTTACAACTGGTATGGCGACAAGGTTGGGCTGTTTCGGGCCTTGGTCACCCGCAATGCCGAAGAAATTGCGGCGGAGCTGCGGAGCGCCATCGGGACCCAAGCCGATCCGGTACAAAGCTTGTCAGAGATCGGGCCGCATCTTCTGAGGATGCTGACCGGACTCAAGGCGATTGCGCTCAACCGCGCGGCAGCGGCGGACGCGTCCGGCGAACTGGGTCAAGCCTTGGCAGAGGCGGGCAGGGGTGTGGTTGCGCCGCTGATTGCCGACCTCCTCGAAGCGGCGGGCCAGGCCGGGCAATTGCCCATCCGCGATCCGGTCCGCGCGGCGGACTTGTTCGTCGATCTGCTGGTTGGGGACCTGCAAATCCGGCGGGTGATCGGCGCGCTGCCGCCGCCCTCTGAGCCGGGCATCCGCGCCCGGGCGGAGGCCGCGCTCAGGCGGTTTCAGATCGTCTTGGCGGCAGAGCCAATCTGATACGGTCGCGCGGGGCTCGCCGCCCGGGAATCCCGTCATCGTTCGGGTCTGCCCGAGCTCGCGACGATTCGAGGGATAGAGCATCACTTTCTTGTGCAGATCGTTCGCACCTCTATCCTCCGCCACGATTTCTGCTATGACCACCCCATGCTTGACCTTCTCAGCGATATCCTGACCCGCCTGTCAATGCGCGGAACGCTGTATTTCCGCACCTCCTTCACCAAACCCTGGGGCGTGGCCGTGCCGCAATTCGAAAACGTCGCGCGCTTCCACTACGCCCATCGCGGCGCCTGCCTGATCGCCGTTGATGGGGTGGAGGCGCCGGTCTCTGTCGCCCAAGGCGATTTGGTCATCGTCCCCCATGGGGCCGGCCATGCGCTTTATCGCGGACAGGACCCGGAGACGACGGTGCTGCCGCTCGAAACCGTGTTGGAGAAATCGGGTTACGACGGAACGGGCGTGTTGGTTTATGGCGGCGACGATCCCTTGAGCGAGACGCAGATGATCTGCGGCCATTTCTCCTTCGAGCCCCACGCCCGGCATATCCTTCTGGAGCGGTTGCCGCCGGTGATCCATGTACGGAATTACGGCGAGACGGCGGGCAAATGGATGGAGGCGACCTTGCGGGTCATCGGCGATGAGGCGGGCGGGCAGCGGATGGGCGGCGACCTGATTGCACTCAAGATGTCAGAGGCGATCCTGGCCCAGGCTATCCGCAGCTTCATCGAGGGGGATACCGCCCCGGATTGGGGTCTGGCCGGGTTTTCCGACACGAATCTGCGGCGCGCGCTTGATGCCTTTCACAAAGCACCGGATCGGGCCTGGACGGTGGAGGCGCTCGCCAGCATGGCGGGCATGTCGCGGACCAGCTTCGCCGTTGCGTTTCAGAAGAAAATGGCGATGACGCCCATGGATTACGTGACCGCCTGGCGGATCGAGATCGCCAAACAGGCGCTTCTGGACCCGTCGAACACGCTGTCCGATGTGGCCGAAAGGGCGGGCTATGCCTCGGACTCCGCCTTCGCGCGTGTGTTCAAGAAAGAAACCGGGCTGACACCTGCGGGGTTCAAGAAGCAGGCCATCGCGGATCGTGTGCTTGTTTGAACGATCTGCATAAAAACCAGAACCATCGAGCATGTATCGGGCGGAAGCGCGGGGGTATTCCTGTCTTGTAGCGAATTTAACTCTGCTCTTGAAAGGAAACCCCAATGCCCCGCTTCATCACCAAGACAATCCACGCTTATCTCGACTATCCGGTGGCCCTTGGCCTGATCGCCATGCCGTTTCTCTTCGGTCTCGGTGCCGAGAACCCCCTGGCGCTTTGGCTCTCCGTCGCAACCGGGATCGCCGCCTTCATCCTGACCCTTCTGACCGATCACCACCTGGGCGTGGTGCGCGTTCTGCCGTATTGGCTGCATCTGGCGGTTGACGGGGCGGTTGGCGTCGTCTTTGTCGTCGCGCCTTTCTTGCTTGGCTTCTCGGGCCTCGATCTTTGGTACTACGTCCTTCTGGGCGCAACCGTTCTGGCGGTTGTGGGCCTGCATCAGCCGGACGACAAACCCGGCTTGGTGTAACGCCGTTCCCCCATATCCTGCCTCGGACCCCCCAAAGACCCGGGCAGAACGACAGAGCCGCGATGGGGTCATCGCGGCTCTGTTGCTGTCTGCGATGCCTCTCAGAAAAGGGAGGGTTAATCGAGATGGCTCTCTAGCCATTTCTCCAGCCAATGGATCGTGTAATCGCCGGTCTGCACCGCCTCCTGATCCATCAGCTCAACAAAAAGCGGGATCGTCGTGTCGACCCCATCGACGATCAATTCGCCCAAGGCCCGGTTTAACCGCGCCAGCGCCTCGGGCCGGTCGCGGCCATGGACGATCAGTTTGGCGATCAGGCTGTCGTAATAAGGCGGGATGGCATAGCCGTCATAAAGCGCCGAATCCATCCGGACGCCCAAGCCCCCCGGCGCGTGATACTGGGTGATCTTGCCGGGGCAGGGGGTGAAATTCGGCAACCTCTCGGCATTGATCCGCACTTCGATGGCGTGGCCATTCACGTCCAGTTCGTCTTGGCTAAAGGACATGGGCTCGCCCGCCGCCACGCGGATTTGCTCCCGCACCAGATCGACACCGAAAATCGCCTCGGTCACCGGGTGTTCGACTTGAAGGCGGGTGTTCATCTCGATGAAATAGAACTCACCGTTCTCATAGAGAAACTCGATTGTGCCCGCACCTTCATAGCCAATCTCGGCCATGGCTTTGGCGCAGGTCGCCCCGATCTCGGCCCGCGTGGCCGCATCGATCGCGGGGCCGGGGGCCTCTTCGAACACCTTCTGGTGGCGCCGTTGCAGCGAGCAATCCCGTTCGCCCAGATGCACGGCCTTGCCTTTGCCATCGCCGAACACCTGGATCTCGATATGGCGGGGCGTGCCGAGATATTTCTCGATATAGACCTCGTCATTACCGAAATTGGCTTTGCCTTCGCTGCGCGCGGTGCGGAAGGCGGTTTCCAGCTCGTCTGCTGAGCGGGCCAGTTTCATGCCTTTGCCGCCACCACCGGCGGTGGCCTTGATGATGAGCGGGTAGCCGGTCTCCTCCGCCACGGCGCGGGCCGCATCCAGGTCCGGCACACCGCCGTCAGAGCCTGGGACGCACGGCACCCCAAGCGCCTTCATCGTGTCTTTGGCGGTGATTTTGTCGCCCATCATGCGGATATGCTCCGCCGAGGGGCCGATGAATTTGATGCCGTGATCTTCGACGATCTGCACGAAATTCGCGTTTTCGCTGAGGAAACCATAGCCGGGGTGGATCGCCTCCGCGCCCGTGATCTCGCAGGCCGAGATGATGGCGGGCACGCTCAGGTAACTTTCGGTGCCGGCGGGTGGGCCGATGCAGATCGCCTCATCTGCCATGCGCACATGCATCGCGTCGCTATCGGCGGTGGAATGCACGGCGACGGTGCCGATGCCCATCTCACGCGCGGCGCGGACAACGCGCAGCGCGATCTCACCGCGATTGGCGATCAGGATTTTGGAGAACATGGGTCCCGCCCGCCTTATTCGATGATCATCAAGGGCGCGCCGAACTCCACGGGCGCGCCGTCTTCGACCAGGATGCGCTTGACCGTCCCGGCGCGGGGGCTGGGGATCTGGTTCATCGTCTTCATGGCTTCGACAATCAGAAGGGTTTGCCCCTCGGCCACTTTGTCGCCGACCGCGACGAAGGCAGGTGTGCCCGGTTCCGGCTGGAGGTAGGCGGTGCCCACCATGGGGGAGGTGACGGCATTGGGGTCTTGGGCGG
>JANQNZ010000029.1 GCA_028279315.1 Rhodophyticola sp. | reverse complement strand
CCCAAGCGCCGCTACGATCATCACGCTGCGCAGCATCATCCGTCTCCCCATCCGCGTCCTGCCTCGTCATACGGGCGGGACGGAGAACCGGATCACCCCTGGCCCAGGACGCTGAGCATGGAGAACTCGCCTGGGCCTTTGCCCTGGCCCCAAAGCGCGGCCTTAAGTGCACCGCGGGCAAAAATCCGCCGGTCGCCAGCGATATGGCGGAGAACCACCCGCTCACCAGGCCCGGCAAAGATCACGTCATGTTCGCCCACGATGTCGCCGCCGCGCACCGCGGAGAACCCGATCTGGCCTGGCGCCCGGGCGCCGGTGATCCCATCGCGCCCACGTTCGGCCACGGTGTCGAGGTCCAGGCAACGGCCCTCGGCTGCCGCTTGGCCGAGCATCAGTGCAGTGCCGGAGGGCGCATCGACCTTCTGATTGTGATGGGTCTCAATCACCTCGATATCGAAGTCTTCATCCAATGCGGCCGCAACCTGGCGGGTGAGTTGCACCAGAAGGTTGACCCCAAGGCTCATATTCCCGGCCCGGATCACCGTGGCATGGCGGGCGGCGACGGCAATCTTCTCCAACTGCTCCGGCTCAAACCCGGTGGTCCCGATCACATGGACCGTGCGCGCCTGGGCCGTCAGAAGCGCATGATCGACCGTCGCTTGGGGAGAGGTGAAATCGATCACCGCTTGCGCTTTCACAATCACCTCAAGCGGGTCGTCGAAGACGGGAACGCCGGAGCGGACCCCACCCATCGCTTCGCCCAAATCCTGGCCAACCCAGTCATGGCCCGCCCGTTCCGTCACGCCCACCAGATGTGCCTTGTCGCTGGCGGTGATCGTGTCGATCAGCATCTGGCCCATGCGGCCCGACGCGCCCATCACCGCAATTCCCACGCTCTCGCCCATCTGGCGGCCCTCCGGTTATCACTGTCCTCGCGTCTAGCGGATCGACGCGTCTTTCGCAAAGCGCTTGCTTGCGGGGGGCGGGGTGATCCCATACATCCCAGACCGAAGAGGATGAGCTGATGGCCAAGAACAAACATCACAGTGGCGCCGGACCGTCGCAGCGGCAGCTTCGCGTGGGTGAATTGATCCGCCGAACCCTGGCCGACGTGCTGAACCAAGGCCAGGTGCATGACCCTGAGCTGAATGCGATGTCGATCACGGTGGGGGAAGTGCGCGCCTCCCCCGATCTGAAGGTCGCGACCGTTTACGTGATGCCCCTGGGCGGCGCCCATCGCGACGAGGCGATGGAGGCATTGCGCCGCAACCGGTCTGAGCTGCGCCGCGCGGTCAGCCGGGAGATGACGCTGAAATACGCCCCCGATCTGCGGTTTGTGATCGATGAGTCTTTCGATCAGATGGATGAAACCCGTCGTCTGTTTGCGCAGGATCAGGTGCGGCGGGATATCGAGAAAGGGGCGGAATGAAGCCGGTCCTCTGGGTAATCGGGTTCTCCGCCACGCTCTCGGCCGGCGGTGCCGCCGCCGATTGTGCGCCGGTCACGTTTGACGGCGCGCGCTTCACGGTCTGCGAATTGTCGATGGCGGATCATGATCTGCGCCTCTTCCTTCGTGACGAGGCGGGCACCGTCTATGGCTCCTTCGCGCGGGTCGAAGAGGATCTGCCCGAAGGCCAGCGCCTTGGCATTGCGATGAATGCGGGCATGTATCACGAGGATCGCTCCCCCGTCGGCCTCTACGTCGAGGACGGGGTGGAAGAGATGCGCGTTATCACCTCCGATGGCCCTGGCAATTTCGGGTTGCTGCCAAATGGTGTCTTTTGCGTGCTGGAAGACCGGGCAGAGGTGATTGAAAGCCGTGCTTATGCCGCCGCGCCGCCCGGGTGCCGCTATGCCACCCAATCGGGCCCGATGCTGGTGATCGACGGAGATTTGCACCCAAGGTTCCTGCCCGACAGCGACAGTCTGAACATCCGCAACGGGGTCGGCGTGGACGCGAGCGGCACGCGGGTTGTCCTGGCGATCTCCGACGAGCCGGTGAACTTCCATCTATTTGGGCGGCTCTTCCGGGATGGCTTGGGCCTGCCCAACGCGCTTTTCCTCGATGGCCGGGTGTCCCGCCTTTATGCACCGGACCTGGGCCGGAACGATTTCGGCTTTGCCATTGGCCCGATCCTCGGCACCGTTGTTGACGAGGGCGCCACAGGCGGCTAGCAGAGCGCCCGCATCGAAGGACGGGCGGCATGGCGCGCAAACGCAAAGGGCGGGATATCTCTGGCTGGCTGGTGGTGGATAAACCCGCCGGGCCGACCTCAACCGCCATTGTGAACAAGGTGAAATGGGCCTTCGACGCCAAAAAAGCGGGGCATGCGGGAACACTCGACCCGGCGGCGACCGGGGTTTTGGCGGTGGCTTTGGGGGAGGCGACGAAGACGGTGCCTTATGTCACTGACGCGATGAAGGCCTACCACTTCACGGTGCGCCTGGGGCAGGCCACCAATACCGACGATGCCGAGGGTGAGGTGACGGAGACAAGCGATCTGCGGCCCTCCGATGCCGAGGTCGCTGCGGCGTTGCCTGATTTCGAAGGGGAGATTTCTCAGGTCCCCCCGCAATACTCCGCTGTGAAAATCGATGGGGAACGGGCCTATAAGCTGGCCCGCGCGGGCGAAGATCTAGAGCTTGCTGCCCGTCCGCTTTTTGTGGAGAGCCTGAGCCTGGTCTCGCGCCCCGATCCCGATCATGTTGAGCTGGAGCTTGTCTGCGGCAAAGGCGGCTATGTGCGCTCTGTCGCGCGGGACCTGGGCGCGGAACTCGGGTGTTTCGCCCATGTCACCGAGCTTCGCCGCATCTGGTCGGGGCCATTCGATGTGGAGAACGGCGTCAGGCTGGAGGAAATCGAGCGTTTGGCGCGGAGCGAGGAGATCGACGACCTGCTCCTCCCGCTTGAAACCGGGTTGGCTGATCTGCCGGAACTGACCTGCACGGAACTGGGCTTTGCCCGGCTGAAGAACGGCAATCCGGGGGAGGTGATTACGGCGGCGGAATACGGGGAGGAGTGCTGGGCCACATTCCAGGGCTCTCCCGTCGCCGTCGGCACCTATCGCGGCGGGATGCTGCACCCGAGCCGGGTGTTTAATCTTTAGACCACGAAGAAGGCGGCCCGAAACCAAGCCGCGGACCAAACCCGCCTTGCCGTAAGTGCAACGGGAGCCGGGCATCGACAGGCCGTGGGCTGGCGATCCAACATCTGACGGCAGCGCTTTATGGCTGCCAAATCCGATCTCGCTCCGATCTCCGCACCCAGACTCAACCAAATCGCCAGACCGCCCGGGCGGCCTGTCGATGCCCGGCGCCTTCGGCGCTATTCCGGCAGGGGACGCAGAACGACCGTCAGGTGCCGCAGCACCCAAGAACGGCGGTTCACCCCATAAGCATCTGCGTATTCCGCCCCAATCAGCGTCTGGCTGATGGCGCTTATGGGCGGTCCTCCCGAAATGCCTCTCCATCGACAGGCGCAATCCCGCACCGGTCGACCCCAAGACTGACCCTTGAAAGGAGACTACCCAATGAAACGCTTTGTTCTGCCTGGCCTGGCCGCATCCACCATCCTTGCCGCCGCTGCATGGGCCGCGCCCGAGCCCGGGACCGTGGTCGGCACCGATATGGCCGAGATTTCCGCAGCGCTTGTCGAGATGGGCTATGAGGTGATCGAGATCGAGTTTGAGGACGGCTTGTTTGAGGCCGAGGCGATGACGCCCGATGGCCTTTACGAGCTGGAAATCGACCCCGAAACCGGCGCGATCATCGAAGTGGAACTCGAAGATGAGGACGACGATTACGACGATGAAGATGACGACGAGGATGAGGATGACGACGCGTGAGCGACACCAGCGTCCCTCGGGCCGGATGGGACCCTCTTGTCCGGCTCACCCATTGGGGCACCGCTTCGGCGGTGCTCCTCAACGGGGTGCTGGTGGAGGGCGACGGGCAGGCCCATCTCTGGATCGGCTATGCCGCGCTCACCTTCCTGGGCCTGCGCCTGATCTGGGGGCTGGTTGGGCCGCGTGAAGCGCGGTTTTCGGCGTTCCGCCCGTCCCTCGCCCGTGCTCGGGATCATCTGGGTGATATCTGGCTTGGCCGGCGGGTCACCCATCGCTCCCACAATCCACTTGGCGCGTTGATGGCCTACACGCTTTGGGCGCTCCTTGCCCTGGTTGTCGGTACAGGACTGATGATGGAGACAGGCGCAGGTGGCGATCTGGAAGACCTGCACAGCGCGGCGGCTTATCTGGTGCTTTTGCTTGCACCGATCCATGTTGCCGGTGTTCTGTTCGAAAAGCTCCGCGGAGACGGCGATGTGATCCGCCGGATGATCACCGGGGAGAAACGGGAGTAAGCCCTTGTCAGACGAAACCAGCATCACCCCAGTCAGCCGCCGGGCGGGAAGCCTGGCGGCTGTTGCTATTTTACAGGGTTTCTGCGCCGCGTTCTTCTTCGCTGACGCGATGAGCGATTTTCACCTGGAAGGCGTGGGCGCGCTGACGGTGTTGGAGGGCGCGGTGTCGGTGGCCCTGGTGATCGGGACCATCGCGACGATCTTATTGATGCGCCAGACCATCGAAGAGAACCGCCGCGCGGTTGAGGCCCTGTCCCTTGCCAAAGGCGCCTTTGCCGAGGTGATGCAGCGGCGCTTTTCGGCCTGGGATCTGAGCCCGGCTGAGGCGGAGGTGGCGATGTTCCTGCTCAAAGGGCTCGATGCGGGCGAAATCGCGGACTTGCGCGGTTCGGCCCAAGGCACCGTCCGGTCGCAACTGGCCGCGGTCTATCGCAAATCCGAGGTCTCGAACCGCACGCAATTTGCCGCGATCTTTCTGGACGATCTGATGGATGGCTCGGCGGCTTGAGGGGTTTTCTTCCTCCGACTGAGTGTCGTATGGGGCAGCATGATCGAGCGGCAGTTTCAGAAAGGCGATGCTTTTAGCATCGCGGTCTATTCCGATTGTGAGCGATACCGCTACAGCCTGACGCGGGTCTGGGATGAGAGCGGGCGAAAGGCGCTCTTCATCATGCTCAACCCGTCCACCGCGACCGAGGTGCAGAACGATCCCACGGTGGAGCGCTGTGAGCGCCGGGCGCGGGCGCTTGGCTTCGGGGCGTTCCGGGTGCTGAACATCTTTGCCTGGCGCGCGACGGACCCCCGCGATATGCGCGCTGCCGCTGATCCGGTCGGGCCCGCAAACGATACGGCAATCCTGGAGAGCCTACCTTGGGCCGATCAAGTCATCGCCGCTTGGGGCACCCATGGGGCGCATCTGGATCGCGGCCCGGCGGTGGAGCGGCTGTTGCGCGGCGCGGGCGCTGATCTGTTCCATCTAGGCTTGTCGAAAGAGGGGCATCCGAAACATCCGCTTTATATCGGTTACGCGGTCCAACCCGCGCCCTGGCCGGCCGATTGACCCTGCCTGCGGGCCGCGCCAAATTTCTGAGGCAGAGAGGGAGCGCCCATGTCCGCCATTCCAGGTTTCACACAATCCATGATCGCCACCAATGGCACCCGGCTGTCGGTGCATCAGGGCGGCGACGGCCCGCCGCTGATCCTGCTTCACGGCTATCCGCAGAACCATATGGCGTGGTCCAGGGTCGCACCGGATTTGGCGCGGCGGTTCCATGTCATCATCCCCGATCTGCGCGGCTATGGCGACAGCGACATCCCGGAAAACGACCCTGAGAACCTGGCTTATTCTAAGCGGGAGATGGCCAAAGACATCGTGGGGCTGATGGATGCGCTTGACCTGGAGCGCGCCCATATCCTCGGCCATGACCGGGGCGCCCGGGTCACCTATCGCCTGGCATTGGACCACCCGGATCGTGTCGGTCGGCTTGGGATTATCGAGATCGTTCCCACCGCTGATTTCTGGGCCTCTTGGGACGCGGAGCTGGCGATGAAGGGCTATCACTGGACCTTCCTGGCGCAGCCAAGCCCGCTGCCGGAACGCATGATCTCCACCGACGGCCCAGGCTATATGGATTGGACGCTGGCGAGCTGGACCTTTGCTGGTGAGCTCTCGGCCTTCTCACCTGAGGCGCTTGCCGCCTATCGCCGGCAAGCGGCCGATCCAACGCGGATAGCGGCGATGTGCAACGACTACCGCGCGGGCGCCACAATTGATCGGGCGCTTGATGAGGCCGACCGGGCCGCGGGCCGGAAGATCACCGCGCCGCTTCGCTTTGTCTGGGCCAAAGGCGGGTTTCCGGCGCGCACCGGCGACCCGCTTGGCCTCTGGCGGAACTGGGCTGAGGAGGTCTCAGGCGTCGAGATAGACGGCTGCGGCCATTTCGCGATGGAAGAGGTGCCTGGCGCCGTCCTCGACGCCGTGCTGCCGCATTTCTTGATCGACTGATCCCGTCAGCGGCTAGGCAAGGGTTAACGCGGTGAGGCTGACAGTACTCGGGTCGAGCCCTTGCGCGCCGACAACTTCCAGGATCACCTGGCCATCCAGTAGGATATCCGCCCCGGTTCCATCAGCGAAATCGACAACCGTGACGGTGGGGCTTGGATTGAGCGCAGGGTCATAGATGATCTCAAGAGCATCCGTGCCCGCTAGAAAGTCCTCCACGCGGCCGGGGGCCATGTCCACAAATGTGCCAGACACAAACAGATCGGCGCCATCGCCACCCTGAGCCATATCGCCCGCGCCGAGAATGATCGCGTCATCGCCGTTGCCGCCAAGCAGAGTGTCCGACATGTCCTGATCGGATGCGGGAAAGGGCCCTTCGGTCGGGAACGTGCCGTCAAGCACGTCATCACCGTCACCGCCGTCCAGGGTATCTGCTCCAAGGCCGCCAACGAGAGTGTCATTGCCAAGATCGCCGATCAGGACGTCATCACCTGCACCGCCAGAAATCCGATCATCCGCCGAGGCCCCGTTCAGATTATCCGCACCATCCTCGCCGAAGAGAGTATCGGAGCCCGAAGAGCCGTTTAGCGTGTCGTCGCCTTCGCCGCCAAAGAGCAGATCGTTGCCGGTGCCGCCGCGCACCAGGTCATTGCCTTCTTCAGCGTTGAGGGTGTCGTTGGCGCCACCGCCGAAGAGGTTGTCATCCCCCTCGCCACCAAGAAGAAGGTCATCGCCCTGCCCGCCATCAAGGCTGTCATCGCCAGCCTCACCATCGAGGAAGTCATTGCCCGCGCGACCCTCAAGCTCGTCATCGCCGTAGCCGCCGAGAAGAAGGTCGTCATCCGCGCCGCCAACCAGCAGATCATTGCCGAAACCGCCAAACAGATCGTCATTCCCGGCGCCGCCAAAAAGCGTGTCCGCGCCGGTGAAGCCCCGCAGCGTGTCATCACCCGCTTCGCCGCGCTGGAAGTCGTCCCCGGCTTCCCCGATGAGCGCGTCATTGCCGCCGCCACCGATCAGGTTGTCATCTCCGCTGCCGCCTAGGACCTGATCGTCTCCGCCAAGGCCAGAGAGCGTGTCATCTCCGCCGAGGCCGTTGATTGTGTCGTTGGCGTTGTCCCCGGCCAAGCGCTCTGCCTCAGCAGTACCGATCAGGTCGAGGGGCTGCGTCACCTCGCCATCGGTGTCGCCCGGGTCGTCATCGGGCGTCGGGTCCGGTGGCATATCGCCTTCATTTGTCGATGTTGTGTCATCGTCGTCATCGGAAAACACGCTTGTCAGCAGCGCGCCAAAGAGCAGAAGTGCGATTATCCCCCCACCAGCCAACATACCGAAGCTCCTTTACCACTTTCATCCGCTCGCAGATCACGCGGGCGCGCGCACCTGAATTTGGTGACGGGCTGACCCATGCGATCACCGGCGCTGATTGGCAGAATCTGGCCGGTTTCTGGGGAAGGGTATCGCGCATTAACGAAATGTTAACGGTTTGATTGACGGATGCGGCGATTTTTCAGCGGCGAAATGACCGGCCCGTTGACAGAACCGCATCAATCTCGCCTTGGCGTGACAATTGTCTATTGAATGGGCAGGCCAACTCTGCTCGTCGGCGCCGCTCAGACATCGCGATTCGCCGGTCAGTCGGCGACGCTGTCCAATGCGACCTCGCGCAGCAAGATACTTGTCGGATCAAGCCCTTGGGCGCCCGTGACACTCAGGATCACCTCGCCATCCAGAAGGATGTCCGCGCCGCTGCCATCGCCGAAATCGATGACAGAGAGCTGCGGATTGGGCATCTGGCTCGGGTCATAAAGGACCTCGATCTCATCCATGTTTGGATCGAAATCGCTGACCTCGGGCGCGTCGGTGACATCTTGGATATAGCTGCCCGAGACAAACAGGTCCGCGCCCTCCCCGCCGGTGAGCGTGTCGCCATGCCCGCCAACCAGCGTGTCGTCGCCCTCCCCTCCATGAAGGACATCGCCCTGATCCTCGTCAAAGGGGCCGAACATGGCATCGCCCGCGGCAAAGGTGCCGTCCAGCCGGTCATCGCCCGCGCCACCGTCCAGCGTATCGGTCCCAAAGCCGCCTTGCAGATAATCGTCATCCGCGCCGCCGCCTAAGCTGTCATCGCCGTCGTTCCCGAACAGGAGGTCGCTTCCCGCCCCGCCGGAGACAGTGTCGTCCCCTTCGCCGCCGACCAGGAAATCGTGACCCGCGCCGCCCTCGATCTGATCGTCATCCGCGTCGCCATAGATCTCATCATTGCCGGTATCGCCTTCCAGGGTATCGTCACCCTCATCCCCGAAGATCACGTCATTCTCGCTGCCGCCAGCGATGTAATCCGCACCTGGGCCGCCGGTGAGGGCGTCGGCCCCGGCTTGGCCAAGGATTTCATCCATCCCCTCGCGCCCACGGATCACATCGTCACCGGTGCCGCCGTCCAAAAGATCATCGCCGGAATAGCCGTCGATCGTGTCGTCCCCGCCACCGCCTGTGAGGGTGTCGTCGCCATCGCTGCCCACAATCACATCCGAGCCATCGGTGCCCACCGCCACCAGATCGATATCCGCAAGGCTGAGACCGGACACCTGATCGAGAACGGCGACCGTCTCTCCGTTGGAATAGACCGAGGTTGCGCCGGTATTTGGATCCTCGTTCAGTGTGATCTCGGGCAGGTCGCCCGGCGCTAGATCGTATTCAAGCACCAGCCGATCGACACCCAGCTCGAAATCGAGAATCCGGGGGGCGTCGGCGCCCATGCCCGCATCGGGTGAGGCCATATCGGCATAGAAACTGTCGGCACCCGCCCCGCCGCTGGCTTGGTCATTTGCGGTCAGGATCAGATCATCGTCACCCGCCCCGCCATCAAGCTCATCAGCCCCGGCCCCGCCATGGAGCCAGTCATTGTCCTCACCGCCCGAGAGCGTGTCGTCACCGGCACCTCCTTCAAGGACGTCGTCGCCTGCGCCGCCCTGCAAGGCGTCCGCACCCGCCTGCCCAAAGAGGTCGTCGTCATCCGATCCGCCGTCGAGTTGGTCGTCACCGTCGCCGCCATAAAGTGAGTCCGCGTCTGCCCCACCGGACAAGGCGTCGCCATCAGCGCCGCCATAGAGCGTGTCTTGCCCTTCACCCCCCTCAAGCGTGTCGGCGCCCGCCCGGCCACTCATCATGTCGTTGCCGGCTAGGCCATCCAACATGTCATCGCCTTGATCGCCGCGCAGCACATCGTCGCCGCCGCTGGCCGCGGGCCCATTGCTGAAGCTGGTCCCGCCGCTGTCGTCGCCGCCATCGTCCTCTTCTTCGGGCCCAAGCAGGAATCCTCCAACCGCGAAACCGGCGCAGAGCAAGGCAATCAGACTTGAGGCAAACAACATCTCTTCGGTCCCATGGCGGTCAACATCATCAGGTGGCGCAGGGTCGCGCGCCGTCGCCATTCTGACGATGCCCCGTCATGCCTATAGGGCGGCCCCCCTTGAGGACGCGCCCTTTCCAGGCCGAACAAGACGGCGCCCAGTTATGCAGAACAGCCTTTCCAAACTCTGAAGGGCCCGCACGCGGAATGTAGCGGATTTGCCGGGCAATTGGGTTAATATCTCAAAGAATAGTTAACGCTGATTTCTGATCGTGGATTCGACGCTTTCCTTCCTGATCAAAAGCGCCTATACGCCCGCATCCGCCCGGCCCGGGCGGGTTTTCTCCATGGGCCTTGCTGGACGACATCCCGGCCTGCGCCATACCCGAAACACGAACCTCAAAGGAGACCCCGATGTCGATCACTGCTGAAGAAAAAGCCCGCGTGATGAAGGAATTCGCCACGAAAGAGGGCGATACCGGCTCGCCTGAAGTACAGGTGGCCATCCTAAGCTCCCGCATTGCGACGCTGACCGAGCATTTCAAGACCCACAAGAAGGACAACCACTCCCGCCGTGGGCTTCTGAAGCTGGTCGCGCAACGCCGGAAACTGCTCGACTACCTCAAAGGTAAGGAAGAAGCGCGCTACCAAGCGCTGATCGAGCGGTTGGGTCTGCGCCGCTAAGGCGACCCTCCGCAACGCGTATGACGCCGGACCGCGCGAGGCTTCTCGGGCGGTCTTTTCTATGGCGCCGATAGCGCCGCCCCCTCTCGCCGTCGCGGGTGGGCGCCGTTATAAAGCGGCAAAAGGATTTCCAAGGGACGGAACGCCATGCACGCGGCCACAAAGATCGTGATTATCACCGAACGCTCCATCCTGGACGGCGTGGCGGAGATTTTGGAAGAGCATGGCGCGACCGGCTACACCTACACCGCTGCCGGTGGCAAAGGCGCGCGGGGCAAGCGGCGGATTGATCGCACCGCGCAGGTGTCGAGCCTGAGGGAGAATGTGAAGATCGAAGCGATTGTGCCCGACCATGACGTGGCCGAGCGGATCACCGAAGCGGTCGTTGCCGCCTATTTCGACGATTACTCCGGCATCACCTATGTGGTGCCAGTTGAGATCCTGCGGCCGGGCAAGTTCCAGGTCTGACGCGAGCTAGCGACGCCTGTACTAGAAAACAACCTCCGCCAAGGCGATGAAAAGCGGAATGCACAGGCCCACGGCTATTGGCGTGCCGACCGACGTGGACGAGCCGATATAGGCCGAGGGGTTGGCGCTTGGAATGCCGCCGCGGAGCGTGGGCGGGCCGGAGATGTCGGACGAGGACGCCGCCAAAACCGCCAAAAGGATGACACCGCCGGGGCTGAA
>JANQNZ010000011.1 GCA_028279315.1 Rhodophyticola sp. | reverse complement strand
TTTATGGCAACCAAACCCCTCCTCGCTCCAATCTCAGCACCAAGCCTTACCCAATCGCCAGACCGCCCGGGCGGCCTGTCGATGCCCGGCGCCTTCGGCGCACTATTCGGGCAGGGGAAGTAGAACAATGGGGCAAGGATGCAGGTGCAGCCCCCCCCTCAAAGCCCCTCGAACCAATCCAGCACCATTTCCGTCCAGCCCCGCGGCACCCCATGCCCCCCGGGGTGGAGCGCAAATTCAAGCGACCCGGCTTCACAACTTGTCCAACGCCGCCGCCACATCTCGCCCTCAGCGGAGATGTCATCGGGCCAAAGCCGGTCACAGCCATTGGTTTCGCGCCAGACCTGCAACGCATAGAACACATCCCCCTGGCGGATCGCGCCGCCGCCCAGGACCCGGCCTTCCAGGGGCACCGTACCGTCCTGCCAGCCATGGGTGTGGAACAGGTCCACCGGCCCGGCGCAGGCGGTCATCTCGGGATGTGGGCGCCAGAAGGCCCCAGCCACAGGCGCATAGGCCCGCGCGATCCCGGGGTCTTCGCAAGCGAGGTAGCTGGTCATGGAGCCGCCGATGGAAAACCCCGCAATCAGAATGCGCGACGGGTCCACGCCGTGCCGCTCAACCGCATCGTCGATCACCTGGCGGAAAAACACCGACTCGTCCCGCTGCTCCGGGCGCTCTGGATGGAAGGACCAGCTTGTCTGCCGCCCCCCGGCCTCCCGACGCAACCCTTGGGGGCCGATCACGGCATAGCCCCGCGCCACCGCCGCGCTGACGGTTCGGAGTGCACCTTCGCCGCTGCCGCCGAACCCGTGGATGAACAAGATCGCCGGGTGGGGGCCGTCGCCGCCGGGCAGGCGGATGTGATAGTCGCCCATCGGCACCGAACAGGCCGCTGTGGCGCCTGCGCATTCGGCGGTGGCGGGGACGGCGCTTGCAAGGCTCATGGCCAGACCGGCAAAGAGCGTGAGGGCCGTCTGTCTCATGCTCTGCGTCCGTCTTAACTGTGATCCAATGGCAGACGTTCGGCGATCCAGCCCGCGCCTTTGGGGGAGCCCAACATCCCTTCGGGCACGTCGATAATCGCCTCGAAGCCGGCGGCACTTAACTGGTTGGCCAGCCGGGCGGATCGGACCCCGCGCGCGCAGATCAGGGCCACGGACGCGCCCCTGTCTCCACCAGTTGCGTCCAACAACGCCTCCGCAAAATCCTCTCGCCGCATGTCCAGCCGGATGGCCCCATCCGCCGTGCCGGTCCGCGCCCATTCGTCGGGACGGCGGATATCGACCAGGAGGATTTCGCCCGCGGTCAGGCGACGATGCGCCTCGGTGGCGCTGATCTGGGCCCCCGCAACCTCTTCGGTGAGCGATGCGTAATAGAGGCTGCGCCCGCCCACGGCCCAACTGAACCCGATCACAGAAAGAGCCGCGCCGCCGCCCAAGAGCCATCGCCTGGAAACCATCGTCATCTATCCGGTCGGGGTGGCGTAGCCACGGATGATCTCGACCACCTGCGCCTCAGGCAACACCGGGGGCAGGATGGTCTGCACCGCCCCGTCGCCATCCAGAAGGAACATCAGCCCACCATGAGAATAAACCCCGCCGCCTGCGGGATCGGTGAAGAGCAGTTCCACCTCGATCCCAAACTCCGCATAGGCGGCCTCCAGCGCCTCTTCGGTCCCGGTCAGACCCACGAAATCGGGGTGGATCGCATGGAGCGCCGGGCCCATGGTCTCCACGGTGTCCCGGTCCGGGTCCACCGTGATCATGACCGGCCGAACCGCGATCCCGTCATCCGCCAGCACATCCGAGACAGCGCCCATCAGCGGGAGCGCGGCAGAGCAGATCTCTTGGCAATTGGCATAGCCGAAGAAGAGAAGCTGCATTTGCCCGTCGGGGTCCACTTCCGTGCGTATCTCGCCATCCTGGTCGATCAGCGTAAAGGGACCGCCGAGATCGAAGGGCAGGGGTTGAGCTGTCGCGGCCCCCGCCAGAAGGGCGGTGATCAAGGCAAACGCGGCTGCCCTCATCGCGTGACCTCATAGGCCTCTTCATGGCTCATGCCGTTGCCGAGATACCCACGTTCTTCAATCAAGGCCAAGACCCGCGGGTCGCGGCGGAACCAGGGGCCATCGCCATCGGCGTCAGGGTTGGCGTCGGCCCAGTTCCGCGTCCAAGCATTGGCGCGGGTCCACTCCTCGGCCCCAACCGCCCGGATACGCTGCACCAGATAGACATTGGTGGCGCCCACATACTCGTCTTCGATCAGAAGCCCGTCGACCTCCACATCCATGCCGCAGAAGGGCAAAAGCTCATCCGCCGCGCCGGTGAAGGCCGGCTGGCCGTTCTTATTGGGATAGACCAAGGCACCATCAGCGGCGCGCAACAGGCCAAGCTGCCGGACACCGTCGCCGCAATTCTCAGGGCAATCGCCGGTGACCTCGCAAAGAAGGTCCACCACCCGCGCCTCAAACCGCGCGGGCTGTTCTGCGAAGAGGTTCCAAGACCGCGCCTCGGAGGTTTCCGAGAAATCCTGCGCCAGGACAGAGGCGGGCAGGGCGGCAATCAGACAGGCAAGAGCAATCCGTTTCATCATCATCTCCTCACCTCAATTGCCGCTTGGATCGGGAATGGCGAAAGGGGGCACCACGCCGAAATCCAGGTGGCTTTGATTGGTGATGCCTAAGTCTTCAACCACCTCTTCGACCACAAGGTAGTTCAACCCGTCACGCTGATAGAGGATGCCGTCGGCCACAATCTCATGGGCGGCCAGGCGCAGCTGCGTGTCGCCCGAGGCGGAGCCATCGTCCCCTTCGATCCGCAAGACCATGTAGACGGTGCCATCTTCGGCCAGAAGCCCAACCGGGATGCCGCCCGCCGAACACCAAAGCGCGCAGGTGTGATGCGCGGTGCCGGTCACCGATTCCGGGGAGCCCATCACGCCGGAAAAATAGCACCAGGTATCAATGATCTCTCCGCGGATCTGAACCCGCTCTCCTTCCGTTGCCCAGGCTGGCAGGGCAACAAGGCACGCAAAAAGCGCCGTCAAATATCTCATTGGGATCTCCGTCACGACCTGTCTGTCAGGCTACCCCGACTCGTGGGACACCGTCCTTCACAAACGCGCGAGAATCCCCGGAAGCGGGCGGCGCTAGAGCAGGTCGCGGTCGATCACCGGGCTGCCATCGACGATATCGTCATTGGGGTGGGTGATGACGGCGGCGCCAAGGTCCAGCCCCTCCAACACCTCGGCGAAACGGTCGCTTCGGCGTCCGATCTCGATGATGCGTTCCTGGGCAAACCCGCCTTCGGCCACAAACACCGCCCAGTCTTCACCCCTTCGGAAAAGCGCGCTCAAGGGCACTTGCGTGACGCTTTCCGCCTCCCACTCGATGATCCGGAGGAAGACGGCGAAACCATCGCCGAGGCCGCGGCGCTCCTCCAGGGGCGTGGTGAGCGTGAAGGTTGCATCGACCCGCTGCTCCTCGATCCCAAGGGCCGAGACATGGGTGCGGGCCGCCGGTTCCACCCGGTCAAGCTCGGCCAGAAGCGTGTCGGGGCCGCCCCACCGCTCCACAATCGCCACCGCGCCAGGGCTAAGCCGGACGGCATCGGTGGAGAGGAGGTCGGCGACGATCTCCAAATTCTCCGGGTCTCCGATACTGACAAGGGGCATCCCCGCGGTGACGGGCCGCTCGCTCATATTGGCCACCGACAAGACGACGCCGTCGGCAGGGGCCACAAGATCGACGCAGCAATCACCCTCGGTCGCGGCACCATTGCCGCCTGGCCCGATCAGCGCGGCCTCAGCGCGGGCCAGCGTGCTTTGGGCGATATTGATCCGCGCCTCGCCGGCCTCCACCGCGGCATCGGCGATGGCCAGGCGTTGGGTCACATCCTCCATCGCCGTGATCGACGATACGCCGCGTTCGACCAGAACCTGCACCCGGTCGAACTGCATCTGCGCGAAGGTCTGTTCCTCGGTCACCCGACGCAACTCCGTCTCTGCCACATGAAGGGCCGCTTCGGCCTCCGCCACCGAAGCTTCGGCCTGCATCCGCGTCCGGCTGTCGAGAAGCGACGGCGCGACGGGTTCAACCCGGGCGACCACGGTGTCATCGGCCATCACCGCGTCCCCCACATCAACGGGGGAGCGCAGCGCGGTGCCGGTGATGGGTGCCGCCACCTCAAAGACATCGCTGATCCGGGTCTGGCCGTCCGCATCCACCGTCACCCGCAGCGGGCCTTGGGCAATCTCATGGAGATCAACCGCAATCGGCTCCGTCCGGAAGGTGACGTAAAGCAAGCCTGCCAGGATCGCACCACCGGCGACAAGCAGTCCAAGGGTTCTGGGTTTCAGCGACATGGGTCAGCTACTCCCTTGTTTTCATAACGGAAACGAGATTGAGATTGTCGAGCCGTCGGCGCACGATCAGGGCCGAAGCCAAAGCGGCACTCAACACAACCAGGCTGGCGCGGGCGAAGATATCGGGCTCCACCACCAGCGGCATCGCATAGAGATCTGACGAGAAGGCATTGACCATCAGATTGGCCATCCCGAACCCGAAGAGCCAGCCAATGGGCTGCGCAAGCAGCGCCAGCAACATGGTTTCGCCGACCAACACATAAGAGACCTCCCCGCGGGAGAAGCCGAGGATACGTAGGCTTGCCAATTCCCGCGCGCGCTCGCTGAGTTGGATGCGCGCGCCGTTATAGGCGACACCCACGGTGATCAGGACCGCGATGACGATATAGATCGTGTTCATGGCCGAGATGTTCTGGCGGATCGTGTCTTGGAAGCTCGCGCGGGTATCGGTCAGCAGCACGATGCCAGAGAGCAACGGCAAATCCTTCACCCGCTCATGCAGCGCGTCGATTTGCCCTTCGTCCACCGTCACATTGGCCACGCTCATCTGCGGGGATTGCCGGAAGGTTTCGTTGACGAAGCCCAAATCCACATAGGCGCCCAGGCCGAAATACTGCTCAATCATTCCGGTGACGGTCATCTCATGGGTTTCGCGGCGGCCACTCAGGAACTCCACCTCCACCGTGTCGCCGATGCCGACATCCAGCTGATCGGCAAGGCGGGTGGCCATCAGGATGCCACCCGGCTCCGCCGTCCGCACCGCCCCATCGGCGCCCACCACCCGGCTGAGATCGGTGCCTGGGCGCCGCGCCTCAAGCGACAGGCGTTTTTCTAGCGGGCCATTGCGCAGGATCGCGGGCAGGAATTGTTGCGGTTCGGCCTGGAGAATGCCGGGAAGTCCGCGCACCTCAGCGAGCGCAGTTTCCGAGATATCCTCGGTAAAGAGCAGCATCGCGTCCTGGCGGTTCGATTGGTAGAAGGCGACATCCACAATGTCCTCCATCGCGTCATTGATGAAGGAGGCGGAGATCACGGCGGCGCCGGCAAAGCCCAGGCCAAGGCAGGTCATGGCGCTGCGGACGGGCCAACGGAAGAAGCTGCGCAAGATCATGATTGTCGGTTGGGAGAGGCGCATTTGCGCCATCACCACATCGATCAGGCTGCGTTTGAACCGTGGCGGGGCGGGGGGCTGCATCGCAATGGCCGGCGCCAGGCGCGCGGCGGCCCAGGCGGCGCGGGCCGCGCCCAGCATCGTTGTGACAAGCGCGGCCAGGCCAGACATCGCATAAACCCAAAGCGGCACCCGGAAGAGCAAATAGGGGAAGTTGAAGAAGTTTGCGTATTGCAGCGCCATGGCGCGCGCCAGCCCCGTGCCCGCCAGCCAGCCAAGCGCCACTCCAACCACGGCGATGAAGGCCGAAAGTAAGAGGTAGTGCAGAAGCACTTCCAAATCGGAATAGCCAATGGCCTTCAATAGCCCAATCTCGGAGCGTTCCAACGCCACAATCCGGCCCATGACCATACTGACCAGGAAGGCCGCAATGCCGAAGAAGATCGGCGGCACCACCATGGCCATGCCGCGCAACTGGGTGATTTCGGAATCGATGAAGCTTTCCGAGAACTGCTGATCACGGCCATAGGCGCCTAACCCGCCATACGGCTCCAGAACCGTGTCGATCCGGTCGATCACGTTATCCTCGTTGGCGTCTTGCGTGATCCGGACCGCGAGCGTGTTGAACGCCCCATCCATATCGAACGCCGCCGCGGCCGCGCGTTCCGGCATCCAGATGATGCCGAAGCTCTCGTTGTCGGGGAGGAGCGCGCCGGGGCCGAGGGTGTAGATGAATTCCGGGCTCAGCACCGTGCCGACAATGGTCAAAGCGCGGCGCTGGCCGTTCAGATTGGCGTGGAAGGTCGCGCCGATATCGAAGCCATTGGCGTCGGCGAAGGGCTCATTCACCAGAACTTCACCCGTCGCGGTGGGGGCAGGGTAGCGGCCCGAGCGTAGAAGCGGCACGTTCAGAAGCGGCGCGTCATCTTCGGGCCAGGAAAAGATCCGCCCCACGGCACTTTCCGCCCGGCCTTCAATATCCAGGATTGCCAAACCGCTGACCCGGGGCTCGGCGGCATAAACCCCGTCGATGGCGCGAATCTCGGGCAGCAGGCTTTCGGGCGCGCGGCGGGTATCGACCCAGATATCGGCAAACCGGTTGCGCTCATAATAGGCGGTGCGCGTATCTTCCAGCGCCTGATACATGCCGAAAGAGGTCAGAAGCAGCATCACCCCGCAGGCCAGCACCAGCGCAATCGCCACACCTTGGACCCAGAGACGCTTGAAATCGCGGAAGAGTTTCTTGTCGAGCGCTTGCATGGGGGATCACCACACAATCTCATGGGGGGCGATCTGGGTCTCATTCACATGGACCTCACTGATCTTCCCGTCTTGGAACTGGATCACCCGATGCGCCATCTGCTGGATCGCAGCGTTATGGGTGATGACCGCGGTTGTGGTGCCGAACTGGTCATTGATTGTCTTCAAGACTTCAAGGACTTGCACGCCGGTCTTACTGTCGAGCGCGCCGGTCGGCTCGTCACATAGCAGGACCTCGGGCCGCTTGGCGATGGCCCGCGCAATGGCGACGCGCTGCTGTTCGCCGCCGGACATTTCTGCTGGGAAATGATCCAGCCGGTGGTCGAGTCCCACAAGCGCCAAGGCTTCCGCCGCCGGCATCGGGTTTGGCGCCACATCGGTCACAAGCTGGACATTTTCCCGCGCGGTCAGGCTGGGCACGAGATTGTAGAACTGGAACACAAAGCCCACATGGTCGCGCCGGAACCGGGTCAGCCCACGGTCACCCAGATCGGTCAATTCCAGATCGCGGAACCAGACCCGGCCGTCAGTTACATGATCTAAACCGCCCAAAATATTGAGAAGGGTTGATTTTCCCGACCCAGACGGGCCGAGGAGCACAGCCAGCTCACCGGCAAAAAGCTCCAAACTGACCCCCGCCAGCGCGAAGACCTTCACCTCGCCGGTGTCATAGACTTTGGTGATGTTTTTGGTGCGAAAGATAGACTCCGCCACCTCTCCGGCTCCCAATTACATGTCCTGTCGCAGGGGCGTTCTGCCATGCGTGAGGGCCGCGCGATTTGACCTCGCTCAAATCGTGGGATCGTGACGTGGCGTCATATCCCGCGCTCGGCTAGGTTGAATTGCCGAGGTCCGCGCGTCATAGCTAGGGCCGGTCTCAAGATTTGGCCCTTTGTCTCACTATTTGGAACTGACTCATGTCCAACACCCGCGCCAATCGCCGTTATCGCAGCCAGGAATGGTTCGACAATCCGAATAACCCGGGCATGACCGCGCTCTATTTAGAGCGCTATCAGAACCAGGCCTTCACGCGGGAGGAGTTGCAGTCGGAAAAGCCGATCATCGGGATCGCACAGACCGGGTCGGACCTGGTGCCGTGTAACAAGATCCATGTGTTCCTGATGGATCGGATCAAGGCGGGTATCCGCGACGCGGGCGGCATTCCGATGGAGTTTCCCGTCCATCCGATCCAAGAGACCGGCAAACGCCCCACGGCGGCCTTGGACCGGAACCTGCAATATCTGTCGCTGGTGGAGGTGCTGCACGGCTATCCCATCG
>JANQNZ010000325.1 GCA_028279315.1 Rhodophyticola sp. | reverse complement strand
ACGCGCTGACCCCCGATTGGCGGGACAAAGGCGCGCCGATCACGGTGCCGGTCCGGAAGGATCAGTTTTACATGCTTGGGCAAAGCGGCGCGGCGCGGATTCCGAATTTCATCATGCCCCGGCTGATGAACAATCACGGCAACTATATCGTCTCGATGGGCAATGTCTGCCGCTGGATGGCCGAACAGGCCGAGGCCCTGGGCGTCGAGATTTTCCCCGGCATGGCCTGTTCCGAAATCGTCTATGGCGAGAACGGCGAAGTGAAAGGCGTGGTGGCGGGGGAGTTCGGCAAGAATGCCGACGGCACCCCGTCTGACGCCTATGAGCCGGGGATGGAGCTGCACGGCAAGTATGTTTTTCTGGGTGAGGGCGTGCGCGGATCACTCACCAAAGAGGTGATGGAGACATACAACCTCTCCGAAGGCCGGGGGCCGCAGAAATTCGGCCTGGGCATGAAAGAGATCTGGGAGATTGACCCGGAGAAACACCGCGAAGGCACGGTGACCCACACGATGGGCTGGCCGCTTGGCAAGAATGCCGGCGGTGGGTCTTTCATCTATCACCTTGAGAACAATCAGGTTTATGTCGGTTTCGTGGTCCATCTGAACTACGAAAACCCCTATCTCAACCCCTATATGGAGTTCCAGCGCTTCAAGCATCACCCGATGGTGGCGGAGCTCCTGGAAGGCGGGAAACGCGTGGCCTACGGCGCGCGGGCCATCTCGGAAGGCGGCTGGCAATCCATGCCGAAAGCCGTGGCGCCCGGCGTCGCGATCCTGGGCTGCGGTGTGGGCCTGGTGAACGTCCCCCGGATCAAGGGCAACCATAACGCGATGCTGTCGGGGATGGCCGCGGCAGAGGCGGCGCATGGGGCCCTGCAAGAGGGCCGCGCCAGCGACGAACTCAGCGCCTATGAGACCGAATTGCGCAGCGGGCCGATTGCAAAAGACCTCAAGCGCGTCCGCAATGTGAAACCGCTCTGGTCCCGCTATGGTCTAATGGGCGGGCTGTTCCTGGGGGGCATGGATATGTGGACGGCCAATATCACTGGCCTGACGCTCTTCGGCACCATGAAGCACCACAAGAACGACGCCGAACACACCGGTAAGGCCAAGGATTTTCAGCCCATCGACTATCCCAAACCCGATGGCACGCTCAGCTTCGACCGTCTGACCAATGTCAGCTTCTCGATGACCAATCACGAGGAGAGCCAGCCTGCGCATCTGACCCTGAAGGACGCCAGCGTCCCGATCTCGGTCAATCTGCCGGAATATGCTGAGCCCGCGCAGCGTTATTGCCCGGCAGGTGTCTATGAGGTGGTGGAGGAAGACGGCAAAGACCCGCGGTTTGTCATTAACTTCCAAAACTGCGTGCATTGCAAAACCTGCGACATCAAAGACCCGAGCCAGAACATCCATTGGACGGTGCCCCAGGGCGGCGATGGGCCGAATTACCCGAATATGTGATCACTTCCGCATCAGCGGGGCGCGGTTCGGGATTCGCTCCATTGTCTAACCGGGGTGGGCGACCTATCGTTCTGCGGACGCCGAGTTTGGAGAGAATGATGCCCCGCGCCGTCCTGTCCCTGTTCACCGCCCTGACCTTTGTGCTGATCAACCCTCAGCCCGTGGCCGCGCAAGGTATCGACGGGTTGGCCGGGTCTTATCTGGCCGCGCGGCAGGCGACGATCGATGGCGATCACCGGGAGGCTGCGCTTTATTTTCAACAGGCGCTCCTCCGCGATCCGGAAAACCCAACCTTGATCGGCAACGCGCTTCTGGCGCGGGCAGCTTTGGGGGAGTGGGACGCCGCCGCCCAGATCGCCGCGCGCCTGCCGCAAGACGTGCCGGGCCGCGAGTTGGCGAATACAATTGAACAGGTGGCGCGGATCAGCGCAGGCGATTTCCAAGGCGCGCTGGCGGCCATCGATGCGAACCAAGGCGCCGGGCCGCTGGCAGATGAGTTGACGCGCGCCTGGCTCTATCTGGGCGAAGGCGATATGAGCCGCGCGGTCGCCGAGTTCGAGGCGCTGGCCGAAGACAGCCCGCTTGCCGGGATCGCGCGGTATCACCTGGCGCTGGCCCGCGCCCCGGTTGGCGATTTCGAAAGGGCGGACGCGATCCTGTCCGGTGAAACCTATGGCCCGCTGCAAGCCACGGCGCGCGGTATCCGTGCCCATGCTCAAGTCCTGGTGCAGCTTGATCGCACATCCGACGCGCTGGAGCTTCTGGATAGTGCCACGGCCCGTGCACCGGACCCGGTCTTCCAGGCCTTGCGGGACGCCATCGCTGCGGACCCGACCCGGCCCTATGATTTTGTCATCGGGGCCCAAGAAGGCATCGGAGAGGTGTTCTATAGCCTCGCACAGGGCCTTGGGTCTGAGGCGGGGTCCTCGCTGCCGCTGATCTATGCCCGTGCCGCCCACACGATCCATCCGGGCCACTACGACGCGGTCCTGCTTGCTGGCGCGCTTCTGGCGGATGAGGGCCAGCCGCACCTGGCGGTGGATGTCTTTGCCACGGTGCCCGATGACACCGTCTACGCCATCGAGGCCACCTTGGGCCGCGCCGATGCGCTCTTCGAGATGGATGCGGAAGATCGCGCGGTTGAGGTGTTGCAGGCGCTCTCCGCCGCTCATCCAGACCAGGCGACCGTGCACGGTGCGTTGGGCGATACACTCCGGCGGTTGGAGCGCTTTGGCGAAGCGGCGGAGGCTTATACGCTTGCCGTCGATCTGATCGACCGGAGTGAAGTGCGCTATTGGTTCCTCTTCTACACCCGCGCCATTTCCTATGAACGGGATGGGGACTGGGAAGCGGCCGAACCCGATTTCCGCCATGCGTTGGAGTTGAACCCCGATCAGCCGCAGGTGTTGAACTATCTGGGCTATTCCCTTGTGGAACAGCGCCGCAATCTGGACGAAGCGCTCGACATGATCGAACGCGCTGTCGCGGCCGAACCCCGCTCGGGCTATATCGTGGACAGCCTGGGATGGGTGCTCTACCGACTTGGGCGCTTTGAGGAGGCGGTCGCGCCGATGGAGCGCGCGGTGGAGCTCCTGCCCAACGATCCGATCATCAACGACCATCTGGGCGACGTCTATTACATGGTTGGCCGGTTCCGGGAGGCGGATTTCCAGTGGCACCGCGCGCTCTCCTTCGAGCCGGAACCCGAAGAGGCCGAGCGCATTCGCCTGAAACTCGATATCGGGCTGACGGCGGTCTTGGAGCAAGAGGACGGTGCCGGGGGCGGCACCCAGTGATCTCCACCCCCCTGACGGTGTTTGCACCGGCCAAGATCAACCTCGCGCTGCATGTGACGGGGCGGCGGGCGGATGGCTATCACCTGCTCGATTCCTTGGTCGCGTTCGCAGATATCGGCGACCGGTTGCATATCAGCCCGGGGCCAGAGGTGCGCCTGCGGGTCATGGGGCCGCGAGCGGGCGATGTGCCGACGGGCCCTGAGAACCTGGTGGTGAGAGCCGCACGGCTGATGGCCGGGGACCGCGGTGTGGACCTTGTCTTGGAGAAACACCTGCCCGCTGCGGCCGGGATCGGGGGCGGGTCGTCCGACGCGGCGGCAGGCCTTCGCGGATTGGCGGAGCTATGGGAAGCCCCGCTGCCCGACACAGACACCCTCCTGACCCTCGGTGCCGATCTCCCCGTCTGCCTGACGACTGAGCCGAAACGGATGCAAGGGATTGGCGAGCTGCTGACCGAGGTCCCCGCGCTCCCGCCGCTCCAGATCGTCCTCGCCAACCCTAGGGTTCCCGTCTCGACAGGCGAGGTTTTCGGCGGGTTGGAGGAGGTCGAAGGCGCCCCCATGACGCCGCCCGGCTGGACGGACCTGGCAAGCTTCATTACCTGGCTCTGCGCGCAAAGGAACGATCTAGAGCCCCCCGCCCGACAGATCGCGCCGGTCATCTCGGACGCAATCGATGCGCTTAACGCCCAACCTGGGTGCCTTCTGGCCCGGATGAGCGGCTCCGGCGCCACCTGTTTTGGGCTTTTCGCCACCCGAGACGCGGCCCGCGACGCCGTGCAATCCATCGCGACGGGCCGGCCAAACTGGTGGGTTGAGACGGGAGCGGTGCTTTAGGAGCCAATGTGTCCTGGAAGGTGTTGGGATTAAGCTGAGCGCCATGAAACAGCTCCTCAATTGATGGTATGGTAGTGTGGGTTTTGCATCCTGCACGGCTGACCCGAAGGGAAGCCCACGATCCCTGCGCGCAGGGCCGGTTCGGAAGTGTCGGTTTCGGCTTCCCAGCTTTCGATCCGGTCCAACGAACCTTCCGAAGAAGACCCATCTTAGCTATGGCTTGCTAGAAGCTTCTGCCTCTGGGTTAACGACAGACAGTGTTTCTGGTGGTGGGGGATATGGTGAGTTTTCGACTTGTGCCATTTCCGGTCGAATAGTCAACGGCACCCTTCCTCACAGAACCCCGATAAGATGTCGGCGAACCAATCGTTGCTCCCAGTCATCGTCGTGCCAACCTTGCGGGACGTAGTTCCCTTCAAGTATGTCCAGCTGCTGAACTCTGAATTTGAGAACTACGGAAATCTCGTAAATCAGTTTGGTCAGCAGTGCGTCGCGATCTTTGACGGCCTTGTCGTGCCGATCCTTCTGCTCCAAAGGCGGAAGTTCTTCACCGAGGTTTTTTAGGTAGGCCTTCCAAGCATCGACTACGTCTTTGTTCTCCGAGAATTCCACTTCGACGAGGTTCAGCGCACCAACGTGTTCAAAGTGTATCGGCGTGCGCCGCGTCCGCATAAGCGTTCTGAAGATGTCCATCTTTCTCGTTTGTTGAGCGCGGCGGTCGTCAATGATCCTTGTAATCCAAACAGCGAGGATCGGTCCAAGGACGACGGCAATGATTGTCGAAATGCTGAACCAATGGTTAGCGGACAGATTAGTAACCCAATCTGGCATTATTAGATCTCTCTGAGTCGGCGGAAGATAACATTGACCGGGCCTGTCGGAGTGCTGATTGCAACCGGTTGGCCGTTTCCGAAATTCGCCGGAATTGTAGCAGTTATCCGATGGGTTACGCCGCCGCCACCATTGGCAAATCCTGTGACCAGCACGCCACCGGCAGGAATGCCGAGATTGACGTCAAGGTCTATCATCTCATTGCCGGACGGGGTGAATGTCCCGTCCAACGTGCCACCTGTTGCGTCAGCGCCGGTTACGACGCCTTCTCTCGCAACAAAAACTGCATGACCCGATCCGGTCGCCCCAGTGAAGTATATCGCGTAGATTCCGTCCATCTGGCGCAGATAAGGACTACCACATTTAGTTTCAAGTTTTCGTGACTACAGAAATGTTGTGTGTTTCGCGGCTTTGGACGGTTGGCGCCAAAACCCAAGCCCCAAGCATATGGCTATGGGTATGTGGAGAACCAGTAGTCCGGAATGGGTCGTCGCGTGTCTCCGGCAAAGAAGCGAAGACTCACCTTCCGTTCCCGACGGCGTAGAAGAACACATCAAGCCGGTGCTTGCACCGCAGAGCCCCGCTTACACTATTGATTTTATTGGTCGGAGTGGCGAGATTCGAACTCACGACCCCTGCCTCCCGAAGACAGTGCTCTACCAGGCTGAGCTACACTCCGACCGTGCCGGGCGGGATATCCGGGGTACTGGAGCAATGCAAGAGAAATAGGCCTCGGGAACAGGGCGTCGAACGTGCACCCATCC
>JANQNZ010000282.1 GCA_028279315.1 Rhodophyticola sp. | reverse complement strand
GCCGAGGCCCAGGCCGAGGACTAGCGGCGAAACGCTTGCCAACCTGTCCGTCCCGTCTCGGTTTCCCAAATCTCCCTGCCGGAGGCATCCAAATGGTTGAAATGTGTGCTGCAATCAAACGTGGCGCGGGCTGGAACGGTCGGCGGCCTCCGGCGGCCATATTTTTGGGATAGAGAAGCAGGGGGCGGCGCCCTTGGCTTGAAGCGGTCGGCCAAGGCGGCTAGGTCAGATCGGAAGGTGAGGGGAGCGCGGCATGGC
Organism: Rhodophyticola sp.; assembly: GCA_028279315.1. Classification (GTDB taxonomy): domain Bacteria; phylum Pseudomonadota; class Alphaproteobacteria; order Rhodobacterales; family Rhodobacteraceae; genus Rhodophyticola. The sequence goes on along the minus strand of JANQNZ010000282.1, from coordinate 17,819 downwards.
CGAAAAACGCAACATCTTTGAAGAGGTGGCCGAGACCCAGAAACCCGCGGCCACGCCGGGTGGTGTCAGCCGTGACCGGGGGCGCGGTCGGCGGCTGATGCGGGCCTGGCTGATGGGGCTTTTCGCGCTTGTGGTCCTGATGATTGCGGTTGGTGGGCTGACGCGGCTGACCGATAGCGGGCTGTCGATCACCGAATGGGCGCCGCTCTCAGGCGCGATCCCGCCTTTGTCTGCCGAAGACTGGCAGGCCGAGTTCGACGCCTATCGCGCGATCCCGGAATATGAGCTGCAAAACCGCGGCATGAGCCTGGCCGAGTTCAAGACTATCTATTGGTGGGAATGGGGCCACCGGCAATTGGGCCGGGTGATCGGGCTGGTTTGGGCGTTTGGGTTTGTCGGCCTTTTGGCCACCGGGAACATGCCGACAGGCTGGACCGGGCGGGCGGCTCTTCTGGGCGCGCTTGGCGGGCTGCAAGGGGCGATTGGCTGGTGGATGGTGTCCTCAGGGCTCGCGCCGGGGATGCTGGATGTCGCGTCGTATCGGCTGGCGATCCATCTGGGTCTGGCCTTCGTGATCCTGGCGCTCATCGCCTGGTATGTGATGGCGCTTAGCCGAGAGGAGGCGGCGCTGATGCAGGCCCGGCGCGATGGCGACCGGCGGCTGAAGGGGCTCGCGACGGGCGTCCTTCATCTGACTTTCCTGCAAATCCTGATCGGGGCGCTTGTGGCGGGCATTGATGCGGGCCGGAACTTCATCGATTGGCCACTCATGGCGGGCGGGTTCACGCCGCCTGATATGTGGGTCTTGGAGCCCGTCTGGCGGAACCTTTTCGAGAATGACGGAACGGTGCAGTTTTTCCATCGGATCACCGGGTATCTCCTCTTTGTCTTTGGCCTCGCGGTCTGGTGGGTCGCGCGCGGCTCCGCCCGGCTTTCCACCCGGCGGGCCTTTGACTGGATGGCGGTGATGCTCTTTGGGCAGATGGTGATTGGCATCATCACAGTTATGCAATCGGCGCCCTGGCATCTGGCGATCCTGCATCAATTCGGGGCGGTGGTGCTGATCGTGCTCATTCTGCGGGCGCGGTTCCTCAGCCTCTACCCGCTGCCGCAGACAGTGAGGGGAGGGGGCGCATGAGCGCGATCAAGGATTTGACGGCGTTCCAGCGCCAGACCGAGGCTTTGGCCCAGGTCATGGGGCGTTTGGGCTGGGATCAGGAAACCATGATGCCGGCGGGCGCGGCTGAGCAGCGCGGGGAGGAAATGGCGGCGCTGGAAACCGTCCTTCATGCCCGCCGCACCGATCCGCGTCTGAGTGAGTGGCTGGCGACTGCGGAGCCTGGCGATGAGGCGCAAGCGGCGGCGCTTCGGTTGATCCGGCGGAGCTATGAGCGGAATTCGAAAGTGCCTGCCGATCTGGCGGCTCAGATCGTCCGCACGACCTCTCGCGCCCATCACATCTGGGTAGAGGCGCGGGCCAAGGATGATGTCGCGGCGTTTCTGCCGATCCTGCAAGAGGTCCTGACGCTCCGCCAGCGGGAGGCGGAGGCTTTGGCCAAGGGCGGCGATCTCTACGATGCGCTGCTGGATGACTACGAGCCGGGGATGACCGGGGTCGCGCTGCAAGCCATGTTCGCCGAGCTGCGCCCGCGTTTGGTGGCGCTGCGGGAACGGGTGGCGGAGAGCGACGTGGCGCCACAACCGCCCACCGGGACCTCCTCGAAACCCGAACAACTGGCGCTCTCCGAAGAGATCGCCGCGGTCTTTGGCTATGACCGGACCCGGGGGCGGATTGATGAGGCGGTGCATCCGTTCAGTTCCGGCTCCGGCGCCGATGTGCGGATCACGACGCGGGTGGATGAGGGCGATCCGCTTGGCTGCCTTTATTCCACGATCCATGAGGTCGGCCACGCGACTTATGAACAGAACATCGCACCGGGATTTGCGCTGACGCCTTTGGGGCAGGGCGTGTCGATGGGGGTGCATGAAAGCCAAAGCCGGATTTATGAGAACCAATTGGGCAGAAGTCGGGCGTTTACCAGTTGGCTTTATGGGCGCATGGTGGATCGGTTCGGGCCGCTGAATGTCGACGACGAAGACGCCTTTCACGCCACGATCAACCAGGTCCACCCGGGGTTCATCCGGACCGAGGCCGATGAGGTCCACTACAACCTCCACATCCTCATGCGCTTCGATCTGGAACGCGCGCTTCTGACCGGTGATCTTGCGGTGGGCGACCTGGAAGCGGCCTGGAACGACCGCTTTGCGGCGGATTTCGGGGTGGCGGTGGATCGGCCCTCAAACGGCGTCTTGCAGGATGTGCATTGGTCCGCCGGGCTGATCGGCTATTTCCCGACTTACACGTTGGGCAATGTCTATGCGGGTTGTTTGCACGCGGCGTTGCGACGAGACCTGCCGGGGCTAGATGACCAGATGAGCCGTGGTGATCTGGCCCCGGCGCTGGCCTGGCTGAAGGAGCATCTACAACGCCATGGGGGTTTGAGAGAGCCGCGCGCGACGATTGAACATGCAACCGGCGGCGAGGTCAGCGCCGCACCACTTCTGGATTATCTCGACGGGAAATTCGGCGCGATCTACAAGGTGTGAGGGCGCGCGCCGAGAACCTAGGGCGGGTCCTGCGCCGGACATCACCCCGCCTCCTCTCGCGACAAGCGCGCGGCGACCAAGACCGCGATCAGCCCTGCGGCTGAGGCGGCCAACATCAACAGCAGCAGAGCCTGGGCCGGATCGTCAGGCGGCAAGAGCGCGCCGGTCACACTTGTCAGAACCGCGCCGCCCGCCACGATCAACGCGCCGTTCACACCGGCCGCCGTCCCTGCCAAGTCAGGCCGAACAGACATGGCGCCGGTATTGCTGCTTGGCATTGTCAGCCCATTGCCAAGGCCGACGAAGGCCGTGCTTCCAAAGAAGAGGACAGGCGACAGATATCCTAACCAAAGACAGAGGAGCCCGATGGTGAGGCCCAAACAGGCCACCATGCGCCCCGTCAGCATCATTGTGATCGGGGGAAATCGCGGCGCAAACCGACCTGACAAGAACCCGCCCAGAAGAAAGCCCACGGTGATCGTGCCGATGTAGATACCCAGCTCTGCGGTGCTGACGCCAAATGTCACCTGCGCCACCAGAGGCGCGCCCGTTAGGAAGATGTAGAACGCCCCAGTCGAGAAGGCGCTGCAAAGCGCATAGGCCCAGAAAAGCGGCGCGCGGAGCAGATCGGCGGCACCCCGACTTTGGGAGGGGGAGACGGCATCCCGTGTGGGCCTGGTCTCCCCCAGGTCGACCCAACAGAGGCCGAAGAGCACCAACCCGGCGGCCCCGTAGACATAGAAATTCGCGCGCCAGCCAAAACCCGTATCCAGCACACCACCCAGCATCGGCCCCAGCATCGGGGCGACCGCCATGGCCATGCTGATATAGCCGATGAGCCCTGCGGCTTTCCGCTCTGGCGTCGTGTCCCGGACAATCGCCAGCGACAAGGCGGAGCCCGCGATGACGCCCGCCTGAAGCATCCGGAACGCCAAGAAGGTCCAGACATCCGTGGCAAGCGCACAGCCGATAGAGGCGCCCGCAAAGACCGCCAGCGCCGTGAGCAGAACCGGGCGCCGCCCGATCCTGTCTGACAAGGGCCCAACAATCAGATGCATGACCGCCGTCACCGCAAGATATCCGGCCACCGCCAGGCTGACGGTGGCATAGTCGGTATCCAGCGCCTCCGCGATGCTGGGCAGCGAGGGCAGGAACATGTTGAGCGACAAGACCGCAAGCCCCGTGAGGAGGATGAGCGTGATCAGGCGCGGCGGGGATTGGACGTGGGACATCGGAGGTACGGTGCTTCGTGAAAAAAAAAGCCCCCGAACGAGGTCGGGGGCGCATGGCAACGGATATGGAGACCGTTATCGGACCATGCACCTTACGCTTACGATGATGACAAGGAGTGTCGGGGTCATGTTGTGTCTCCGTTTCGGAGGCAAGCTAACGGGCCGATTGGGGATTGGCAATTGGTCTTGGGTGGGGGCAGGTCTCGGGACGGGGGACGTTCCCTGGCCGAGCCGAAAAGTGGCATCGGGGCTGGGGACACTCGGCTGCCATCCTCCGCCCCTTGCCCCAATGCCCCACCTGATGCAGATTTGTGACCGGAGGAGGTCGGTGGGCCCGCCGCTCTGGTCTATTGGGAGGCGGGCAGGGCACATGGTCCTGCCTCAGGAGGAATGTGTCATGACATCCAAGACCGCCGGGTCCACACCCCCAGAGAAGCTGAGGCCGCGACCGCAGAGCGGCCCAAAGGTCAACAAGGTAACGGCGGAGGATATCACCGCATCGCTGAAGGCGGGGTTTGCCGATTTTCTGGCGCGCCCGGTCATGAGCGGGTTCTTTGGCCTGTTCTATGCAGTTTTTGGCATCCTGTTTATCTGGTGCCTGGTCTGGCTCGGCGCGATCTGGATGGTCATCCCCGCCGCTGTCGGCTTTCCGCTGGTCGCGCCTTTCGCCGCCGCCGGGCTTTATGAAATGTCCCGCCGGATGCAGAAGAATGAGGATTTCGGCTGGTCAGAGATCCTGACCGTCATGGCCAATCAGCGCAAACGTGAGATGGGGTGGATGGCCTTTGTCACGCTGTTCATCTTCTGGGTGTGGAGTTATCAGGTTCGACTCTGGCTGGCGCTGATCCTGCAGGATGCGTCTTTCTCGGATTTTGACGGGTTCCTGACCACCGTCTTCTTCACGCCAGAGGGCTGGACCTTCCTGGCGGTCGGCACCTGTGCGGGCGCGTTTCTGTCGGCTGTCCTTTTCACAGTCACCGTCGTGGCCATGCCGCTCCTCCTCGACCGAGAGATCGATTTCGTGACCGCCATGTTGACCTCCATCCGCGTGGTGGCTGAGAACCCGGTGGTCATGCTCACCTGGGCGGCGATCATCTCGGTCACGATGCTGTTGTCGATGGTGCCCGCCTTTCTGGGCCTGATCTTCACCCTGCCGATCCTCGGCCACACGACTTGGCATCTCTATCAGCGGGCCGTGGCCCCGACGGAGGCGTGAAGCTCTAGACGGGTGCGTCGAGAGAACGACGTATGCTAGGCCCTGCGTCGCGCCCTCTTGCCGGGGCTTTTCTAGGGGCGCCTCGGCCTCACTGCCGCCAATCCGGATCGCGCTTGTCGAGAAACGCGGCAATCCCTTCGGCGGTGTCGTCTTCCAGCATATTCTCCACCATCACGGCCCCGGTGAAGGCATAGGCCTCTGCCACAGGCTGCTGGATTTGCTCATAAAACGCGCGTTTGCCGATCCGGACGGCGCTGCCGAGCTTGCCCGCGATGGTCTCGGCCAGATCCATCACCTCGCGCTCCAGCACATCGCCATGGACCGATTTGTTGATCAGGCCCAATTCCACCGCTCGGTTGGCAAAGATGAACCGGCCCGTGGTCAGCATCTCGAAGACGTGTTTGCGGGGCATCACGCGGGAGAGCGCCACCATGGGCGTGGAGCAGAAGAGCCCGATATTGACCCCATTGACCCCAAACCGCGTATCATCGGCGGCCACGGCCAGGTCGCAGGTCGCCACCAGCTGGCACCCGGCGGCGGTGGCAATCCCATGAACCTCGGCAATTACCGGCTGTGGCAGCTGCTGGATCATCAGCATCACCTCGGCGCAGCGGACGAAGAGATCGCGGATCGCGCGGGCGCCTTTATCCGGCCCGTCCCGTTTGGCGCGGAGTTCCTTCAGATCGTGGCCCGCGCAAAACGCCTTTCCCGCCCCGCGCAGGATCACCACACGCTGGCCCGCATCCGTCATCAGGGCAGAGAAAACCGCCTTCAATTCGGCCAACATTTGGTCCGACAACGCGTTCAGCGACCCTGGGCTGTTCAAGGTCAATCGGGTGATCGGCCCGATATCCTCGCGCACCAAAATCTCTGTTGTCGCCGCGCCGTCCATCGCCTTTGGCCTCCCCTTGCCAAGCCTGCCGAAAACGCGCAAAGCCTAGGGCAAAGCGGGGAGGGGTGGCAATGGCATTGGCGATGGACCGGAACGCGCTGCACGTGTTCCTGGCGCGGGAATTCCCGCAGGTGGTCGATATCTTCCGCGTTGAGGCGGTTGAGGAGCGTCGCATCCGCGTCCGCCATATCATTGATGAGCGGCATTTGCGCCCGGGTGGCACCGTCTCAGGGCCGACGATGTTTGGGGTGGCCGATGTCGGAGTCTATCTGGCGATTCTGGCGATGATTGGTCCGAAGGCGCTGGCCGTGACCACCAATTGCTCGATTGATTTCATGCGGAAACCGGCAGCGGGGGCCGATCTGATTTGCGAGACGGAGCTTCTGAAGCTGGGCCGGGTCTTGGCTGTGGGCGATTGCCGGATTTTCTCCGATGGCCATGACGCCCTAGTCGCGCGGGCGACGTTGACGTACTCGATCCCGCCTGAGCGCTAACTACTCCGCCGCCACATCCCCCGCCGCCACGGGTCCGCGCGCAATCTCGGTCACCTCGATCTGCTCCGCCTGGAACGCCGCGCGCAACACCTCGACAGCCGGGCGCGGGTCCGCACTCCCACACATGAAGACATCGAAGGCGCCATAGCCAATCTCGGGCCAGCTATGGACGGTGATATGGCTTTCGGCGAGCACCGCGACGCCGGTCAGACCTTGGGGTGCGAAGCGGTGCAGGTGGAGATGCAAAAGCTCGGCCCCGCAAGCCGAGACGCAATCCCGCAAAGCCCGCGCCATCCGATCTGCGTCGTCGAGGCCCCGTCCCCCCTGCAACTCGATGATCAAATGCGTGCCCCGGGCTGGGGCGGGCGCGGGCGTGTTTGCGTCCAATGCGGGCAAGGGGCTTGGGTCCATACCTCCTGGCTAGGCGGGTGTTTGAGTCGGCGCAAGCGCTCATCCACCTTGATCCATGTCAAAGTCAATCATTGTCATTCACCATTATGACGCCCGACAATGAGAAGCCTGTGGACGGAGGAGACACATTTCATGACCAACCAGCCGGATTTCGACACCCGCCGCCGTCTACTGGGCCTGATGGCCGCAGGTGGCGCCATCGCCGCCCTGCCGCAGGGGGAGCCTGCCGCGGCACAGACCACCCAAACCTCCGCCCGGATTGTGATCCTTGGGGCCGGGGCCGCCGGGACCGCCTTGGCCAACCGCCTGTCGAACCGGTTGGAGGGCGCCGAGATCACCATCGTTGATCCGCGCGTCCGGCATCTCTACCAACCGGGTTTCACCCTGATTGCCGCGGGGCTTCGGCCCGCCAACTACTCGGTGTCCACCACCGCCGAATGGCTGCCCTCGGGCATCAATTGGATCGAAGGCTCCGCCACCAGCATTGACCCCGAGGCGCAGCGGGTCACCACCTCCACCGGCGATACGCTCGATTACGACTACCTCGTCGTCGCGACGGGGTTGGAGCTGCATTACGAGGGCATCGAGGGCATGTCCCGCGACCTGATCGGTCAGAACGGCATCGGCTCGGTCTATGCCGGCCCGGAAGAGGCCGAGATCACCTGGGGCCTGATGGATCAATTCACCGATGAGGGTGGGGCGGGGCTCTTCACCCGTCCCAACACCGGCATGAAGTGCGCCGGGGCGCCGCTCAAATACACGTTCCTCACCGATGACTACGCCCGCCGCAAAGGCACGCGTGGTCAGACCGAGATCATTTATTGCGCCCATTCCGGCAGCCTTTTTGGCGTTCCCATCGTGAACGAAAAGGTGCGGATGCTCTATGAAGATCGGGGGTTTGAGACGCGTTACAACCGGGTGATGACGGCGATTGACCCAAGCCGGAAGGTGGCGACCTTCTCCACCGAAAACGGTGGCAGTGAAGAGATCGCGTTTGACTTCACCAACGTGATCCCGCCGATGCGCGCGCCGCAGGTGGTGCGCGACAGCGGCCTCTCTTGGCAGACCGGAGCCAGCGGCGAACAGGGGTGGATCGAGGTCGACCAATACACACTCCGCCACGCGCGTTACGACACTGTCTTTGCCGCGGGCGATGTGGCGGGGGTGCCGAAAGGCAAAACCGCGGCCAGTGCGAAATGGCAGGTGCCGGTGGTGGAGGATCAACTGGTGGCCCAGATCGCGGGCGACACGACCGATCACATCTATAACGGCTATACCTCCTGCCCGCTGATTACCCGAGTTGGGCGCGCGATGCTGATCGAGTTCGATTACAACAACAACCTGGTCCCAAGCTTCCCCGGGCTGATCGCGCCCTTGGAAGAGCTTTGGGTCAGCTGGCTCATCAAAGAGATCGGGTTGAAAGCCACCTATAACGCCATGCTGCGTGGTCGGGCCTAAGAGGGGAGGAGAGAGACAATGGAAGACCCAACAATCGGAACCTTCATCGCGGTCTTTGAAGAGATGTTCGGCGGCGCCCTTTTCTGGGGGATGGTGGTGCTCGCGCTCTTGATCACGGCCGCTTATCTCTATGTGCTGATCCGTGACCGGGCGGTGAGCTGGCGCAAATTCCTCTGGGCGCAGCTGGCGATGCCCATCGGCGCAATTGCCGCCGTGTGGTTTGTGCTCGCGATCACCAAATCGCGGCTGGCCGATATCGGCGGGCCCATCGACCTGATCATTGTTCTGGGCATCGCGGCGCTTGGCGCGGTGGGGGCCGCGATCCTGGTCTATACGGTGCAGTCGCTGATCAAGGGGAAGCAAACCGCAGAGTGATCGCCCCGTCCAGCCGACTGGACGCAGGTCTCCCCCATCTTTGCTTCACAAAATATGGCCGCCGGAGGCATCCGACGAATGCATAGCTGCGCTCGCTTGGCCTAGGTGAGAGAACGGTGCATATCGGATGGGGTAAAATAATACCATATACGTAAGGCTCTGATAAGGCTTCATATCTTCTGCCTCGAGGCCCTTGACCTTGCGCAGCATTCCTTTAGAACACCGCCATCCCAATTCGGGGCGTGTCGATCGCGGCGCGCCCCGTTGGCCTTCTAAAGGACAACAGCACCATGAAAACCTTCTCTGCCACCCCGGCGGATATCGAAAAAGACTGGATCCTGATCGACGCCGAAGGCGTGGTTCTGGGCCGTCTCGCCTCGATCATCGCCACGCGGCTTCGGGGCAAACACAAAGCCTCGTTCACGCCGTCCATGGATATGGGCGACAATGTCATCGTGATCAATGCCGACAAGGTCCAACTGACCGGCAATAAACGGGACAAACCGAATTACTGGCACACCGGCTATCCGGGCGGGATCAAGTCGCGCACGACGGGCCAGATCCTTGAGGGCGATCACCCCGAACGCGTGGTGATGCAGGCCGTCAAACGGATGCTGCCCGGCGGCAAGCTCTCGCGCCAGCAGATGACCCATCTCAGGGTCTATGCCGGTGCCGAGCATCCCCATGAGGCGCAGGCGCCCACGGTGCTGGACGTCAAATCGATGAACCCTAAGAATACGCGGAGCGCATGAGCATGGCCGAGACACTGACATCGCTCGACGAGTTGAAAGAGGTTGCAGGTGAAGGGGCCGAGACGCCCGCCGCTATTGTGGCCGATGAAACCCCGCGGGAGCCTGTGCGCGACGCGCTTGGCCGCTCTTACGCCACGGGCAAACGCAAAGACGCCGTGGCGCGGGTTTGGATCAAGCCGGGCTCGGGCAAGGTGACCGTGAACGGCAAAGAAATGGACGCCTATTTTGCGCGGCCCGTGTTGCAGATGATCCTGCGTCAGCCGTTCCAAGTGGCGGGCGTTGAAGGAGAGTTCGACGTGACCGCCACCGTGAAAGGCGGCGGCTTGTCGGGCCAGGCAGGCGCCGTGAAACACGGCATCTCAAAAGCGCTTCAGCTTTACGAGCCGTCCTTGCGCGGCGCGCTGAAAGCCGCCGGGTTCCTGACCCGCGACAGCCGTGTGGTGGAGCGGAAGAAATACGGCAAGCGCAAGGCCCGCCGGAGCTTCCAGTTCTCCAAGCGCTGAGGCGAGACAAACGAAAATCGCAGAAAACAAAACGCCCACTTGCAAGAGTGGGCGTTTTTCTTGGCTGAAGCAGTGATCGCTGTTGAACTCAATCGCACGGAAAACCGCTTTTCCCCTTCCCCCGCCCGAATAGCGCCGAAGGCGCCGGGCATCGCCAGGCCGTCCCGCGGCCTGGCGATTTGGTGAGGCTGGGTGCTGAGATCGGAGCGACAGCGGATTTGGCGGGGATAAACTGCGTCAAATCAGAAGTTGGATCGCCAGTCCCCGGCCTGTCGAGGCCCGGCTTCACGCTGTGTATGAGGCAGCGGCGGGTTCGCTGGCGTTCTTGTTTCAACCGACCCTCGTTGCGTCTAAGGTACCCCCATACCCAACCACCAGCCGGAGGCCGCGCTCAGATGTATCTCACTATGAACCGTTTCCGCGTGAAACTCGGCCAGGAGGACGCGTTCGAGGAGGTTTGGAAAAGTCGTGACAGCCATTTGAAATCGGTCGACGGGTTTGTGGCCTTCCACCTTATGAAAGGCGAGGTCGCAGACGGGCATCGCCTCTATGCCTCTCACACCATGTGGCGCGATGAAGAGAGCTTCCTGGCCTGGACCAAATCCGAGGCGTTCCGCGCGGCCCATAAAGGCGCGAAGTCAAACGCGGAGATGTATGACGGCCCGCCGGTCCTGGAAGTCTTCGAAAGCGTGCAGGCGCTTAGTTAAGGATTTCCTTGCGTGCCTCACACCCCTTACCCTAAAGCTTAACGCTTGATGACGGGCGGCAAGGGATATCGACGCGGATGGGGCTAAGCACACGGCTGAGACGCGCCGCCAGAACCGAAAGCGCCCGGGGCCTGGCCCTTGTCAGCCCGCCGCTTTTCTACGCGCTTCTGATGCTGGCCGCGCCCCTGGGCACAATCCTGCTCTTCAGCTTCTGGACCCAGGATTTCCTGACCATCGACCGGACATTCACGCTCGACAATTACCGCGAGGCGTTGAGCGATCCGCTTTATGGCGAGCTGCTGTTCCGGTCGCTTCGGATTGCCGGCGCGGTCACCGTGGTTACCGTCCTTCTGGCCTTCCCCATCGCCTATTTCGTCAGCTTCCATGTGCGGCCGGACCGGAAATCGCTCTGGCTTTTCCTGATCACCATTCCGTTTTGGACCAGCTATCTGATCCGCGTCTTCCTGTGGCGCGTGATCCTGGCTTTTGACGGGCCGGTGAACGGGACGCTGATGGGCCTTGGGATCATTGATGAGCCGCTTTCCTGGATCCTCTACAACGCCAATGCGGTGGTCATCACGCTGGCCCACGCCTTTGCGCCTTTCGCGATCTTGCCGATCTTTGTGAGCCTCGAGCGGATCGACCGGAGCCTTCTGGAGGCCGCCCGCGATTTGGGTGAAAACCGCGTCATGACCTTCCTGCGCGTGACCTTGCCGCTGGCCATGCCGGGGGTCTTGGCGGCAACTCTGATCGTCTTCATTCCAACCATCGGCGACTACGTCACGCCGCGCCTGGTTGGCGGGTCGGGCGGCACAATGATCGCCAATATGATCCAGACCCAATTCATGCGCCTGAACAACGCGCCGTTGGGGTCCACGCTCGCGGTGATCGCGATGCTGAGCGTGACGGTGATCTCGGTCGCGCTGATCCTTCTCACCCGCCGCTGGACCAGGGGGCCAAGATGAGGGGGGGCGGGCTCAAAACCTATGCGGTGATCTATCTGATCTTCCTCTATGCGCCGATTGTCCTTCTGCCGCTTTTTGCCTTCAATGACGGCACAATCATCGCCTTCCCGCTGCAAGGGTTCACCACCCATTGGTTTGCGGAACTGGTCCGGACCGAGGCGCTGATCGAGGCCACCGTGAACTCGCTGTTCATCGCCGTTGTCACCGCCATCCTCGCGACCTGTTTCGGCCTGTTCGCCGCCCGCGCGGGCACACGGCACCGGTTCCCGGCTAAGGCCGGGATTATGGGGTTCATCATGCTGCCGCTTGTCCTGCCTGAGATCATTGTGGCCGTCTCGCTCTTGGTCGCCATGCTTCAGGTTGGCCTGTCGCCCTCGGTCTGGACGGTGATTGCGGGCCATGTGCTGATCTGCACACCCTTTGCCATCGCGATCCTGAATGGCAGTTTCGCCAATATGGACAACAGTTTAGAGGAAGCCGCGATCGACCTGGGCGAAACCCAACTATCCACTTTCCGCCTGATCACCCTGCCGCTTGTGATGCCGGGCATCATCGCCTCGCTTCTCATCTGTTTCACCATCAGCCTGGACGAATTTATCATCGCCTTTTTCCTGTCCGGCAATGAGCCGACCTTGCCGGTCTATCTTTGGGGCCAGTTGCGCTTCCCGGGCCGCCTGCCGGTCATCATGGCGCTTGGCACGATCCTGGTGGCGCTCTCGATCCTGCTGCTCATCACCGCTGAATATTTCCGCCGCCGGGGCCTCCGCCGGGCGGGGCTGAAAGACACCGGAGGCTTCTTGTGAGGGACACGTCACCGCCGCCGCCGATCATCACGCTAGAGGGCGTCGAGAAATATTACGGAGACTATCACGCGCTGCGCGGGATCAGCGCCGAGATCGGGCAGGGGGAGTTCTTTTCGCTGCTTGGCCCCTCGGGCTGCGGGAAGACAACGCTTCTCAGGGCCATCGCGGGGTTTGAGGATATCTCCCAAGGCCGCATTCTCCTCGACGGGCGCGATATGGAAGGGGTGCCGCCCAACAAACGCCCCACCAATATGGTGTTCCAAAGCTATGCGATTTTCCCGCATTTGAGCGTGGCGGAGAATGTCGGTTTTGGCCTCAGAAAATCGTCGCTCTCTGCTGAGGAGAAGAAGACAGCCGTGGGCGAGGCGCTCGAAATGGTTGGCCTTGGCGGCTATGGCACCCGTGCGGCCCATGCGCTGTCCGGCGGGCAGCGACAGCGGGTGGCGCTGGCCCGGGCCTTGATCCTGAAACCCAAAGTGCTGCTGCTGGATGAACCGCTTTCCGCGCTCGACAAGAAGATGCGCGAACAGATGCAGACCGAGTTGCGTCGGTTGCAGCGCCAGGTGGGCATCACCTTCATCCTCGTCACCCATGACCAGGAAGAGGCGCTGATTATGTCCGACCGGATTGCCGTGATGTTTGAAGGGGAGATCGCACAACTGGCTCCGCCGCAAGAGCTTTATCGCCGTCCCGCCACCCGCCGCGTGGGGGAGTTCATCGGGATGATGAATTTCCTGCCGGCGGAGGTGCAGGGGGCGCAGGGTGATCTGGTTGAGGTCGATGTCGCCGGGTTGGGCCGGGCCAAGCTTGCCCAGGACCAATGCCCGATGGGCGCGGCGGGTAAGGCCAGCATCGGCCTGCGTCCGGAAAGCCTGACGCTGCTTTTCGACGGCCAAGGCGCGGAGCGGGTGGCGGCGGGAACGGTGGATGAGGTCACCTATTACGGCGACATGACCTATTACGACATCCAGTTGGATGGCGCGCCGGGTGTCGTCTCGGTCTCGATGCGGAACATGCCGGGGCGACGGGTGCTGGAGCGGGGTGACCGTGCTGATCTGGCCTGGGACCCGCGGGCCATGGTGTTGTTCTGCTGAAACCTGCCAGGCTGCGATTTCTTGCAAGAAACCGTCTCGGAATTTTGCAAAATTCCGATCCCGGTGAATCAGCCCTTTTGAACCAGATAGGCCGTGGCATCCTCGGCCTCGTCGCTGCCCAGAAATCCATGGCCTTGCTCGGCGCAGAAATGCGGCACATCCACATGGGCCGCCGGATCGTCCGCCAAAAGCCGGATCATCGCACCGGCCTCGAGCGGCTTCATCCGTTTTTGCAGCCGCAAAACGGGCAGCGGGCAGAGGAGGCCGCGCGCATCAATCTCCAGGTCGATTTTCATGCCCGCCCGGATAGCCTCACCGCCCAAAACTGTCCACGTGAATGTGACATCTGCCCCCGTGACGTTTCCCGGCGAAGCGCTTAGGTTCGCGGCAATGTTTGGGATAGACATATTCGACGCCTCACTTCTACCGGCGATGATGGTAGCGCTGACCGCAGGGGTCTTGAGCTTCCTCTCGCCTTGCGTCCTGCCCATTGTCCCGCCGTATCTGGCCTATATGGGCGGGATCTCGATGAATGAGATGGCCGAGGAGGGCGCGGCGCGGCGAAAGGCGGTTCTGGCGGCGCTGTTCTTTGTCCTAGGCCTTTCGACAGTTTTTCTGTTCTTGGGCTTCACCGCCTCGGTGTTTGGGCAGTTTTTCCTTCAAAACCAGGTGCTTCTGGGGCAAATTGCAGGTGGTGTCATCATCATCTTTGGCCTGCATTTCCTGGGTGTCTTCCGCATTCCGATCCTGGATCGTGAAGCGCGGATGGATGCAGGCGACCGGGGTGGCTCGGCTTTTGGCGCCTATATCCTGGGGCTGGCCTTCGCCTTCGGCTGGACGCCCTGCATCGGCCCGCAATTGGGTGCGATCCTGTCGATGGCGGCGACCGAGGAAAGCGTGCAGCGCGGCACTGCGCTTCTGGGCATCTACGCGCTTGGTCTCGGCATCCCGTTCCTCTTCGCCGCGGCTTTTATCGAACGCGCCATGGGCCTCATGAACCGCTTGAAAAACCATATGAAAACGATTGAGCGGGTGATGGGCCTGCTTCTGATCGGCGTCGGCGTGGCGCTGATCACCGGCGCATTTTCGGCCTTTGCCTTCTGGCTTCTCGACACCTTCCCGGCACTGGGGTTGCTTGGCTGATTTCGCCTTAGCAGTGCCCAAATCTGTCGCTAGACTGCACCCATGAGCAAAGACGGGGCAGAAGGGCAGGTGCGCCGCCGCCGGGTGATGTACATCCCCGGTTTCGACCCCGTGCATCCCCGGAAATACCGCGAACGCTACCGGCGAGAGGCCGCGCGTCAGGGCGACTTGTCGGGCTATGAGATCGCGCTTGGGCCGAAACGCACAGGCGGGAAGTTCGGCTGGCATGTCTCGGCGGAGATTGATGGCGCCGAGGTCGAAACGGATGTCGAGGTCATGTATTGGGCCGATATCGTGCGGGGCTCCATGGCGCAGGGGGTCCTGGGGACTTATTGGCAACTGATCCGGACGGCTTGGGCCTATATCGGCTCCGGCGCGCTTTTCAGGCTGATGCGGCTTCGCAAAGGCCCTGTGATCGCCGCGCTTTACCCGGTTGTGGTGTTGATCCTCCAACTCCTCTTGGCCATCGCGGCGGGGGCGGCGGCCTTCTATCTCTTTATGTTTGTCACCGATATGCTGCTGCGCCTGATCGAGGGCGAGCGGTTCCTCTTCCAAAGCTATTTCGCGCCGCGGGCGTGGTTTGCCCTGCTGGTGATTTGGCCCCTAACCGCGTGGCTGATCCTGCGGTGGTTTCAGCGCAAGGATCACCTTCTGGCCTATTACCTGATGCACGACTACGCCTTTTCGGCGGGCCTGAACGGCGCCTATCCGCCAGAGCAGGAAGCCCGGATGGCCGAGTTCGCCGAACGGATTCTCCGCGCGTTTGAGGCCGATGTGGATGAGGTGCTGATCGTTGGCCACTCCTCCGGCGCCTATATCGCGGTCTCGATCCTGGCCGATCTCATCCGCGCCGGGCGGATCCCTTCGCAGGGGCCAGCGCTTGGGTTGCTGACCTTGGGCCATGTGGTGCCGATGGTGAGCTTTTTGCCCCAAGCAGGCCGTCTGCGCGCCGATCTGGCTTATCTCAGCACGCGGGACGAGATCACATGGGTCGATGTGACAGCACCGGGCGATGGATGTGCCTTTGCGCTTTGCGATCCGGTGGCGGTCACAGGCGTGGCGCCAGAGGCGAAACGCTGGCCGCTTGTGATCTCCGCAGCCTTCTCTCAGACCTTGAAGCCCGAGACCTGGGCCGCGATGCGGTGGCGTTTTTTTGAGCTACATTTCCAGTACTTAAACGCGTTTGATAACCTTGCCGATGGTCCGGATGACTACGACTATTTCCGCCTGACTGCCGGGCCAGAGACACTGGCGGCGCGCTATGCCGACCGCGCGCCCTCGAAGAGCCGGATTGAACGCGCCGTGAACCGCTACACGGATCTTGCTGCATGATCCCCCCGAAGCCACCCTCCCGTCCCGACCGTGTGTCGCTGTGGCGCTATCTGAAGCTGTTCCGGCGCGACATCCTTTCAGCGCAACCGGCGCGGCTTTACCGGGCCTGGATGGCGGAGTTTCGGACGCCATTCTTCCGCTCCTACCTCCTCAACCAGCCCTCGCTGATCGAGACCGTGTTAAAGACCCGGCCCGACGATTTCCCGAAATCCGATCGCGTGGGTGAGGGGTTGCGCCCGCTTCTTGGCAACTCCGTTTTCCTGACCAATGGCGAGACCTGGAAACGCCAACGCCGGATCATCGACCCGGCCTTTGAGGGCGGGCGCCTGCGCGACACGTTTCCGGCGATGTGGGACGCCGGAGAGGCGGCGCTGGCGCGGCTACCCGAAGGCGAGGTGGAGATCGAGGAACAGATGAGCCACGCGGCGGCGGATGTGATCTTCCGCACGCTTTTCTCGATCCCGATTGAGAATGAAATCGCGGCCCAGGTCTTCTCGGAATTCCGGGATTATCAACGCACGCAACCAATCCTGAATGCCGCGGCCTTCGTTCCGCTGCCCCGCTGGATGCCGCGCGGCCACCGGGCGCGAACGCGGGCCACGGCCCGATCGATCCGCGCGCTGATCACACGGCTGACGGCAGCGCGGATGGTGGAGATCGAGGCAGGCACCGCGCCGGATGACCTAGCGACCAAGATCATGACCACGGCGGACCCGGAGACCGGCGAGACCTTCTCCACCGAAGAGATGGTCGACCAAGTGGCGATTTTCTTTCTGGCGGGTCATGAAACCTCGGCCAGCGCACTTGCATGGACGCTCTACCTGCTTGCGATGTATCCCGACTGGCAGGACCGTGTGGCAGAGGAGGCCGTGGCACTCGAAAATCAAGACTTTTCAGTGATGTCCAAGCTGAAGCTCAGCCGCGATGTGTTTCGCGAGGCGCTGAGGCTCTACCCGCCGGTGCCGATGATGGTGCGCGAAGCGACCTGCCCGGAACAGTTCCGCGACCGGGATATCGCGAAAGGCAGTCAGATGGTGCTGTCGCCCTGGCATTTGCACCGGCATGAGCGGCTTTGGGAGAACCCGGATGGGTTCGATCCGGGCAGATGGGTCACCGAGAACGGCAAACAGTGCCTGCGGGAGGCCTATATGCCGTTTTCCGCGGGGCCGCGGGTCTGTACCGGTGCCGGGTTCGCCATGGTTGAGGGACCGCTTCTGCTGTCGATGTTGCTGCGGCGGTTCCGGTTTGAGCGGATCGAGGGAAAGGTGCCGGTGCCGGTGGCGCATCTGACGGTGCGGGCGGAGGAGGGGATTTGGCTGAGGGTCTCGCGGCGGAAGTAGTCGGACGGCATCGGAATTTTGCAAAATTCCGGTCCGTTTTCTTGCAAGAAAACGGGGTCAGCGAAGGATGCGCACAGGCTCTTGGTTGCAGAAGATGATGATCTGTCCTGCGTTCTCGACCGCGCGGTATCCGCGGCGGTTGAGTTCTTCGACAAAGGCGTCTCGGCCGACATAACGTTCGATGTCGCGTGATTTGCGCCGAATAACCAATCCGTCCCGGGCGGCTTTCGATCCGAACAAATGGGCCATCCAAGCGTCAGACGACAGAAAGGCGGGGTCATGTCTCATACCACCACCCTGCCGCATCCACGGTTAACGCCCAGTTACCTCTCGCAACACAAAGACCCGGATCGCCGAGGCCAGCCCGCTCTCCACGCCCCGCGCCTCATCCACCTCCGCCGCCAACTCGTTCACAGACACCCCGCGCGCTGCCGCGATGCGCTGGAATTCCTCCCAAAACGCATCCTCCAATGACACCGACGTGCGATGCCCCCG
>JANQNZ010000272.1 GCA_028279315.1 Rhodophyticola sp. | reverse complement strand
CGGGGGCCGTGCCGATCCACCCGCTCCAGCACATAAGCCGCGCGGTCGGGCCAATCGATGCCCGGAAAGGAGGGTGCGAGCGACGCTAGAACCGCGTCGGTCAGGCCCAATTTCCACCCGCCATCGACGCATTCAAGGATCAAGGCTTCGATCCCCTTGATCACCACGGATCGCAGCAGTTTCAGGGCTGCGGCGTCGCCGACCTGATCGAACCAATGCGCGACCTGCCAGCCCATGGCGGCGGCGGCATCGCGCGCCGGTGCACTCATCGGTGTCGCGACCGCCAAAGGCGCCCGGTGCAAGCGCGGATGGACGGGCGACAGAACCCCCACATCCACATAAACCGCGCCGCTGGCCGCGATGATTTCGGCAGCGGCCCGTTTGGTCTTTGGCGCCACAGAATTCAGATCCCAATAGACCTGACCTGGGCCGAGATGCCGGGCGGTCTGGCGTGCGGCCACCAAGCTTTGATCCGCGGTGACCAGAGACACCACATGACGCACCCCACCAAAGCCTGATGCATCAGACCCCACCAAGCGCACGCCGAATGCCTCAGCTGGCGCGGTGAGCGCATGGCCAACCGCCTCCAGCTTTACGTCATAGCTGCGCAAGGTCAGCGGCAGGCCTGAGCTAGACCAGCCCTGGGCAAAGGCTTGACCAGCTTCCCCAAAACCAAGGAGCAGGATTTCCATCAACGGTCCTTTCTTGCGGAATTTCCGCGGCTTGCGGTGCGGCCATCATCACTCATCACCACATCGCTTGACAAACCCACTAGTGGGATCATAGTGGGACGTGACCCGAAAGGTCAACGAATCCTCGCCCGAAAAGGAGGCTGCGCGATGACCCACACGGCCTACGCAGCAACGATGCAAAGCGTTTGGTTTAGTCGAGACGAAGGGATCAGCTGGAACCGGCTTCTGACCCCCACCGGCGGGTTCTACAACGAAGCGCGGACATGGTGCCTGTCGACACATCCCGACCGCCCGGGGGAGCTTTTGGCGGGCTCTGATCAGGGGCTCTACCGCTATACCGAAGAGACCGGGCGTTTTGACTACATCCCATCGCCCATGGACAATTTGCACATCCTGCGGGTGGTGCAGGACCCGAACGACCCCAACTTCATCATCTGCGGCACCCGTCCGGCCGAAATCTTCATCTCGGAGGACAATGGCGAAAGCTGGAGCCGGTCGACCCTGGATGCGTCAACCGAGTGCTGGTTCATCAACACCTCGCGCGTGACGTCCTTGCAGTTCGATCCTTTTGAGCCCGACACGATCTGGATGACGGTCGAAATCGACGGTGTCTTTGTCAGCCGTGACCGGGGCAAGACCTGGTCCCTGGTGATCCGCGGGCTTTATGACAACGACACCCATGATCTTGTCTTCCGTATGAAGGATGGGGTGAAGACGATCCTTTGCTCAACCGAAGAGGGTGTGCACCGCTCAACCGACGAAGGCAAAACGTGGGAGCACTTGGATATCCCGCAAGCGAAATGGGATTACTTCCGCTCCCTCAAACAACCGGCAGAGAACAGCGATATCGTGGTCGCCAGCGTGGGGGACAAGCCCTCGGGGGAGGCGGGCCAGCTTCTGATCAGCCGCGATTTCGGGGAAAGCTGGGCCGAGGCCCAGATGGACACGCCGGCCAATTCCACGATCTGGTCGATCGGCACCCATGCCAGCAATGACAAGCTGATGTATTGCTGCACGATCTTCGGGCAAATCTTCAAATCCACCGATGCCGGCGCAAGCTGGCAGAAAGTGAAACGCGAATTGGGGGAGATTCGGATGATCGCCTGGGCCCCCACCCATGCGTCAGCGGCCTGAGGAGACGGCGATGCTTTTCTTATACAAACCGCATGTGACCGGCCCCGAAGGAGATGTGACAAGCCCCGATATCGTGGTCGATTATCTGGTTGTCGATGGGGCCAAACGCCCCTTGAGTTCTTTGACAATGGAGGCTTGGCAGCAAGTCGCCGACGGGGAGGCGCAGGCCGCCTATGCGCTGATGGCATTGGGTGGCGGGGCTTTGATCCTTCCGGCTGTGGTGCTTCAATCGGGGCTTGTCGTGGCGTCCCGCACGGCGTGGCGCCTGAACAACCTCTACGGACATATCGGCCAAGTAACGCTGAACAATGTGCCGCTTGCCGAGATTGGCCTACCCGCGGATACAATCGCCGCGGCGGGCGGGGCGGGTGATGCTTTGCCCCGCGGTCTGATGTTGGTGCGCCGCGCGCCTGGTGCCGCTTGGGATGCTGTCCTGGACGATCCGGTGAAGGGGCGGCGGCTGTCGCATCGGGTGGTCCCCGAAGGCCTTCACGATGACCGCTGGGGCGATGCGCGTCCGCGTCCCCGTTATTCGGTCGGACCGACCCAGAAAGACGTCACCCACTACATCTGAACCAAAGCCTGGTCGGAGCGATGCCATGACAATCCATAAATCGATCCCCCATCAGCGGAACGCCTGGTATGCGGTAGCGATGGCCGAGGAGGTCACGCGGACACCGCTCCGCCGCGTGATCTTGGGGGAGCCGCTGGTCCTCTACCGTGCGGAAGATGGGACGGCGGTTGCCCTGGAGGACCGGTGCTGCCACCGGCTGGCGCCACTCAGCCCCGGAAAGCTGGTCGGCGATTGCATCGAATGCCCCTATCACGGGCTTCGATTTGATCCCGATGGAACTTGTACCTTCATACCGGGCCAACTCGACATTCCGGCGCGCGCCCGTGTCCAGGCCTATCCCCTGGTTGAACGCTACGGTCTGATCTGGGCCTGGATGGGCGACGCCGCGGCGGAGCTTGCGCGTCTGCCCGATTGGCGGTGGGCCGAAAGCGCAGATTGGGCGGTGCGTGGCGGGTATTTTCACATCAAATGCCATTACGCGCTGTCCGTCGACAACCTGATGGACCTTAGCCATATCGCCTATGTTCACAGCGGCACAATCGGGTCTGCCAGCGATGCCGAGAAGGCCGTGATCGACACGCTGAGCGAACCGGGCCGGGTGACCGTGCGCCGCTGGGTGGAAAACCAGCCTCCGTCGCCAGGCTTCCAGAAGCGCTTCGGCCCCGACCCGATCGACCGGTGGCAGCTGATTGAGTTTCAACCGCCCTGCTACATCCGCACGTTCAAGGGTCTTGGCAAGGGTATCTATGGGACAGCGGGCTTTGACTTCACATCCGCTGAGTCCGATCCGCCTGAGGGTGCGCTCTCTGTCAGTCGCGGTAACACCTGCATCACGCCGGAGACGGACGGCACCTGCCACTATTTCACTGTGCATTGCCACCATGGGCCAGTGCCCGATGAGGAGGCGGATCAGGCTTGGGCGTTGGCGGCAGAGGCCCTGGCCGAGGATGTTCTGATCTTGGAACAAACGCAGGAAAACATGGAGCTCGATCCCGCCAAGCGGATGGTCTTCATCCATTTTGACGAAGGCGTCGAGAAGGCCCGCCAGGCGATGCGGATGGCTGTGAAGGAAGAGGCCAGTTAGGCCGCGATCCGGCGCAGGGCCCGAGCACTTTGGAATGGCGAGGAGCTTAAACGGCTCACACACCGATGAGCCGCGCGATGGCTGGAAAGAGGGCTGAGG
>JANQNZ010000271.1 GCA_028279315.1 Rhodophyticola sp. | reverse complement strand
TGCCCTACGACATCGTTTTGGAGATGGACGAGATCAATGAGGATTTCCCGGACACCGATGTGGCGATCATCATCGGCTCCAACGACATCGTGAACCCCGCTGCCCAGGACGACCCGAACTCCCCCATTGCGGGGATGCCGGTTCTGGAAGTGTGGAAGGCGAAACAGGTCTTTGTGTCGAAACGCGGCCAAGGCACCGGGTATTCCGGCATCGAGAACCCGCTCTTCTATAAAGAGAACACCCGGATGTTCTATGGTGACGCAAAAGCCTCCGTCGATACGCTCCTGCCGAAGGTGGGGTGAATTGCCCCTCGCGCCACCCCGACACTTCCTGGGTGGCGCGTGAACACCCCGGCCCATTTGATCGTCGGTGCCGCGCTCTTCGCGGACCCGGAGCGCCGGGGCACCACAACCGCCGCGTTGATCGGGGCGCTTGCCCCCGATCTGTCGCTTTATCTGATGGCGGGTGTGGCGCTGATTGTCCTTCAGATCCCGCCGCAGATCGTCTTCAATGAGCTCTATTTCTCGGATGGCTGGCAGGCGGTCTTCGCGATCGACAATTCCGTGTTTGTCTGGGGCGCCCTGCTTCTCATTGGCGTCTGGCGGCGGGCGCCTTGGCTGGTGGCCTTCGCCGGCGCCGCGCTGGTCCATCTCGCAACGGATTTCGCGCTCCACCACGATGACGGGCGCCCGCATTTCTGGCCACTGACCACTTGGGTCTTCGAGAGCCCAATCAGCTATTGGGACAGCCGCCAAGGTGCGCGTATCATCGCACCGCTTGAGGGGCTTCTAACCGCGCTTTGTCTTGTCGTTCTTTGGCGCCGATTTCGCCATTGGGCGGCGCGCGCGGGGTTTCTGGGCCTCGTCGCCTTGGAAATCTATGTGATCCGGCAATGGCTGGTCTTCTTTTGATCTGTGTCAGGGTGGCGCTTTGTTTAGGCGTGCATATGTCTTATAGGAACTGTCAGGAATAGAAGCCGCCAGAATCGCCCATGCCCGCTAACGCCCTCAGACGCGACGTTGCTGCACCAACCGATCTGCTGACGCCCGAGGCGCGTGCGGAGTTGGCTTGGCTGCGGATCGCCGGGGCCCGTTGTCGGGTGATGCGGCGAAGCGATTTCTTTGAGGCCTGCGCGGTGTTGAGCCTGTCCGGCGAGCAGGCGGCCCTGTCTTATGCCCAGACACTCTTCCGCGCCCTGCCCTCGCTTCTGGCTTCGGACGTCCGGCTGTACATGCCAGGCGACACCGACATCTCTTTCGACGAAGCCTGGCTGTTGCAATTGATCGAGCGGGAGCGCGCGGGCGATGCCGACAGCGTTGCCTTCCTGATCCGCCGCCGCCTGCCGCGCTTTGCTTGGCGGCAGGTCCGGTTCTTGGTTGCTTCGCTGGTTCGCGCGTTAGACGAGGCGTAACCCTCAAAATCCGGGAAGATCGCAGCGGCCTGGGCCGTCTTTTTTGCAGTTTTTTCCGCGCGCCCTCTCGACACGATTTAGAATCGATCTAAACTAGGCATATCGCCAGCCAGCCGGTGTGCCAGCCAGCCTCTCCCCTTCGTGACGGAAAAGGACGAACTCAGATGACCCAACCCGCTGCCCAGTTGAGCCCCACGGCCCAAGAGGCGATTGTTGAGGCGCTGACCCAGGGGCTGTCAGAGACGGCGGTCACCACGATGTTGGCGCAGAATTTCCACTGGAACGTGACCGGCATGGCCTTTGGGCCGCTGCACGCGATGTTCCAGGACATCTATGAGGATCATTTCACCGCCCAGGACGATCTGGCCGAGCGGATCAAGGCCCTGGACGGCCACGCGCTTGGGAAGTTGTCCGAGATGCTGAAACGCTCGAAAGTTGATGAGCATGACGGCCATGGCGATGACAAGACGATGGTGGCGGCCATGCAGAAGGCTCAGGAAACGCTGGCCGCCACCTTGGCCGAGGCGGGCCAACTTGCCGCCGATCACGGCGATACGCTGACCGAGGATCTGTGCATCGCGCGCGGCCAGACCCATGAGAAATTCGCCTGGTTCCTGCGGTCTCACCTGCGGTAGGTCGAGGCGGAAACGCGAGACAGCAAAAGGCCCGGCGCATCAGCCCGGGCCTTTTTGCGTAAGGTGGCTGGTCCGTCAGGCGACCTTCTTAACCGCCTTGCCCAGGCCCAAAGGCGGTTTCACACCTTTCTTGGCGCATTTGCGCAAATAGGCGGGTTTCCAGGCACTGTATTTGCCCATCACCTCTTGCTGGGACAGAAGCATCTGGAGGAACGCCTCTTGGTCCGACGTCTTCTTCAGGCGTTTGAACATCGCCTTCTGATCCTTGGTCATGGAACAGCCGATGCAATGCCCGCCACGGCGGAACTTGCAAACGTCGATACAGGGGCTGGGGGTCTTCGACATGCCTGGCCTAGGGTCCAATTACTTCGTCAGGATCAGCTTGCCCGCACGTGTGATGCGGAGTGTATAGGTCTTGTCGTCCAAAACGATCAGCGCGGTGCTGCCTTCGGGGCCCGTCAGGCGCCGTGCGTCATGCACGGGCATATCGAGCGCAGGCAGGCGGGGCGCGGCGGCATCGGAATCGACGGTGGATTGGTAGGTCATGTCGGTCTCCCGGTCACTCATGCCGCCAAACCTGAGCAAAAGACTAGGGTAAGTCAATGCCTGAGTTTTTTGATCGGAATTATTCCGCGCGCGGCAGGGCGTCGCAGGAGCGTGTCGAGATCGGCCTCAAATTCCGGTCGGATCGGCCCCGGCCGGGGGGCGTCGCGAAGCGTGGTGAACCAATGCTCGGGCGGGTGCCGTCCGGCGCGGGCCTTGTCCCAGGTGAGCGCACGGAGGACGGCTTCGGCCTCGGCGGGCAGGCGTTCAGGGATATCATGCCCGTTCAGCGTGGCCCAAACCCCGGTCCAAAGCCGCCCGACGGACCAAGGGTTGTACCCGCCCCCGCCCAGAACCAGAAGCCGCGGCGCGCCCAGGCCTTTCAGCGCCGCCACGATGTCCCAATGGGCGTTGTTGGAGAGGGTGAGGCGGCTAAGCGGGTCCTCGTCGACCGCATCGGCGCCGCATTGCAGGATGATCGCGTCGGGCGCGAAGCCTGCGACAGCTGGCAGGATCAACCGCTCTCGGATCAGCGCCATCTCGCTGTCATTGAACCCGCGCGGCACCGGGAAGTTCAGGCAATTACCGCCGCCATCCTCCTCCAGCTTGCCCGTGAAAGGCCAACGCTGCGCCTCATGGATTGAGATCAGAAGCGCCTCGGGATCGCCGGCAAAGGCCACCTCCACCCCATCGCCGTGATGGGCATCGATATCCACATAAGCCAGGCGCCGCACACCCGCCCGGCGCAGCGCCAGCATCGCCAGGACCGGGTCGTTGAGATAGCAGAACCCGGCGGCCCGGTCGGGGAGGCCATGGTGGGTGCCGCCGCCCGGATGGTAGATCGTGCCGCCTTGGGCCAAAAGCTCCCCCGCCAGAAGTGAGGCGCCGGCGGCGGTTGCCGGACGGCGAAACACCTCCGGATAGATCGGATTTGAGACGGTGCCGAGGCCATGACGCGCGCGCACCTCATCTGACACCTCTTGCCGCGCCTCGGCGTCTTGCAGCGCGGCGATATAGGCGGGCGTGTGCCACAACTCCAGCACCTTCGGTTTGGCGCGCGGGGAGACGCGATACTGCTGAGACGGCAGCCACCCCATGGCGCGGCTGAGGTCCATCGCGGTCGAGACACGGGGCACACGCAATGGATGCCAGGCGCCATAGCTCGACCCACGGTAGATCTCTGATCCCAGAAAAAGCGGGGCGGAAAGGGACGGCACCAATCTGGCCTTTCAAGCAGAACATGAACCCCCAAGGAAATCTGGGGATGAAACGGACACGCCCGTGGCCGGGGGCCACAAATCCTTGTTACATACAACAGATAGGCTGGATTCTCTTAGGAAATCGAATATCTTGTAAATAAGTCGAATGGCAAAACGATACATGAGCAGTTCAAAGGCATTTCAGGCACCCCTGCAAATCGGGCGTGTCCCAAAGCGTGAAACCCGCACGCAATTCGCCGCGCTGTGTTACCGGCGGAAGAAGGATCAGCTTGAGATCCTTCTGGTGACTTCGCGGGACACCAAGCGCTGGATTGTGCCGAAGGGATGGCCCATGGACGGGCTGACGCCCGCCGACGCCGCCGCGCAAGAGGCTTGGGAAGAAGCGGGCGTAAAGGGCAACGCCCATGACACCTGTATCGGGATCTATTCCTACACCAAAGGCATGGGCAATCAGCCGTCGCTACCGATCATTGCGGCGGTCTTCCCTGTTGAGGTGAAGAAGCTTGAAGCGGAATATCCTGAGGCGGGAATGCGCAAACGCAAGTGGTTCTCACCCAAGAAGGCCGCAGCCCGAGTGAAGGAACTGGAACTGAAGCTGATCCTGCGAGAGTTTGACCCCTCCCGTGTCCGCTAAGGCGCAAGGCCTTGTCTTCGCGCGGAAAACCCTTAGGTTCCGGCGATCATGATCCGTTACTCCCTGAAATGCGCCGAAGGGCATAGTTTCGACAGCTGGTTTCAGTCGGCTGAGGCGTTTGAAAGCCTGACTGCCTCGGGCCATCTGACCTGCGCCATTTGCGGCGGCACCGAGGTCGAAAAGGCGATCATGGCGCCCGGGGTTGCGAAGACAGAACCCGCTGAAGCAAGCGGGCCGCTTTCCGCACCT
Organism: Rhodophyticola sp.; assembly: GCA_028279315.1. Lineage (GTDB taxonomy): Bacteria > Pseudomonadota > Alphaproteobacteria > Rhodobacterales > Rhodobacteraceae > Rhodophyticola. The sequence continues at coordinate 11,974 of JANQNZ010000271.1, read as the reverse complement.
GCCAGCCCGGCCGAACAGGCGGTGCGGCATATGCGCGAGTATCTAGAGAAGAACTCCACCTATGTGGGCGGCGAATTCGCCGATGAAGCGCGGAAGATTCATTTGGGCGACGCGCCTGACCGTCTGATCCATGGCGAGGCAAAGCCCGAAGAAGCCCGCGCGCTGATCGAAGACGGTGTGCCGATTGCCCCGATCCCGGGTTTGCCGAAGTCGAAGGCGAACTGAGGGCCGCTTCCGGGCAGTTCCTCCTTTAGATGGCCGGAGCCAGACAACCGCAGACCGGGGATTGGCGATCCAGCCGTTGAGCCGATACGCTTTCATAACTCGTAGGGCGGGACTTGTCCCGCCATAGCCAACGCGATGGTGGTTTCGCACGGCGGGCCAAGGCCCGCCCTACGGCAACCTCGGTCACGTCACATGCTCACTCGGCGGCAGGTTTCGTGTTGTCGAGATTCTTAGCGTCCGGCGCCTCACCCGGGACATCCCCGGTCACCGCTTCATCGGAACTGCCGGTCACAAACTCCCGATGATCGGGCACCTGCAACTGATACTCGATGCTGCGCAGCGAGACGTCGAGGCTCGCCTCATGGAGCACGCGCAACTCCGTATCGGCCAGAAGGCTGTCAATCCGCCCGCGCAGATCGCCTGACCGGATCGAGTGATCCTCTTTCGCATTCAGGTCGTATTTGCCCCAGTACTCCAGGTCGATCCGGCTCTTATCTTTGGAGTTCGCCGTGCCGCGAAGCTTCTTCAGAACAAACTCTTCCCGCGACTTCACCGCATAGTGGTTGATCTGCCCAAATTCGTAACTCACAATCCGCGAGTTCGAGCGCCAGCCGGTCTTGAAATATTGCGATCCCATGGGTTTGCCGCTGGCATTGACCCACAGCGCCATATCGTCGGTGATCTCTCGCTTCTTCAGAAAACGCGGGCGATGGACGCCGAAATAATCGAAGGATTTCGGCCGGAAGAGTGTCTTGAACCCCCAGACCAACCCGTTTTCCGGCTTTATGACATTGCAGGCCCGGGTGAAGCGTTCGGTCACGGGTGCCGTATCCATATGCTGCGCCCCGCCGGACCCGAACAGCCGCCAATTGAGCGAAACCGCATCGGTGCCCTCGGGCAGCGCCTTCAGCAGCGCGTCCAAGCTGCCGTCGCCCACATGGATGTTCAAGAACTCGTCCGCATCGACAATCAGCGCCCAATCCGCGTTTTTTACCGTGTCAGTCTTGTTCGCGCGGGAATAGGCGCGGCGCTGCGGGTCCATGCGCGGGCCGATCGGGTTGTCGTAATGCTCCACAATCCCCATGGCGTCGAGGCGGTTCAGGATGAGATTGGTGCCGTCAGAGCAGTCATTGGAATAAAGGACAAAGCCGTCGAAGCCGAGATTGAGATAATGGGCGATCCATTCGACGATATAAGGGCCTTCGTTCTTCATCGTGGAAATCACGATCCGGCGGCCCTCGGCCCCAGGGATCCGTGGGCGGATCGCAAAGCCGGGGCCCGTGGCGGGGGTAGGCGTCGGTGTGGCGGGCGCGGCGGGCCTAGGCGGTCGCACGACGACGGTTCGGGTGGTTGCCGGCGCGCTCTCCGACTTGGCCCCGTCTTTCTGCACCGATGCGGGGTTGGCGAAGACCGCGAAATTGACCGTAGGCCGGCGCATCGCCGCGAGGATTTCATCGGCAATCTCATCGGCGGATTTGCCGCTTTGATCCGGGTCCGGCCGGTCGGGCGCGATTTCTTCGGTGGTCTCGGTCACCTCGCCCTCGGCGCTGCCATCGGTTGCCACATTGTGCAGATTGCGCCGCGCCGCCGCTTTGCGGCCGGTCTGCTCGGAGTTGATCATCTTCGCGATCACTTTGTCGGGCACGCCGTTTGCGCGTAGCTTCTTCACAACCTCTTGATATTTCAGCGGCAAATGGAGGGTGAACAGCACCTGATCCAGCTCTTTGATCGAGAGCTTCCCGGCCTCTTTCAACTGTTTCAGCCAGTCGTCATATTCGCCGGTCTCGCGCAGTGTCTTCACCTGCGCCTCATGGAACTCCAGCGCCTTGACCTGAAGCTTGGCGAGTTTCTCATCCTTCAGGAACTCATCCATCTTGGCCCGGGTCGCGGGCCCCCGGTCGGCGGCACCCCGCACTTCGATCTCATTGCGGTCGAAGATCGAGAAATAGTTGGCGTTATACTTGTCTTCCTTGTTGTTCACATTGCCGCGCATCCGGCGGAGCAGATAGGCCTCATAGCTTTTGACCGCATAATGGTTCAGCTCCACCAGGTCATAGCCAAGCGTGGGCTTGGTGGAGCGCCAGCCGGAAAGCTTGAAATCATTGGCCATCTCGCGCCCTGAGCCATTGACCCAAGTCTGCGCCATCATCGCGCGCGGGCGTTCGGGGTAAAGCTTGGCCTTGCGGATATGCGGACGGTGGATGCCAAGCTTCATATGCTCAAACGGGCGGAAGAAGGTTTTGACCCCCCAGCCTTTCTTGAAATCGTCCGGCGCCGCGCGGGTCAGGCTTTCGGTGACCAGCCCAGGGTTCCAGGGCGTCACATCGTTGGAGCCAAAGAAGCGCCAGGTGATGTTGATGGCGTCGATATTGGGCGGCATCGCGGCCATCAGCGCGTCAACCGTCCCACCCTCGGCCTTGATGTTCAGAAACTCATCGGCATCCATGACGAGCAGCCACTCGGTATCGCAAATCTCCGGGTTCGATTGGCCGAGATTGAGCGCATTGGGCTGCGGCTTCTTCCCCTCCGGCACGTCGTTCCGGAAATGCTGGACAATCCCCATCTCCTCCAGCCGCATCAGCATCTCATCGGTGCCGTCGGTGCAGTTGTTGGTGTAAACGCAGATATTGTCGAAGCCGAGATTGTGGTGATAGGCCACCCATTCCAGAAGGCAGTGGCCTTCATTCTTCATCATCGACAGAATCGTGTACTGGTGCTTTGCCATATCGCCCCTTGGCGTCGGTTCCTGCTCATGCGGCGCGGGGGCCCCGGGCGTGTCCCCGCCTTTCAGACCACAATGATCGCACCAATGCCCCTTTAAACCGTAAATGGGGCAAAAAAACGAGGGGTGGAACGAGAATTCCTAGGATTTTGTGGTTTTGGGCGGGGTCACGGGCTCAGAGGAGATGCGCGGCGAAGAGATCATCAAGCGGTTTGATCTTCCGCACCTCATCCCGCAGCGCGCCGATTAGACCGCTGTCATGGATCCGCCAATCGGGCTCGAGCGGGCCGCCGATGATCAGGTTCTTGCGCTTCAGAAGGGTCGCTTGCGGATGGTCTTGGTCGTAGGGCGCGGGCACCCGTTTCAAGGGCTCAGGCCCCCAGGTCGAGAGGGTCATGCCGCTTGTCGCGATTGCGCTGTCGAGCGCGTCGCTCTGGGCATCGATGAAGGCGCGGAGCCGGGTCAGAGCCTCACCCTTCGCGCCTGGTATCCCGTAGCCGGCCCAAAGCCCGTCTAGCTCCGCCGCAAAGAAGACGCCGGGGGTGAGCGGTGCGTCACCCGTGCCGGACCAGAGGATATGAAGATGGGTGTTGTAAGGCGTCTTGTCCTTGGAAAACCGCACATCGCGATAGATGCGGAAAAGCTTGCCCTTCACGGGGCGGCCGAGGAGTTTGGCAATCTCCTCCTCCATCAGGGATGTGAAGAACTCCGCCGGTTTCTTGATGGCTTGGGTGTAGTGGTCTTTGCGCGGGTCGAACCAGTCTTTGCGGTTGTTCTTGGCGAGATCGGTGAAGAACGCCGTGGCCTCGTCGATCATCTGGGTGAAACCGTCTTCGGCGGTCATGGGTGCCTCCCTGGCAGATGTCGAGGAAGAGTGGGGCGGGGGTGGGCGTTTGGCAAGCGGGCTGCTGACAGTCAGATGACCTGCTTAGGCGCCTCTTGCACACCGGGAGCCGCGCCCCGTTAGCGCGTCGAAGACGTGGGTTGCCGCCGTTGCGCAACGTTCGGCGGCTCATGCAAAACCACCGGTACGACCTTATTGGGATTAGGACTATTCATGAAGAACCCAACCATTCCGCCTAGATATGCGGAGTTCAGCCGGATCGTTTCAACACCAACTGGGACGCCAGCTTCGTTTATCCCGAAACGCTTGAAGACTGACCGCAGAACACGATATCGACCGATTTCCGCCCCCCGAACTTCCCGTATCATGGGTGGTATTCAGCGACCTACCCCTAACCTTAACCTTAACCTTAACCTTAATTGCTCACGCGAAACTCAGCTCTCCTGGCCGGATCTCCTATGTTCACCATAAATCCGATCAGCTCATTACTGTCGACAACAATGTTAACTGCGCTTGGAAAGCTTCGAAAGCCGACTACATTAATTGATCGACCAAGCTGCATTATACGCCGGACAGTACACCTCTCCTTCTGCGTCCACTCCAGTACGCGTGTCCAACCTAGGCCCCGCGCAATGGCGTCATCAGACGCGTTGGCACAGGCCTCCTCTGCAGCAGCTAGTCTTTCCTGAAATGGCCTTCCGCGCGTTTCGGGGTATGCAATTTCGGGGGGTAGAGGCGTCCCACTGCGCAGGCGCGCAAGCAGGTCACGGTGGTACCGATATTCAATCGCGGGTTCGGAAAAATCCCAAACACCCTCGTTATCCCCAATGACTCGCGCCACGCAGCGCCCCTGCACCTCGACATCGATCAATCGGGGCTCAAAATGCGCAACAACGGTCGGAGGTGCGATCTCCATATGTCGCTGTAACTGCGTTGCTCTGGCGAAGGCCAGCTCAAAGGTCAGCGCCTCTTCGCTGCATTGGAATATGCCGAGCCGGTTTAGATCTCGCCACGTGTCGGTGAGATTATCTGTCAAGCCGTTACGCTGCTCTGCCGGGACGCAGCCCAAGGCCATCAACGCAGGAACAAGAAATACGAAACCTCGCAGTGAACCTATCATTCTGGTGATGCCGACTCGGCATGCTGCCAATACACACATAGCCACCTTCTACAACTGCACTGCGAACCGGACTGAATTGAACAAGGCGTGACCCTTGAGACATTGATCTAGATCAGTTCGTCCTATCAGCGCCTCAAAGCAAACTATCCGGCATCTTCTGCTCAGCCGCCGTATTTGCCCGCCGGAAGACAAGTGTCACCAGGGTCGAGGTAATCACGATAAACAGCGAATAAAGCGCCGGGACCGCCATGATCGCCTGCGCCTCGGTGCCCGCGAAGGTGAAGGCGATGATGGCAATGGCAAGCGGACCGTTCTGAATACCCGTCTCCAAGGCCACGGTGCGCGCGTTCCGGGGATGAAGCCGCAGCCCCCGCGCAAAGAGATACCCGATGGTGATCCCGATCAGGCCCAGCCCAATCGCCGCCACATAAGTCCCCGGCGTTGTCGTCATCAAAAACTGCCAGTTGCGCGGCACCCAGGACACCATGAGGAACAGAATGAAGAACAGCGCCAGGACCGAGCCCATGAACTCCGTCACCGCGCCCACATTGGCATTCACTTTCCGCAGGATCATCCCGATCCCTACGGGCACCAGAAGCAGGATCAGCGTCACGATGATGTTTTCCCGTGGGATCGAAAGCTCCAGCGCCGTGGCATAAATGACCAGGATGATCGGGATCAGGATGACCCCGAAGACCGTCGAGGTCACCGTCATCAAGACCGACAGCGCCAGGTTGCCTTTGGAGAAATAGGTGAAGATGTTCGACGTGGTCCCGCCCGGCATACAGGCCATGATCAAGACGCCAACGGCAATCGCCTCGGGCAAAGTCAGCGTAATCGCCAGCATGAAGCCGATAAACGGCATGAACCCGTATTGCGAGATCACCCCGATGGCGAGCCCATAAGGCCGTTTCAGCGCCAGATAGAAATCCCGCGGCGTCAGTGAGGCGCCCATACCCAGCATGATGACGAAGATCATCAGCGCCAGGATCGCCTGTTCGAAGGCTCCAACCATTCTCGCCGCCCCCTATTCCGCCGCAATCGCCGCTAATTCCTCGGCGCGCAGGTCTTTTCTGAGGATCTTGCCGACATTGGATTTCGGGAGGTCGTCCCGGAACTCCACCAGTTTCGGCACCTTATAGGCCGTCAGATGCTCCTTGCAGTAGCTCCGCACAGCGTTCACATCGAGCCCCGGATCGCGGCGCACGATGAAAGCTTTGACCGCCTCGCCTGAGGCATCGTCGGGCACCCCGATCACGGCGGCCTCCAAGACGCCGGGATGGGCGGCCAGGATATCCTCGATCTCATTGGGATAAACATTGAAGCCCGAGACCACGACCATATCCTTCTTCCGGTCCACGATCCGGAAATAGCCATCTGGGTCCATGACCGCGATATCGCCGGTCAGAAGCCAGCCGTCTTTCAGGGTCTTCTCTGTCTCCTCCGGCTTGTTCCAATAGCCCTTCATGATCTGCGGGCCTTTGGCCGCCAACTCCCCCGCCTCGCCCTGGGGCACCGGTTGGCCGTCTTCATCCACACAAGCGACTAGGGTTGAGGGCACCGGGACGCCAATTGAGTTCTCCCGCGTCTTGCCGAGCGGATTGAAGGTCAAAACCGGGGAGCTTTCGGTCAGCCCATAACCCTGCAAGACCGGTTTGCCGGTGATCTCCTCCCACCGTTCGGCCACCGCGCTTTGCAGCGCCATGCCACCGGCGGAGGCGAATTTCAGATGTTTCGGCGGGCTGTCGGTAAACCAGATCTCATTGGTCAAGCCGTTGAAAAGCGTGTTCACCCCGCTCATCCAGGTGACCTTGTAATTCTCAAAGGCGCGTTTGAGGTTCGAGAGCGGCCTGGGGTTCGGGATCAGAATGTTCCGCGCGCCCAGCCAATAGAAGCCAAGCAGATTCACCGTGAAGGCGAAGATGTGATACATCGGCAGCGCGGTTAACGCGACCTCGTCGCCCTTCTTCACGCCTTCGATCAATTCCATGGTCTGTTCCATGTTCATGATCAGGTTCTTATGGGTCAGCATCGCGCCTTTAGAGACACCGGTTGTGCCGCCCGTGTATTGCAGACAAGCGATATCGTCGGGGTCCACCGCGTTGTGGTAACGGTCCGCCTCAATGCTGTCGCGTTCGATATGCGTGCGGCCTGCGGCAACCGCGTCCGGCAGACGGATATGGGCGGTCTCGATGGGTTTCACCGACCGGTCCCAATATTTCTGCACCAGGCCCACAATCCCCCGCGGCATGGCGGGCAGGAACTCGGCCACACGCGTCACGATGATGTTGGGGATCGGATGGCCGCGCGTCGCCTCAGGGATCTTGTCGGCGAACATATCGACGATGATCAGCGCGTGGGGCTCGGCATCCTCGAACTGTTTGGCCATCTCCTCGGCGGTATAAAGCGGGTTCACGTTCACCAAGACGCAGCCCGCTTTCAGAATGGCGAAGGCGGCAATGGGGAAGGACAGGCAATTGGGCATCTGCAAGGCCACCCGGTCGCCCTGGGTCAGCCCCGCCACTTCGCGCAGATAGACGGCGAGCGCATCCGACATCTCATCCACCTGGCGGAAGCTGAGCGAGCCGTTCATGCCATTGGGCAGGCAGCAGGTGAAGGCGGGCGCATTGCCATAGGTATCGGCAACGGCACTGATGAGATCGCCGATGGTGCGATACGGCGTCTCGGTAATCTCTGCGCGTACGGATGGGCCGTAAAAGGCCGTCCACGGACGGTCTTCTGTGGTCATGCGTCCTCCCCTTTTCCCCAGGTCACAGGTTAGCCCATTCTTACCAGGGGAAAAGTGTGAATTGCGAACGCTGACGTTGGGGAAGACTTGGGCGGCCTCTGCCCGCTTTCCGTCGATGTCCCTTCTGTGATAGCAGCGCCGGGAGGGTCGGCGGTGCCGGGACAAGAGGAAAGAGAGCGACAATGGGCAAGACCTCCGAACGGCTTCTAAAGGTGGTTAAAGACCCGAAAGCGGCGTTCTATTCGATCGCGCGGAACTACATCCGCTGGTACGAAGGCTTCTCTTACAATTTCGAGAAGAATGGGGAGCGGCATGTGCTGGACCTTCTGTCCGACGAGCCGATCCAGACGGTCTTCGATGTCGGCGCCAATGTGGGCAGTTGGACGAAAATCGCACTTGCGCGGTTTCCGGGCGCCAATCTGCACTGCTTTGAGCTGTCCGAGGACACCTTCGCGACGCTGTCCGGGGCCATCACCGATGACCGGGCCCAGCTCAACAATCTTGGCCTGTCCAATGCGGCGGGGGAGATCACCTATAAGGATTACGGCCAGAACTCGGGCCTCAACACGATCATTGAGGAGGTCGATTTCCACGATGGGCGGGTGCCGTACGAAGAGAAGACAGGCCGCCTTTCGACCGGTGATCAGTATTGCGCCGAGCACGGGATCGATCAGATCGACATCCTTAAGATCGATGTGGAGGGCGCGGAGCATCTGGTGTTGGAAGGGTTCGATAACCTGCTGTCCCGCCAGCGCATCCGCGTCATTCAGTTCGAATATGGCTATGCCCATGGCGATGCGCGGTTTCTGATGAAGGATTTCTTCGCGCTGTTCCGGCGCCATGGCTATGTGGTGGGTCCGCTGAAGCCCACGGGCGTCCTCTTTGGTGAGTTCCACTATGGCTGGAATGACTTCAAATCGGGGCCGAACTACATGGCCGTGGTTGAGACCGAGACCGGGTTGATCGAGAAGTTGCGCGGGCGGAGTATTCCTGGATTTGGGTAGACGACCCATGGGCACGGCAGAGCCGGGACCCGCATCTGCGTTGGGTGGTGGCGCCCTGTGGTGGTGTCAACTACGCTTCGCATCTGAGTGAAGTTGGGATGGGCTGATGTCTGAAGACGCAACTGATCAAGCCGGCACCGATGGGCGCGCGCCGACCCCTGCGGAGGTGCAGTACTCGATATCAGGCGGGCTTGCGGCCTGGCTGGGGCAGCACAAACTTTCCATCGCCGCAAGCTCCTACCAATCCGGCCTGCTTTATCTCATTGGCCGGAACGCAGGTGGCGGGATCAATGTGCACCAGACCGCGTTGGCCAAACCGATGGGGTTGGCCACGGTGGGCGAGACCGGATTTCTCCTCTCCGCCGATTTCCAGATCCTGCGCTTTGAGAACACGCTCCGACCCGGTCAGGCCGTCAACGATCAATTCGATGCCTGTTATGTCCCGCGCGTTGTCCATGTCACCGGGCGGCTGGACGCCCATGATGTCGGGCTTGGGCCCGACGATCTGCCAATCTTCGTCAACACACGCTTTAACTGTCTGGCCCGCCCTTCGGCCCGCCATTCGTTTGAGCCCGTGTGGCGACCGCCCTTCGTCTCCAGCATTGTCGATGAAGATCGCTGTCATTTGAACGGGCTGGCGATGGAGGGCACACGCCCCCGCTATGTCACGGCGGTCTCTCGGTCCGACACAATCGACGGCTGGCGCGACCGGCGCGCCGATGGCGGGATTGTGGTGGATGTAGAGACCGGAGAGATTGTGTGTGAGGGGCTGTCGATGCCCCATTCGCCGCGTCTCCACCAAGGGCGGCTGTGGGTTCTAAATTCCGGCACGGGTGAGCTTGGATATGTGGACCTCACCTCTGACGGAAAAGGGCGGTTTGAACCCGTCGCCTTCTGCCCGGGTTTCGTGCGGGGCCTGAGCTTCTGGGGTGACTTTGCCATCGTTGGCCTGTCCAAGCCCCGCTACAAACGCTTCGAAGGCCTCGCCCTTGATCAGCGATTGACCGAGGCGGATTCAGAGCCTTGGTGCGGCATCCATATCATCGATCTCAAAACCGGGGCCTGCGCCCATTGGTTCCGCATCGATGGACCCGTGGCCGAGCTTTACGATGTCACCATCTTGCCGAATGCCATTTGCCCGATGGCCGTGTCACCCGTCAGCGCCGAGGCAGCGGGTCTGATCACGCACGCAGATATGACCGCGGCTCTGGACCAAGTGACGACGGCGCCGCCCGAAGGTTAGCGCGCGACCCTCTCCTTACCAACGGAGGCGCCAGCCCGCCGAAGCGCTGACACCCATCCCATCGCCGTCAAGAGCCTGCCGATAGGCCACATTCCCAAAGATCGTGCCGTTCCGCCCCAAATCGACGGAGGTGCCAACGCCGATCTCGGCCCAGGTCTCCTCCCGATCGGCGATCAGTGTGTTTCCAGCGGCGCTGACGGTGCTGTCGGAGTCGAAATCATGGAGGATATTGCCGACGATATTGAGGCTGCTCGGCCCGTTCTGCCCGGCCCATACCTGCTCATAGGCCAGACCAAGCCGCCCGATCAGCCGGTCGTTATCGCCAAGATCGACAAGCGTTCCACCACTATCGATGAACCGGTCGCCTTCCACGCGGCTCCAGATCAATTGCCCCTGCGGAATGAGGGTGCGATTGGCGTCAAGCGCGATGCGGTGGCCAACCTCAGCGCTCAGCGCATAGACCGTCACATCGACGCCCGTCGCAAGCGTGCCGCCGGCCGACGATGTGAAATCGCTCTCGGCCCAGGTCACCTGGCCCTGAAGGTCAACATACGTGCCGCCATGACCGTACCAGGTGGCGCTTGCCCCAATCCCGATCCCGTCCGTCTCAACCGACCCCGTGCCGCCGGCCATTGTAACATCTGCAGAACCGTCTTGGACATGGGCCCAAGCGCCCAACACCCATTGCCCCGCCGCGCCACTCTCCAGCGCAAAATCGGCGCCGGCCTGGACGCCCGAGAAGGTTGCGTCATAGCTAACCGCGCCGGACAAATCCGCCTCGCTCCGCTCACCGGTCAGTCTGACCCAAGGTGTAATGGCAGAGCGGTCGACCACGCGAGCCCGCAAGGCTGGATCGAAGGCAAGGCGTGTTGCCTGCTGCTGACCCGCACTCCTCTGCTGCTGGCTCCGCCGTTCTTGCAGGGTCGGCAGGTCGCCAAACACGTCGAGCAGGACATGCGGCACCGCGCGATAGACCGCGCTTGAGCTGTTGAGGCCACCGACAAGCACAAACTGGCTCCCCTGCGCCTCTAGCTCATAATCGAAGATGCCAAAGGTCACCGCGCCGCCAGAAAGGACAAAGTCGCCCGCAGCCACATTGCCGCTGACATCGATCAGAAGGATGTCTTCGCCCGTGGCGGCGCCAGAAGACGCATCACTCACCTCGACTGTGGTTGGCGCGCCGGTGACATCGCCTGCCACCAGAAGTGTGTCGGCGGTGTTTGTCGCGCCATCGGCGTCGAAGGCAAGCGTGCCCCCGCCGGTGAACTCCCCAGCAATCGAGATGACGTCCCCTACAGCGCCATCCTGCGTCGTGATCCGGCCCAGATTGGTGACGTTATTTGCGAAACTGAACACGCCCGCACCGCCGCCCGTGGCGTCAAACGTCCCGCCCGCGCCAATGTCGAGATTGCCGGTCAGGCTGAAGGCCGTCCCGCCATCGACCGTACCGCTGCCCGAGATCATAAGACCCCGGCCATCCGCATCGGATGTCGTGAGGCTGCTGCCGAAGTCCATGGTTCCGGCGGTGACCGCAATCTCCTCCCAATTGAGAAGGCCTGCCCCGTCCAAGGTTCCGCTGACGCCGGCAAAGGTCAGACGGTCGACGAACCCATCCGCATCGGACAGATCGTCGCCACCATCGAGGATTGTGATCGCCGACAGATCGCCGCCGGTGAAGGTCATGGTGTCGGTGCCATCGCCCAGCCGGGCCTCACCGCGCAGCATGGCACCCGCCATGACCGTCGTGCCGGAATCGCCCGCATCGTTATAGATACCAATACCAGAGCCGCCGCCCACATCCGCACCGGAATTGAGCATGATGGTGGTTGTCCCGCCCGCGCCGGTAAGCGTGGCGATGCCGTCGCCTGTCGCGCTGTCGACGGCCCCGGACACCGAGACGGACAAAGCGCCCGATCCGTAATGGCGCGCATAAACCGCGTGATCATCGGCCGAGACGTTCCGGGCTGTGATGGAGAGGCCGGTGGTCGTGCCCCCATTATAGACATCGATCCCGTTGGCGCCGCCCGAGCCACTGACGGTGCCCGTTGCGGTCACCTCGGTCACGCC
>JANQNZ010000268.1 GCA_028279315.1 Rhodophyticola sp. | reverse complement strand
GCCTTGGCACCGCCATCCAGATGCGCCGTCAGGCTGAGCGCCGTGTTCCGAAGCGCGCGTTTGCCCGCTTGGGCGGCATCGGGGCTGTAGTCAGGGCCGGGGTTCATCTGGTCGTAAAGCGTGGCGAGGGTGTCTGAGAGATGGCTGCCAATTGCCTCTTTCAGGGCTTTCCGCGTGTCATGGATCGCCCATGGATCGGGCACCAGCCCCGCATCAACCGCGCCTTGGGCGATGTCGTCCTCAGACGGCAGCGCAAGCGCCAGGGCGCGGAAATCGGGGTCGAGGCTTTGGTCACGGGCCAGCCGCTCAAGCGCATCCAGGAAACCCGGGGCCGGTGGCGTTCCGTCGGCCAGCATTGCAATCAGCGTCTCCCGCGCCAGGCTCCGGCCCGCTTCCCACCGGTTAAACGGGTCGGTGTCATGGGCCAGAAGGAGGGTGCGGTCAGCGGTGCTGGCCTGATGATCCAGGATCACCGGAGCGGAGAAACCGCGCAGGAGCGAGGGGATGGGTTTCTCTGCCAACCCGTTGATTTCGATGGTTGTCTCGGGCTCTACAAGCTCAATGATTTCCGTGGCGTGCGTCTCGCGCCCATCCGGTGCGAGGAGCCCAAAGGCGACAGGGATCACGGTGGGCTCTTTCACCGGCTGATCTGGCGTTGGCGGCACCTCTTGAGTGAGGGTCAGGCGATAGGTGCCGTCGGTGAACTCCTCCGCCACGGTGATTTTCGGTGTCCCGGCTTGGGAATACCAGCGCTTGAATTGGCTAAGGTCGCGGCCTGTGGCATCCTCAAACACCGCCAGCCAATCCTCGATGGTGCAAGCCTGGCCATCATGGCGGTCAAAATAGAGCCGCAGCGCCTGATCGTACCCATCCGCTCCGACCAGCAGGCGCAGCATCCGAATGACCTCGGCGCCTTTCTCATAGACCGTCGCGGTGTAGAAATTGTTGATCTCGATATAGCTTTCCGGCCGGACGTTATGCGCAAGCGGCCCGGCATCTTCCCGGAACTGCCGGGCGCGGAGCGTCAGGACATCCTCAATCCGTTTCACGGGTGCCGAGCGCATGTCCGAGGTGAATTGCTGATCCCGGAACACGGTCAGCCCCTCTTTCAGGCAAAGCTGGAACCAATCGCGGCAGGTGATGCGGTTGCCGGTCCAGTTGTGGAAATACTCATGGGCAATGATCCGCTCGATGAAATCGAAATCGCGGTCGGTGGCGGTTTCCGGACTGGCCAGAACATATTTGGAGTTGAATATGTTCAAGCCTTTATTTTCCATCGCGCCCATATTGAAGTCATCGACGGCGACAATGTTGAAAACATCCAAGTCGTAGGCGCGGCCATAAACCTCCTCATCCCACCGCATAGAGCGTTTCAGCGCCTCCATGGCGTAATCACAGCGGTCCTCATCCCCGGGGCGCACCCAGATATTGAGCGCCACCTCACGGCCTTCCATCGTGGTGAAGCTATCCGAGACGGCGCGCAAATCGCCTGCGACGAGCGCGAAGAGATAGGCGGGTTTGGGCCAAGGGTCGCTCCAAGTGGCGGTGGAAATCTCGAGATTTCCGGTCGGATTTCTTGAGAAATCCGGGCCCTCAGGGTTGCCGTTCGACAGCATCACCGGAAGATCACTTTCGATCGTGACGGTAAAGGGCGCCATCACGTCGGGCCGGTCGGGATAGAAGGTGATCTTGCGGAACCCCTCGGCCTCACATTGGGTGCAATACATGCCGTTCGACATGTAGAGCCCTTCGAGCGCGGTGTTGTCCTCGGGCGCGATTTCCACCTCGGCCTCCCAGGTGAAGCTGTCGCCAGGCAGGCGGGCGGCGGGGACGGTCAGGCCAGTATCGCTCAGGAGGTAGTCGCCAGTCGTCAGAAACTCCCCATCGATCCGGGCGGAGATGAGGCGCAGGCCTTCGCCATCGAGCGCCAAATCCGATCCCTTCGCAGCCTCTGGATTCGCGCGGAACCGGATGCGGGAACTGACCCGTGTGGCCTTGGGGTCCAGGCGAAAGGTCAGGTCCACCCCGTCAATCAGAAAGCTTGGCGGGCGGTAATCGGCCAAGCGGATCGGCTCGGCGGGTTGGGCGGTCATGGGCGGGTCCAAGCTCTTTGAGGGCAGGGCAGTTGGCGGACCCTAGTGAAGGGTCGATCCGACGTCCAGGTGGGTCTTGCCCCGGATGGGCGGCGCGCTGCGTTTTGCCCCTGGATTTTCCCCTTGGCATACAATTCTAATGGCGCGGCGAAATCAGGAGGGAATGGATGACGACACGGGTAGACCGGGCCGGGCTGCAGGTGGCCGAGGAACTGGCGGTGTTCTTGGAAGAGCAGGCTTTGCCAGGCACGGGGATCGCGCCAGAGGCGTTTTGGACGAGTTTTGCCGAGCTTTTGGACTGGGGCGCGCCAAAGAACCGCGCGCTTCTGGAGAAACGGGCCGCTTTGCAAGGGAAGATCGATGCGTGGCATTTGGAGCGGAAAGGCCAGGCCCATGACGCGGATGCCTATCAGGATTTCTTGCGTGAGATCGGCTATCTGGTCGAGGAAGGCGATGCCTTCTCCATCGAGACCTCCAAGATCGACCCGGAAATTGCCGATGTCGCCGGCCCGCAGCTTGTGGTCCCGATTACCAATGCGCGGTTTGCCCTGAATGCCGCCAATGCTCGATGGGGCAGCCTTTATGACGCCTTCTACGGCACCGATGCCATGGGCAGCCTGCCGCCCGGTGGCGGCTATGACCGGGGGCGGGGTGCGCGGGTTGTGGCCCGGGCGCGGGTGTTCTTGGATGACGCCTTCCCCATCGAGGGCGCAAGCCACGCAGATGCCCGGCGTTATCACGTCCAAGACGGGCAGCTTCTGGTGGATGATAAGCCCTTGGCCTCGCCCGAGAAATTCGCCGGCTATATCGGCAACCCGAAAGCGCCTGACAGGGTACTTCTGGTCAATCATGGGCTGCATGTGGAACTGGTTTTCGACCGCGCGCATCCCATCGGCAGCCGCGATCAGGCGCTTCTGGCCGATATAAGGATGGAGGCGGCCGTCTCCGCCATCATGGATTGCGAGGATTCGGTGGCTTGTGTCGATGCCGAGGACAAGGTGCTGGCCTATGGCAATTGGCTTGGTCTGATGAAAGGCGATCTGGAGGAGAGCTTTGAGAAAGGCGGGCGGCAGATGACCCGTCGGCTGGAGGCGGACAGGGACTATCTCGACCCGGCGGGCCAGCCCCTATCGGTGAAGGGTCGGGCGCTGATGCTGGTCAGGAATGTGGGCCATCTGATGACCAATCCGGCGATCTTGATGGGCGACGGGGAAGAAGCCTTCGAGGGGTTGATGGACGCGATGATCACTACGGTGATTGCGCTGCATGATCTCCAGAAGACAGACGGCGCGCGGAACTCCACCGCAGGCTCGGTTTATGTGGTGAAACCCAAGATGCATGGGCCCGAAGAGGTGGCGTTTGCCGATGAGATTTTCTCGAAGGTCGAGGCGGCACTGGGGTTGGAGCGCTACACCGTGAAGCTTGGGATCATGGATGAGGAGCGGCGGACCTCCGTGAACCTCAAGGAATGTATCCGGGCTGCGAAACACCGGGTGGCCTTCATCAATACCGGGTTCCTGGACCGGACCGGGGACGAAATCCACACCTCGATGGAGGCGGGGCCGTTTTCCCGCAAGGATTTCATCAAGCGGAAATCCTGGATCGGGGCTTATGAGAACCAGAATGTGGATATCGGGCTGGAATGCGGGTTGAGGGGCAAGGCGCAGATCGGCAAAGGCATGTGGGCGGCGCCTGATGCGATGGCTGGGATGCTGGAGGCCAAGATCGAACATCCACGCGCGGGCGCAAATTGCGCCTGGGTGCCGTCGCCGACAGCGGCCACGCTCCACGCGCTCCATTATCATCAAGTCGATGTGGCCGCGGTGCAGGAGAAGCTGCAAGCCGGTGGGCGCCGGGCCTATGTCACCGCGCTTCTCGATATCCCGTTGGCCGCGTACCGGCGTTGGAGCAAAGATCAGATCACGCGTGAGGTCGAGAATAATGCCCAAGGCATTCTGGGCTATGTGGTGCGTTGGATCGATCAGGGCATCGGTTGTTCGAAGGTGCCAGATATCAACGATGTGGGCCTGATGGAGGATCGGGCGACCTGCCGGATTTCCGCGCAGCATATTGCCAATTGGCTGCATCATGGGGTGGTGAGCGAAGACGAGGTGCGGGGGATCCTGCGGCGGATGGCCGAAGTCGTGGACCGGCAGAATGCGGATGATCCCGCCTATACGCCCATGGCGCCGGGCTATAACGGCATCGCTTTTGCGGCCGCCTCGGACCTGGTCTTCAAAGGCCGGGAGCAGCCAAGCGGGTATACCGAACCTGTGCTTCATGCCCGGCGGCTGGAATGGAAGGCCGCGTGAGGGGGGAGCGCCGGGCTCAAGCCCGCCCCTGGCGGGCCATCGCCCGGCGCTGGCCGATCTTTAGATCGGCTTCGCCTCCGGCGGCCATATTTGTGGGATAAAGAAAGGGCCTGCCGAGCGGGCCCGAGATGAGGGGGTGTTGGAATGATCACATTGGATCAGGCGCGGGTGATGGTGGCGGAGGCCAGGGCCAAGGGCCAGGACATGGGGTTGAAGCCGCTTTCCGTGGTTGTGCTGGATGCGGGCGGGCATGTGCTGGCGTTTGAGCGCGAGGATGGCGCGGCGCCGGGGCGGTTCGAGATCGCGCGCGGCAAGGCTTATGGCGCTGTGATGCTGGGGATGCCGGGCTCGGCCCAGATGGCGCGG
This sequence comes from Rhodophyticola sp., assembly GCA_028279315.1. GTDB lineage: Bacteria > Pseudomonadota > Alphaproteobacteria > Rhodobacterales > Rhodobacteraceae > Rhodophyticola. Next base: position 2,204 of record JANQNZ010000268.1, on the reverse strand, counting down.
GCTGAGGCGCAGGCCTACTTCATGGCTGCCGTGAATGGGGCTTATGGGGGCAAGGTGATCCCGGTGCCGGGCGGGGTTCTTGTGAAAGATCATGGCGGGGTGATTGTCGGCGCTGTCGGTGTCACCGGCGATACGTCGGAGAATGATGCCGAAGCCGCGCTCGCCGGGATTGCGGCCGCGGGATATCTGGGGGAGGCGTGATGGGGCGGCGGCTGATCTCCTCTGGTTCGCCGTTTGAGGCTGAGATCGGCTATTCCCGGGCGGTGGTTGAGGATGGCTGGGTGTTTGTCGCGGGGACCACCGGGTTCGACTATGCGACGATGGAGATATCCGAGGATGTGACGGCGCAAGCGGAGCAGACCTTTTGCAATATCGACAAGGCGTTGCGAGAAGCGGGGGCCTCGATGGCGAACGTGGTGCGGGTGCGTTACATCCTGCCCGATGGCGCGGATTGGGAGGCGTGCTGGCCTGTGACCCGCGCTTGGCTGGGCGAGGTGCGCCCGGCGGCCACGATGATCATCGCGGCGCTGCAAGACCCGCGTATGAAGATCGAAATTGAGGTGACCGCGCGATTGCCTGGGGAGGCCTAGCGCTCGGACGCCAGCAACTTCAAGCCAAGCGCGATCATGATCGAGCCCGCGGCGCGGCGCATCCAAAGCGCGCCACTGCGGGAGGATTTGACCAGGGTCGAGACCTGGTCGGTGAAGAGCACGCTTAAGGTTTCGGCGGCTGAGAAGATCAGATTGGCAACGATGCCAAGCAGGATGATCTGCGCCCAGAGCGGGAAGCCGGCGCTCGGGTCGGTGAATTGAGGGAGGAAGGCGATGAAGAAGAGCGCGGATTTTGGGTTGGTGAGTTCGACCACAAAGCTCTCTTTCAGGGCTTTCAGATGGGGTGTGGCGCTGGCCGTGGCTGCCTCGGTCGAGACCTCGCCGCTTGTCAGGAGGAACCGCAGGCCAAGCCAAATGAGATAGCCGGCGCCGATCAGTTTCACCGTGAAGTAGGCCAGAGGGACGGTTTCGAGAACCAGGCTTAGGCCGAAAGCGGCGGCCAGGATGTGCAGATAACTCGCCAAATGCGTGCCGATGGCCGAGTAGAGCCCGGCTTTCCGGCCGCGTCCGACGGTTTGGGCCGCCATATAGAGCATGCCCGGCCCAGGTGTGATCGACAGCAGAAGCGCTGTCAGGAGGAAAGGGATGAGAAGCTCGGGTCCAGGCATGGGGGTGCGGCCTTCTTCCGCGGAGGAATGGGCGTAGATCAAGGCGGGATCGGGCCAGCGCTGTCAAGTGGGCCGCATTTGCCTCTGCGCCCCTGCACAGCCAGGTCTGCGCGGATTGGGTTTTCTCAAACCCAAATGATTTATATAGAGATCAGAACGCGCAAACGGAGACGACATGGCCCGGCCCGTCATCGGCATTATCGGCAACCATCATCTGATCAATGATGAATACCCGACCCATGCGGGCGGGACGATGAACTCCGAAGCCGTGGCCGAGGTGGCGGGTGGCATGCCAATGCTGATCCCCGCCGATCCGCGCTTTGTCTCGACCACTGAATTGTTGGAGACCTGCGCGGGGTTCCTCTTCACCGGCGGGCGGCCCAATGTGCATCCGGAAGAATATGGTGAGGACGCGACCGAGGCCCATGGCGCCTTTGACCGGGCGCGTGATGCAGTGGCCTTGCCGCTGATCCGGGCCTGTGTGGAGCGTGGGCAGCCCTTCTTCGGCGTCTGCCGGGGGTTTCAAGAGGTGAATGTCGCCATGGGTGGCACGCTTTATCCGGAAATCCGCGACCTGCCGGGGCGGATGAACCACCGGATGCCGCCCGATGGCACGCTGGAAGAGAAATTCGAGATTCGGCACCGGGTGAGTTTCACCGAGAACGGGCCGTTTCACCGGCTGATGGGCGCGCGGGAGGTCTGGACCAACACGCTCCACGGGCAGGGGATCAAACGGCCGGGCGCCCGGGTGGTGATCGATGGCCATGCCGATGACGGAACACCTGAGGCGATCTATATCGCCGATGCGCCAGGCTTCACGCTATCGGTGCAGTGGCACCCGGAATACCGCGCCGCTGAAGACCCAGTCTCGCGCCCGCTCTTTGCCGCCTTTGGCGAGGCGGCAAAGGCCTGGGCGGCGGGCAAACGCCCGGTGTCGGTGGCTGATGTGGCCTAAGGCCCGCGCTTGCTCTATCTCTGTCGCATC
>JANQNZ010000252.1 GCA_028279315.1 Rhodophyticola sp. | reverse complement strand
CAGGCCAATCGGGCCCCAAAGGGAATAACGCCCGCCGACCCAATCTTCGAAGCCGAAGACACGCGCCTCTGCAATTCCGAACGCCGCCGTCTTGTCCGTGGCCGAAGAGAGCGCCGCGAATTGCGCCGCCGGGTCACTGACGCTTTTGGCCATCCACGCGCGGGCTGTCTCCGCATTGGTCATCGTCTCGATGGTGGTGAAGGTTTTGGAGGCGACAATCACAAGCGTCGTGGCTGGGTTTAGCCCCTTCAGCGTGTCGTGGATATGCGCCCCGTCGATATTCGAGACATAGTGAACCCGCGGCCCGTCGTGCCAGGGCGCAAGCGCCAAGGTTGCCATGGCTGGCCCCAGGTCCGAGCCACCAATGCCGATATTCACCACATCGGTATAAGCCCCGCCCTGCCCGGCCTCTGATCCATCGCGCACGGCGCGCGCAAAACCCGCCATCCGCGCCTTGGTCTCCAAGACGCCGGGCATCACATCGACCCCATCGACAAGGATCGGCCCGCTTGGGGCACGAAGGGCCGTATGCAGCACCGCGCGGCCCTCGGTCTCGTTGATTCTGGTGCCCGAAAACATCGCCTCGCGCCGGGCTTCGACCCGAGAGTCCCGCGCAAGTTCAATGAGCAGCGACAGGGCCGCGGTGTCGATGGATGTCTTCGAGAAATCGAAGAGCATCCCTTCGAATTGGCGGGAGAAATCGCGGGCCCGCCCCTCATCCTCAAAAAGGTCCAGCAACCGACGCCCGGATTTCGCGGCGCGGTGGGCTTTCAGGTCGTCCCAGATCGTCATGGCGCTTACTCCGCCCAATGCACGGTGGCGTCGGACCAGACCGCGCGGATCGGGGCGTCGATGGCCTCATGTCGATCAGCGGTCTCCAGTGCTGCGCGTTTCTCGGCCCCGGTGATGACGACATGCTTCGACATCGCTCCGTTCAGAACCGGTGCGGTCAGGGTGATGCGGGGTTCGCCCGCCGCTTCAGCCCGCATCGGCATGAGAACCGGCGCGTCACTTGTCAGCGCCTCGGCCAACCGGTCGGCGCCGGGGAAAAGGCTCGCCGTATGCCGGTCCGCCCCCATGCCAAGGAGCAGAACCGAGATCGGCAAATGCCCGTCAAAGCCGGCAATCAGGTCGTCCATCACCGGCTCGGGTGTTTCACCGGGTGCGTAAAGTGGGATGAGCGTCGCCGCGGAGGCCTTTGATATCAAAAGCCGTTCCCTCAGCAGCCGCGTGTTAGAGCGCGGGTGATCCTCGGGCACCCATCTCTCGTCATTGAGAAACACCGCCACGCGGTCCCAGTCCAGGGCCTGTTCGCTTAACACATCAAAAATCGGGCCAGGCGTCGTGCCGCCAGGAACACAGAAACTCGCGCTCTCATGGCGGCGCAGGCAATCGGCCAGCTCACCCGCCAACCGGTCGGCCAGATCCAACATCATCAGATCGCGATCTGGATATTCGACAAACGCGCGCATCACCCAATCTCCCGCCAGCGGCGCCCGTCGCGATGCAGAAGGATCAACGCATCCTCCGGCCCTGCACTCCCCGGCTCATACGGCATCGGCCGATCGCCGCGGTCCACCCATCCGGCGACAACAGGGTCGGTCCAGGCCCAGGCGGCCTCCACCTCATCGCCGCGCATGAAGAGCGTTTGGTTGCCCCGGATCACATCCATGATCAGCCGCTCATAGGCGTCCGGCACATCCGCCGCTTCGGGGCCAAGCGCGTCGGCGAAACTCATATCGAGCGGCACATCAACCAGGCGCATGCCGCCCGGCCCCGGCTCCTTAATCGTGACCCGCAGATCCATCCCCTCATCCGGTTGCAGCCGGATCGAGAGCATATTGGCCCGCTGCCCGGTATCCTCTTCAAAGATCGAATGCGGCGGTTCCTTGAACTGAACCACAATCTCTGAGGTCCGCGCCTTCATGCGTTTGCCTGTGCGCAGGTAGAACGGCGTCCCGTTCCAGCGCCAATTGGCGACATGGACCTTCAGCGCGATGAAGCTTTCCGTTCGGCTGTCCGGGTCCTCCACATCGTCGAGATAAGAGGGCTCGGCGCCGGCCCGGTATTGCCCGCGCACGATGTCATGGGTCTCAAGCGGATCGAGCGCCCGGATCACCTTCAGCTTCTCATCCCGCACCGCGTCGGGCTCAAATCGGCTTGGCGGCTCCATCGCGGTCAGGCAGAGCAACTGCATCAGATGGTTCTGCACCATATCGCGCATCGCGCCTGATTTGTCGTAATAGCCGCCGCGCCCGCCAACGCCGACCTCTTCGGCCACGGTGATCTGGACATGATCGATGAATTGGGAGTTCCAAAGCGGCTCGAAGAGTACATTGGCAAAACGGACGGCCATCAGGTTCTGCACCGTCTCTTTGCCCAGATAATGGTCGATCCGGTAGATCTGCTGTTCGTCGAAATGCGCGGCCAAGGTTGCGTTCAGAGCTTTGGCGCTGTCGAGATCACGCCCAAAGGGCTTTTCCACAACGATTCTGCAGGTTTCGCAGGCGATCTTATAGCGGTGAAGTCGCTCCGCCAGATCACCAAAGAGGCCCGGGCCAACCGAGAAATAGAAGGCTTGGGTTACCTCCTGGCGCATCATATCGCGCAAGGTCTCCCACCCACCATCACCACGCACATCAATCGCGACATAGTCGAGACAGGCGAGGAAGCGGTCGATGACCTCCGCCTCATGCTTCGATTTCGCGACAAATTCCTCAATCGCCGCGCGGATCGAGGCGCGCCAGGCATCAGCGTCCTGCTCGGTTCGGGCCGCGCCGATGATCCGGCTGCCCTCCGGCATCTGACCCGCCCAGAACCGGCGATACAGCCCCGGCAGGATCTTCCGCCGCGCCAAATCCCCAGTGGCGCCAAAAATCACCAAATCGAAGGGATCAACTGGAATAACGCGCGAAACCATTGTCTCTCCTGCTCTCTGCCCAACAGGTCATGTTAGCGCTAACGGACCTCTAGACCGGGGCATACAGACCCCGGCGGCCAAAGTCTAGCAAACTTGGCCTCTGTCACAATGCCACGACGCGCCCGCCGCGCGGGATTGGATCGCTGTGCCGCATTGCCGCAGGGATGTCTTACGCGCCCATCCACACCGTCTTTGCTTCTCAAATACTCAAAAATCCGCCGCCGGCCGCGGGGGCGCAGGGCTTAGGGGGCACCGCGCCTGTCACCCGCCCCGCTGCCACCACTCCGCCGGTTTCAACCGCACCCGTTTGCCACGCCGCGCCTCCCAAGCCCGCGCCAGCCGGACCCCCCAGGCGCCGGCCTGGCCCGTCGCCAGCCAGCGCCAAAGCCGCTCCGCCCAGGTCGAGAATTCCCGGTTGAACGGACAAACCCGCATACAGATCGCGCAATCGGTTTTGATCTTGGTCCAATAGCCGAAACAGGCCTCGGCATTGGAGGACCATTTGCGCACGCCCCGTAGGGTCGAAGGGGAGCCTGCCGCCACCTCCTCCCCAAAATCCGGCGCACCGGACGGCAAGGCTTTCACGGGGCAGGCCGCCGCGCAGGCCGTGCAGCCCTCGCAATAGGCCGCGAGGCCAAGCGGTTTCGGCCCGTCCACGGCCAGCTCCAGGTTCGTGAAAATCTTGGAAAACCGCACCCGTGGCCCATATTCCGGCGTGAGCACCATCTGGTTGCGCCCATATTCGCCCAGGCCCGCCTTGATCGCATAGGGAATGACCAGCGCCGTGTCATTCATGCTGGCGACAGCCTCGTATCCTAGATTGCGCAGATAGGCCGTCACCTGCATGACAATCGCCGCCTCATGGGAGTATTCGCGGCCCGTCGCCGCCCCGGCCAAGGCGCTTGGATAGGTCTCGACCAGGCCGAAATCCATCGCATGGCCCATGACAATCACATGGGTCAGACCGGGCGGCAGATCGTTCGGCACAGGTTCCATGGTCCGCACATCGGGCCGGTCCGCATAATGCCAACGCAGATCGATCTCGGTGATGCCCACCAGATCGGCGCCGAAAAGCTTGGCCACCTGTTTGATATTTGCCGCCGCCTCCTCCGGTGTCCCAAGATCAGCCTGAGTGTCCGCCACGGGCACCGAGGCGCGGATCGGGCTTTGGAAGCCTTCCCGCTCCCCCTCCCCCGCATTCCGTTCCGAAATCATGTCCGAGATCAGCCAGGCCGCGTTCCTCAGCGCAAAATCAGCCTGGGTGAAGCCGTCCCCCCGGCGCGGCGCGGCCTCCATCCGGTAGCTCGCGAAGAAGGCGTCGCTGTCCTTAGAGCGCACCTGGTCGTCCCAAAACGCTCGGGTGAAAATGTCGTTCATCTGCGAGAAGCGCTCGAAGTCTTCGGCCACCTCAAACCCGGCCGCGCGGTCGCTCTCCACCAAATGCGGCGGCGTCCGGTTTGCGGGCCAACTCATGGGGACTGCATGGCGCAGAGAAGCTCAAACATGATCGAGGCGCCGAGCCAAGCCGTGTTGCCGGACGGGTCGAACGGCGGCGAAACCTCCACCAGATCAGCCCCGATGATGTCGAGCCCCCTGAGCGCGCGCACGCAGTGCACGGCTTCGAAGCTATTCGGGCCGCCCACCTCCGGCGTGCCTGTCCCCGGTGCAAAAGCCGGGTCCAGAAAGTCGATATCGAAGCTCACATAGGTCGGCCCGTCGCCCACGACCTCGCGCGCCACGGCCATCACTTGGGGCCAGCCGATCTGAAAACACTCCTCAATCGGCATAATCCGCACCCCATGCTCCCACCCAAACTCGAAATCGGAGTTGTTGTAGGAGGTGCCGCGCATCCCAATCATCACGGAGCGTTTGGGGTCAATGCAGTCTTCCAGGATCGCCTGACGGAATGGGTTGCCATGGGTCAGAGTCTTGCCCCCGAAATAGGCCGGGTAAAGGTCCGTGTGGCTGTCGAGGAGGACCAGACCAAAGGCCTCTCCGCGCGCGGCGCGTAAAGCGCGCAGCACGGTCAGGGTGCAAAGATGATCGCCGCCGGCCATAAACGGCGTGATGTCTTGGGCGAGCACACCCGCAACAAAGCTTTGCGCCGCCTCCAGCGCCTCGTCCTGATCCACCGGGCTCATCGCGACATCGCCCAGATCGGCGCAATTCATCGCCTGAAACGGGGTCTGCCCGGTGGCGCGGTTCATCTCCCGGATCATGGTGGAGGCATCGCGCAAGCCCCGCGGTCCATGCCGCGCGCCCGGCCGGTTCGAGGTGGCGCCGTCCCACGGCAAACCGAAGAACCCGACATCGACCTCCGCCCGGCGCGGATCGTCGGGGCCGAGATAGGGCAACCGCATGAAGGTGGGCACCCCAGCATAACGCGGCAGATCGGTGCCCGAAGGCGGTTGGAAGAAGGGGTTGGACATTGGCGCGCGCCTCCTGGTTGGGGCGGAGGCTAGATCATGATCGCAGACAAGGAAACCGCAGCATTCAATCGACAACCTCTGACGCCGCGTAGGGCGGGACTTGTCCCGCCACTGCCCGCCGGGGCACCTTTGTATGGCGGCGGGACAAGTCCCGCCTTACGAGCGACACCGTCGTCACCGCTCCATCGGCTCACGCGTCCAGTTCGGCATCCCAATAAAGGAAATCCAGCCAGCTTTCGTGCAAATGGTTCGGCGGGAATTTCCGGCCCATATTGCGCAACTCCTCCGCTCCTGGCTGGCGCGGCGGTTTGCGTAAGGACAGGCCGACCTGGCGCAAGCTTTTCGCGCCTTTCTTCAAGTTGCATTTTGAGCAAGCGGCCACGACATTCTCCCAAGACGTGATCCCGCCGCGCGCCCGTGGCACCACATGATCGAAGGTCAAATCCCCCTTCGCGCCGCAATACTGGCAGCTGAATTCATCCCTCAGGAACAAATTAAAGCGCGTGAAGGCCACGCGCTTTTGGGGTTTCACATAATCCTTCAGCACGACGACAGAGGGTATTCGGATGACGGTTGAGGGGCTGCGCACCACCTCATCATATTCCGCCACGATCTGAACCCGGTCCAGAAACGCGGCTTTCACCGCCTCCTGCCAGGGCCAAAGCGAAAGCGGGTAATAGGATAGCGGCCGGTAATCGGCATTTAGGACCAGCGCGGGGTTCTGCCTTAGGCCCCCCGCCTCGCGCACAAATGCTGTCCTAAACTCGCCATCGGCCGCTGCGTTCATATCCGACTCCGATCCCGCCCTGTCTGCCCGTTTGGCGCCAGAGCGGGGAGCCCCGCCCCAGCCGTTATCGCGACTATATCTAGGCTTACGCCCCTGGCAACCCCCGCAAGATGCTGTGGGTGTCGCGGCCAGAGATAGCGACATCGCCTAACAGAAATGTGACGTTATCCACAGGGGGGCTGCGTCTGTCTGGGCATGTCGGTATCCTCGCCCCATGACGCAAGAAGAGACACCCCCCGCGCCACCGCTCTCCGGCATTCTCGAAGCCGCGCTTTATGCGACAGACCTCGACGCGGCGGAGGCGTTTTACGGGGAGTTGTTGAGCCTGCCGCGGTTGATGCGGGCCGGAAACCGCCATGTCTTCTATCGGGTCGGTTCCACGATCCTCTTGATTTTCAACCCGGCGGAGACGGTGACACCACCACCGCCAACCGCCCTGCCCGTCCCGCCCCATGGCGCGTCGGGCCCGGGCCATGTCTGTTTTGCGGCCAGCGACGGCGAGATCACCCAAATCCGCGCCCGGTTGGAGGCAGCCGCCATCCCCATCGACGCGGATTTCCACTGGCCCAACGGCGCGCGCTCGCTTTATGTCCGCGACCCGGCGGGCAATTCGGTGGAGTTTGCCGAGCCCAAGCTTTGGGCGGACTAGGATGCGCGCCTCGTCAAGCCCCGTTCCGGGGCCATCCTCGGCGCGGGCCTTCGGCGAGAGTATTTTGGAAGCAAAGACGCGGGGAGTGTGGGGCTGTCCATTGAGCGTGCTGACTTAGCGTCGCAGCGCTGTCACGCGCCCTCGATGCCGAACCGATCCCGCAAGAAGGCTAAGGCCACGCTTAGCCCATCGGGCGCAATCCCGTGGCCGGTGCCTTTCATGACATGGGCATAGACATCGAAGCCCGCGCCTTGCAGCGCCTCAGCAGCTTGGGGCAGGCTTTGCGGCGGCACCACATCGTCCTGATCGCCATGGATCAGAAGGACCGGCGGGCGCATCTTCACCTCATCGGCCAAAAGCTCCGGCCCGATCAGCCGGCCAGAGAACCCGACCACCCCGGCAAATTCCGCATCCCGGCGCGGGGCGACGTGGAGGCTCATCATCGTGCCCTGGCTGAAGCCCACCAACGCCACCCGGTCGGCATTGACGCCTTCATCTTCCATGATCTGGTCGAGGAAGGCGTTCAGATCTTCCACAGCGCGCGCCATGCTCTCGTCAGCCTGTTCCTCACTGGAGCCATCAATCCACGGGATCGGGAACCATTGATAGCCCATCGGGTTCATGGCCGAGCGCTCCGGCGCATCGGGGGAGACAAAGACGGTGTTGGGAAGATGCGGCCCCAAAGGATCGGCCAGACCCAACAAATCGGCCCCATCGGCGCCATAGCCGTGAAGAAAAATTACCAGACTGTCCGCCTGCCCCGATTGCGCGGCCTTCCGGCCAAATTCCAACACCCTGGTCACCTGACCCCCTCACGGTTTTTCTGAAGCCGGTAGTAGGCCCAAAGCGCCCGGGCGGCAACCGAGCGCCAGGGAGACCAGGCAGTGGCCATTTCCCGCAGCGCCGCCTCGCTTGGGCGTTCCTCTAGGTCAAACAGCATCCGTGCCGCCTCTTGCAGGGCCAAATCCCCCGCCGCGAAGACATCCCGGTGGCCAAGCGAGAATTTGGCGTAGATCTCCGCCGTCCAAGTTCCGATGCCGGGGATAGCGACCAAGGTGGCAACCACCTCTTCGGTTGGTAGATGCCTCAACGCCGCGTAATCCAGATCGGCCTCCGCCAAGGCGCGCGCATACCGCATCTTGGGCCGGCTCAAACCGACCGCCTTCAAATCATCTTCATGAGCCCGCCGCACCGCCGCCGCTTCCGTCAGTCCCGCGGCCTCTACCCGCGCCCAGATCGCCGCGGCCGAGGCGGTGGAGACCTGCTGGCCGACAATGGCGCTCAAGAGCGCCTCGAACCCGTCGCCCCTGAGCCGCAAAGGTAATTCCCCCACCGCCTCGATCACCGGCTGAAACCGAGGCTCCAGCCGCACCAATGCTTCGGCCCCACGGGCCACATCCGCCGCATCTCTGATCCCGCCCTGCTCTCCCACCCCTCACATCCCTTCATCTTTCCCCAAATACGCCCGGGGGGCCCGAGGGGGAGGCAGCCCCCCGCTCCCCCCC
>JANQNZ010000250.1 GCA_028279315.1 Rhodophyticola sp. | reverse complement strand
CGGGGGGCCCGCGGGTTTCCGTCGAAAAAAGGCAATGGCGCCTGCGGTCAGCCGCCGCAGGGGCATGTTACGGGCGTCAAGACGTGCTACATAAGCCGGGACGCACGAGACAGGACGGCACCCGACATGCACCCCATTCCAGCGCCAGAGGCGTTTGAACCCGGCCCAGCGGATCGCCCCGCAGGCCCGGCCATCCGACGCGGCCTTGCCCGCCGCTGCCCCAAATGCGGCGAGGGGCATCTTTTTGACGGCTACCTGACGCTCCGCCAGAGCTGCCCCAGTTGCGGGGAAGACTTAAGCCATGCCCGCACGGATGACGGCCCTGCCTATCTGACAATCCTGGTGACGGCGAAAGTTCTGGGGGTGTTCCTGGTGCCGGTCTACACGGCCTGGCAGCCAAGCCCGCTGGTCCTGGCCACCGGCTTCTCCCTTGGCGCGGTGGCGTTGGGCTTGTATTTGTTGCCGCGTTTCAAAGGGATGCTGGTGGGGATTCAATGGGCCAAGCGGATGCACGGGTTCTAGATAAGACGGCGATCCGCGACGCGGCAACGGTGATCCTGCTGCGCGATACGGCCACGCGGCCCAGGGTTCTGATGGGCCAGCGTGGCAAAGGCGCGGTGTTTATGCCGTCGAAATTTGTCTTCCCCGGCGGTGCGGTTGATGCGGTGGACGCCTCGATCCCGCTGGCACGCCCCTGCCCGTCTGAGACAGCGCTCCTTCAGGACAGCGTGCTTGCGCCCCACGCAATGGTGGCGGCGGCGACGCGCGAATTGTGGGAGGAAACCGGCTTGCTCCTCGGCCAAACCGACACCCGCGCGGGCGCGATGGAGGCGCCGCGAGGATGGCGCGGTTATCTGGCCACGGGGCATCTGCCCGATGGCGCGGCGCTCGATTTCGTGTTTCGGGCCATCACCCCGCCTGGCCGCCCCCGCCGGTTCGATGCGCGGTTCTTCCTAGCCGAGGCGGAGGCGTTGATGAGCGACCCGGACGATTTCTCCCGCGCGGAGGATGAATTGAGCCATCTGCAATGGGTGCCGCTGGATGAGGCGCGGGGGTTCGACATGCCGTTTATTACCGAGGTGGTTTTGGCCGAATTGGCCGCCCGGCTTCAGGGCACAGCGCATCCAGGTGTGCCGTTTTTCGACAATTCTGGCGAAATGAGCCGGTTTCGGCGGTTGTGACGGGGGGACGCGGGCGGGCGGAGCCTCGGGGAGCGTGAGGGGTCCTTGCGTTTAGAGCCCGAACACCCACTCTCCAAGGCTGAGCCAAAGCGGGAGGGTCAAGACGCTGAGCAGCGTCTGGATCGTGATCATCGCCGCCATGAGAGAGGCATCACCGCCCAATTGCCGGGCCAGCGTATAGGCCACGACACCGGCGGGGATGGCGGCGTAGATCAAGGCCACCTGGGCGCTGAGCGGTGAGAGACCGAGGGCCAGCGCGGCAAGAATGGTCACGGCGGGGAAAAGGGCGAGTTTGCCGGCGACGGAGAAAAGAAGTGGCGCCAGATCAGCGCTGAGGCCGCGCAGTTTCAGGCTGGCCCCGACCGAGAGCAGCATGATCGGCAGCGCCGCCTGGCCCAAGACCTCAAGCGTCTCATGAAGGACCGGGATTAGCGCGATACCCGCGAGATTGATGGCAACGCCCGCCAGGATGGCCAGGATCAAAGGGTTGGTGCCAAGTTGCCTCACCGCATCCCAGATCGCGCTGCCCGGCTTTGTCTGCGGCATCAAAACCACGAACCCGATCACCGCTGTGATATTGGCAACCGGCACCAAGACCGTGGCGCCCAGGACCGCCCATTCGAGTCCCGCGGCCCCGTAAAGCGCCTCGGCCACCGCCAGTGCGACGAAGGTGTTGAAGCGGGAAGCGCCCTGCATCACCGACGTGCCCACCGCCGGCCCTTTGGCCAGATACCACGCCGCGACGAGGCCGAAGCCAAGCCCTGCGAAGAAGCCCAGATAAAGCGTGGCGGTGAAGGGGCCAAGGCCTGCCCCAACCAGATCAGCGGTGGAGATGCGCACAAAGAAGAGCGCGGGCATGAGGATGAAATAGACCAGGCGGTCATTCAGGGCCCAAAATTCCTCGGACGGGATACCGCCGCGGCGGAGGGCGTAGCCAAGCACGATCAGAAGGAAGATCGGGGCGATGGCCAGCGTGATCGCCATGGCTCAGAGACTGCCGAGGAAGATGAGACCGATCGAGGCCACGATCAGAAGGATGCCGCCGATCTCCTTCGCGGTGCTCTGTTCTTTCAGCCAGAAGACCGAGAAGAGGAAGGTGAAGACCAGTTCGATCTGGCCAAGCGCCTTTACATAAGCGGCGGTTTGCAGCGTGAAGGCGGTGAACCAGCCAAGGGAGCCCAGCATGGAGGTGAGACCGACCAAGCCCGAGACCCGCCAGGAGGCGAAGACTCTCGTAATCTCCCCCCGTTCTCGCCAAGCGAGCCAGGCACCAAGGGTCACCGTCTGTACCGCCGTCGCCGCAGCAAGCGTGAAAGCCGCGCGCAGGAAGACGTCGCCTTGGTCCAGCGACAGAGATGCGCCGCGATAGCCCACCGCCGAGATGCCGAAGAGGACTCCCGACGCCAGTCCATAACCCGAGGCGACGTTGAAGATCCGCGCGCGCCAGGGCAGCGCGACGTCGGTTTTCGGCGGGTCGGAGAGGAGGACAACCCCGACAAACCCAATGGCGATGGCCGCGATGATTGGGGGGGAGATCGCCTCCCCCAGGATGATCAGCCCGATGAGCGCGGTCAGGATGACTTCGGTCTTCTTGAGCGTGATGCCGACCGTGAAGTTCCGATGGGCAAAAAGCGCGACGACACACATTGTGGCCAGCATCTGTGCCAAGGCGCCCGAGACAACGAAGGCCCAGAACCGCCCACCGGGATCGGGCAGGTTTTGGTTGGAGAGGCCCGCATAAGCAATCACGATCATCGCCACGAGCGGCGCGGAATAGAGGAACCGCGCCCAGGTGGCGCCGCCGGTGGAGAGTGTGGTGACCTTCAGATGCCGTTGCAGTAGGAACCGCAGGTTCTGCATGAAGGCGGCGAAGATGGTGACGGGGATCCAAAGCGGCATGGCCCCGTCATCGCGCCTTCGGCCCCTAAGGGCAAGTCAGGACCGGTTGAGGATGCGCCGAAGACCGCTTAGAGCGCTTTGCGTTTGATTTGAATCGCAACCCGCTGCCTCTCGCCTGCGGCTCGAACGCGGAACGCGATACATACTGCCTCAGATAAAACGCAAAGGGCTTTAGTCGGCGCGGTAAAGCGGATGCGGCACTGGGTCTTTCGCGCGGAACAGGTGTTGGCGGAAAATCTCGCCATAGGACCGGTAGATATAGCCGCCATTCCGCGCCAGATACCGCGCGCGGTTATCCCGATACATCCGCGGCAGCCGATACCATGGAAGGCGCGGATGCATGTGGTGGACCACATGTAAGTTATTGTTCAGAAAGAGAAACGCCAGAAGGCCCCGGTCCTCAATCACCACCGTCCGGCCGCTTGCACGTTCATGGGCCTGGTGCTCCAGAAAGGTGCGGATCTTCACGATGGCAAGGCCGATATAGGCTGCGATCAGATAGGCCCAGACCGGCATCGGCGCCACGACGATCAGGGCCAGGATCGGCAGGATCGAGAGCCCATGGGCAACCCAGGCCCAAAGCACCGCGCGGTCGCCACCCCGGATCATCCGCCAATCGCCCATCATGAAGGTGATCTGCGACAGCGCCGGGCCGATCAGAAGCCGACCAAGGAGCGTATTGTTCAGGCGGAAGATCGCGCGGATTGGCGCGGGCAACCGATCCCACGCCTCGGGGTCCAGGAAATTCGTTTCCGGGTCGTCATAGGGGTCGGTCAGCGTGGCGTCATTGTGGTGCGCCAGGTGCTGATCGCGGAACCGGATGAAGGGGATGGCGAGGTTGAGGGACGGGAAGACAACCGCTTCGCTCACCCACCGCGCGGGGAACGGGTGGCCGTGGGTCACCTCATGTTGAAGCGAGGAATGGAGCGCAATGGCAAGCCCGGTCACCACAATCGCCAAAGGCAGCCAAACCAGCGGCAGCAGAAAAATCGCCACCGCCCAAACCAGATAGCAGACCAAAATCAAGAAAACGGTCGGCCATTCGACGCGCATGAGATCCCCAATCCAAACGAGCCTAGCGTCCCCGGCCAGGCCCTATTTGCTTATCAAGGCTTGATTTTTTCGGGCAGTCCGGGTTTTCTCACCGAAAATCCAACAATGATGGAGAAAATCAACGATGCTGGATTTATCCGACAAACGCAATCGCGCGGCGCTGTTTCGGGAGCGTCTGGCGGCGGCTTTGACGGCCACGGGCCTCTCCCGCGCGGCCCTCGCCCGTTCAGCGGGGGTGGACCGCTCCACCATCACGCAGCTTCTGCAAGCCGATGAGGCACGTATGCCGGGAAGCCATCTGGTGGCGGGCGCGGCCCAGGCGCTTCAGGTCTCCGCCGATTGGCTGTTGGGCCTGAGCGACCGGCCGGAACTGGCGGGCGATATCCTGGCAACCAGCCTGTCCCTGACCGAAACCGGTCGGGCCAGCGCCATCGACGACCAGATCTTCGCCTGGCATGAGGAGGCAGCGGGTTACAAAATCCGCCATGTGCCCGCCACACTGCCCGATATGCTGAAAACCCATGAGGTCATGCGGTGGGAATATGCGCAAACAGCCAACCGGCGGACCGATCAGGCGATTGGCGCGGCCAATGCGCGGCTTGATTGGATGCGGGGCAGCGAAAGCGATTACGAGATCGCGCTGCCGATCCATGAGTTGGAGAGCTTTGCCTTGGGCCAAGGCTATTACAACGGCCTCAGCGCGGAAATCCGGCGGGAACAGATTGATTGGCTGCTGGAAGTCTATGATCAGCTTTATCCTACACTCCGTCTGTTCATCTTCGACGCCCATCGGGTGTTCTCCGCCCCCGTTACGATCTTCGGACCGAAAATGGCGGTGATCTATATGGGCCGGCATTATGTGGCCTTCCGGGATCGGGATCGGGTGCGCGGGATTTCAGAGCATTTCGATTGGCTGATCCGCGAAAGCCTGGCCTCGGCCCGGCAAATCCCGAAAATCCTGACTGCGCTTCGGCATCGGATTGACGAGGACGGCTAGGATAGTGATCGCCGCGAGATGCGCCCCGATCTAATTTCTGGGCGCGTCCACATGGCGGCCAACGCCTTTTGGCATCGGCAAGGCACGATGCGCCTCTGCGGCGGCACTCAAGACGGCGCCGACATCCGCGCGTGGGGGCGCGGGGCGCCTGGTGTTTAGGTCAACATGGAGCAGCAGCTGTTCGCCCGTCGCCGCAAGCACCTGCCCATTCCACATCTCATGCCAGATATGGAGGCGCTTGCCCGCCCCATCCAACACCCGGGTTGTAACCTTGATCCGGTCGCCGATATCGACCTCCCCCAAATGCCGGATATGCGTCTCGACGGTGAAGACCGAATGCCCCTCCGCCACGCAATCGGCATCCATGCCCGCCCAAAGCAAGAGCCGGTCGGCGGCATTGGAGAAGGCCGTCAGATAATGCGCCTCATTCATATGGCCATTGTAATCGACCCAATCGGGCGGCACTTGCCGGTCAAGCGTCACAGGCACCTCGGTCAGATCGGGTGTTGCGGGGGCCAGGGTTGCCTCATGGACCGCGAGCACCTGCCCCGGCCCGGACGTATTCCGGGACTTTAAAGCGCGGAGGATCGCAACCCGCGCCTCAACCGCCTCACCTGCCGCCCAGATCGGCGCCATGGCGCGGGTCAGCTCCGGCGTCTCATGGGCCTCCCATTCAGCCGATAAGGGGCTGTCGCTCGCGCCCCGGATCGGGTCCATCCCGATCTGGCGCAACACCTCTTCCGCGCGGTCGATCACCTCTGGCCCGGTCTTAGACCCGCCCGCAATCAGCACGCCTGGCATCAGCCAGACCGGCGCCAGCCCTGCCACCGCGACAACCTGGCCAGGCCGGGGTGCGCAGGTTTGCAACTCGTCGGCGCTTAGGGTCTCCGATCCCCCGGCGATCACCGCGCCCTCGCCCAAGCTTGCCTGGACCGCTTGCAGCATCTTCTGCTTCAGCGCCATCCGGTCCGGCAGGGCCTCTTGCACCCAATCGGCTCCGGTCACGGCCTCCGCCAGACTATCGGGATAGGTGATGGCGCCCGCAGGCGGTAAGGCGATGTCATAAAGCGCGGGCAATCCGGCGCGCGCGGCCTGCATCGCGGCCCCAACCCGGGCCTTGGCGCCCGGCTCCGGGTCGAAGACCCGCACATGCCATCCCATCAGCGCAAAGCGCGCGGCCCAGGCCGACCCTGTCTCGCCCGCGCCCAACAGCGCCATCTGTCCGGCCATCACGCCCCCTCCCCGATCCAGCGATTGCCCCACCCGCCGCCGATCCCGGGTTCTCCCGTGAGTCGGGGCCCGGGTCAAGGATCAGCGAAGCTGACCGCGCAGCGGCTTGTCCTTGACGCGGGCCCCGACTCACACTCCCACAATCGACCAGGCCTGTTTGCGACAAACCTGCCCGCAAACGGCCTCTCAGCAAAATCCCCACCAGCAAGGCTTGCACTGCGGCGAACAGAAAATCACTACCCCGCGCGGCGAAGCCGCGCCATGCCCAACCCATGCAGGCCAAAGGCCGAAGGGGGCGGGAGCGCCCCGTTGTTTACAAACTGGTCCGCCGTTTGCCCCGGGTCGCGCAGGTTCAATAGGGCATCGGGTGCTGACGGTGCACCTCATCGATCTCGGAAAGCAGCGCGTCGCTCAACACCGTGTCGAGGCCGCTCAAGACATGGGCCAGTTGCTCCGACGTGGTCGCCCCGAAGATCGTCGAAACCGGGAATGGCCGCTGCACGGTGAAGGCGAGCGCCATATGGATCGGGTCGACCCCATGTTTCTGCGCGAGGTCCAGATAGGCGGCAACGGCGGTGAAGACGCGGTCCGTCTTGCGCCCGCCCATCTCGGCGTTCAACGACATTCGCGAGCCGTCTGGAACCGCGCCGCCCTGATATTTCCCGGTCAGAAGCCCCGCGGCCACCGGCGAAAACGCCAGAAGCGTCACGTCTTCATTCACCGCAAGCTCCGCCAGATCGGTGTCATAGAGCCGGCAGAGGAGGGAATATTCGTTCTGGATCGAGGCGACACGGGGCAGCCCATGCTCTTCACTCAGCCGCAGCCATTGCGCCGTGCCCCAGGTGGACTCGTTCGACAGCGCAATCTGGCCAAGTTTGCCCTCGGCGATCAGCTCTTGGGCCGATTGCAACACGTCCAGCATATTGTCCCGCACCCGCGTGGCATCCTGGCCGGACGGGTCATAACGCCAGTTCTGCCGGAAATGATAACTGCCGCGATTGGGCCAATGCAGTTGATAAAGGTCGATATGATCGGTGTTGAGCCGCTCTAGCGACCCCTCCAACGCCTCCCGCAGGGTCGCACCGGTCACATCCTGGCCTGGGCGCACAAACCGCGCGTTTTGGCCGGTGATCTTGGAGGCGATGGCGATCTCACCCCGGCGGGAGGGGGTCTTGGCAATCCAGTTGCCAATGACCGTCTCAGTCACGCCGATGGTTTCACCCATGACCGGGTTGACGGGATACATCTCAGCCGTGTCGAGGATGGAAATCCCGGCCTCAAGCGCCATGTCCAGCTGGCGATGGGCATCGGCCTCGGGTGTCTGGCGGCCCCACGTCATGGTGCCCAAACAGTAATTCGTGATCTCAGGGCCGCCGCGGCCCAGAGGAATGCGTTTCATGATGGGGTGAGTCCTGATCGGTCGGTGATGTCACATACGGGGCCGCAACCTGGCCCCAAAGGCCACGCTATCAGAGGGTCCGGGCCAAGGTAAGGGGGATGCCCCTCTCAGAACCGATACCCAAACCGCGTGATATCCTCCGCGCAAAACGCGCCCACCGCCTGACGCGACGCATCGCTGTAGTACTCGCGATGGGAGGTGCGTCGTCGGGAGGCGTTTTCATGGGGCAGGTCCAGGGAGAACCCCAAATGCCGCTCCAGCGGCGCGGCATCCTCGGCAAAATGCTCCAATCGGATGTAGAGATCGCCATAGTCCACGCCATCGGGGCCGGTCAGATAGCTGGCATAGGGCGCGGTGCGGAAAGCAGCGGCGGTGGAGGGGTGGAGCGCAAACGCCTCAAACTCAAGCGTTTTTGCAAGCTCGACCGCCGGATGATCGAAGCTCTGATCTTGCAGCCAATGGTAATAGCTGACCAGCCGATCCCAGGGGTTCCGGACCAAGGTGAAGACAAAGAACGCCCGCATCTGGGCGCGGTCGATCAACCCATCAGCATCGCGCAAGGTCGAGTGTTTCCAAAGCCGCCCAGCCGCCCTCACGCCCTTCAGCCGCTGCTTGCGTTTGCGGGCCTTGGGCGTGTCGCCGATCAGGATATCGTCCGCCGCCGCGCGCGCCTCCAAGGCCAGCGCCATGGAGGTGCCGCCGGTCTTCGGGATATGAACAAAGATATAGCGCCGCTTGGCCGAGATGATCATGGGCGCCACTCTAACGCCTCACCCCCGATCCGCACCTCTTTTCAAGGCCTTCGCGGCCTTCCATAGTGGCGATATAAGGGGAGGAGCGCCCATGGGCTGGATGAAAGACGAAACCGGGTTGGAGAAGCGGCCCGCGAATTACGTGCCGCTGACGCCGCTTTCCCATCTCAGCCGCGCGAAATCGGTCTTCCCGACGCGGGAGGCGCTCGTCTATGGCGATTTCCGGCTGACCTATGCGGAGTACCACGCCCGCGTCTCCCGCCTGGCCTCAGCGCTCAAGGGCCGGCGCATCGCCCCCGGTGATGTGGTGGCGACGCTTCTGCCCAATATCCCCGCCCATGTGGAGGCCCATTTCGGCGTGCCCGCGGCAGGTGCCGTCTTGAACGCGATCAATATCCGGCTCGATCCGGCCACGATCTGCTACATCCTCGACCATGGTGAGGCGAAGCTGATCCTGGCCGACACGCAATTCCTGACGGTTCTGGAGGCCGCGATTGAGGCGATGGACGGCCCGACCCCTTTGATCGTGGAGGTGCCCGATGCGGCGGCGGGCTACCCCGCCTCAGGCCGGCATCTGACCTATGACGCGCTTTTGGCCGAGGGCGATCCAGACGCACCCTGGATCATGCCCGAAGACGAGTGGGAGTCGATTGCGCTCAATTATACCTCGGGCACAACGGGCCGGCCCAAAGGCGTGGTCTATCACCATCGCGGCGCGTATCTCATCACGCTTGGCACGCCGATCTCTTGGCGCATGGTGCTTTACCCGCGTTATCTGACCATCGTGCCGCTTTTTCATTGCAACAACTGGTGCCATGTCTGGGCCATGCCCGCGCTTGGCGGCACCGTGGTGTGCTGCCGGGATATCACCGCCAAGGCCATCTATGACGCCATCGCTGACGACGGCGTCACCCATTTCGGCGGCGCGCCCATCGTCTTGAACATGATCGTGAACGCGAAAGACGACGAGCGCCGGACGTTCGCCCACACCGTCGAGGTCTTCACCGCCGGCGCCCCGCCTGCCGCCGCCACTCTGGCCGCGATTGAGACCATGGGCTTTCACGTCACCCAAGTTTACGGACTGACGGAGGTCTATGGCCCCGCCACCGAATGCACCTGGCAAGACGGGATCTGGGATGATCTGGCGCCAGAGGACCGCGCCGCGATCAAGGCCCGCCAAGGCGTGGCCTTCCCCAACATGGACCACATCACGGTGATGGAGCCGGAGACTATGGCGCAGATCCCGATGGATGGCGCGGCCTTAGGCGAGATCATGATGCGCGGAAATTCGGTGATGAAAGGCTATTACAAAAACCCCCATGCAACCGAAGAAGCCTTTCGCGGTGGCTATTTCCATTCCGGCGATATCGCCATCCAACACCCTGATTCCTATGTGCAAATCACCGACCGGGCGAAAGACATCATCATCTCGGGTGGGGAGAATGTGAGCTCCGTCGAGGTCGAAGGCGCGCTCATGCATCACCCGGCGGTCTCGCTCTGCGCGGTGGTGGCGAAACCAGATGAGACTTGGGGCGAAGTCCCGTGTGCCTTTGTCGAATTGAAAGAGGGCGCAGAGGTGAGTGAGGCCGATCTAATTGCCTTTGCGCGAGAGCGGCTAGCCGGGTTCAAGGCGCCGAAACACGTCGTCTTTGCCGAACTGCCAAAAACCTCCACAGGGAAGATCCAAAAATTCGAGCTCCGCCAGCAGGCCGCAAGTCTTTAAAGAAGGGGTGTATCCCCTTGAAGCAAGTTAAGACTCGCGCTGAGACTTCAGATCGAGTATCCACCGCTATGTGGCCACGCTGAAAGAGATATTCGAGGCAGAGAAAGAAATTGGCTTCTTCCCCGGCTGGTCCAAGCCGGAGGACGAGACCGACTACGTTTGGTTTGATGCGCCGCTGGAGATCGACGGAGTGGCCGAGACCGGGCTCGTCCTTCACGGCGGGTGCTACTCTCGCCGTCCAGAAGTGAATGTCAGCCTTGAGTTACGTATTTCAAGCCAGCCCGGACGCCGCTGTGTTCCCCTTGAGAGGCTTGATTGGCGATCACTTGAAGGTGGGCACACGAACAGCAGAGATCGGTGCCGAAGGCTGGCTGGTGGACGAGTAAGTGACACCCACCTGCATGGCTTTGATCTGAATTGGCTGGACGAACATGGTCGTATGCAGTCGGGCAACCTACCGTGCGCGACCGACATCGGCCAAGAACTTCAAGACTTTGAAAGTGTTAGGCAGTTTGTCGGGAATCGCCTTAGAATCAATAACATAGGTGTTGTCGATAGACCTCCTTGGGTGTATGATTTCTTCATCGGAGACCTTGAGCATGGCTGACCGTACGCCGCTTATCGATATTACAAAGGCAATCGTCCCAACTCTTGTCTCGTTCAAGGCGTGGGGCGATGCGAGCTTTATCAATATGCCTATGGCGTACCCAAGCGGAGCTTTTGTAACGGTGCGCCTCACGCACAGACCAGGCGGCGTTAAGGTGAGCGATTCCGGCTTTGCATTCCGCGAGATTGAAAGTTTTGGTGCTGGACGTTCTTTCGCTAAGACGGCCCAGACCGCCGCCGAAGAGTTTGAGGTTAAGGTCGGGAAACGATCTGTGTATGTCGATGTGCAAGAGCATGAGGTCGAGCGCGCCATCCTTGATGTCAGCGCAGCATCACATGCCATCGCGTCACGGATTGTTAATCGCGTCTCGTCTGACGTCGAGGCCACTATATCGGACGAGTTGCACACGCGACTGGATCGGCTGTTCCCCAAGACATCTTACGAAGAAAGAATTACCGGAGCGTCGTCAACGGAATGGGAGGTGTCCGCAGTCTCAAAGATTGATGGTGGGTCCGCAGTCTTTCAAATTGTAACGAACTATCCAATTTCGGTTTATAAGGCGAGTACCGCGTTCCATGACATTGCAGCACTCGATAATCCTCCACGTCTAATCTCAGTGGTTCGCAGTAAGGCTGAGATGGGTAAAAGCTACAGCATTTTGCATCAAGCTGGACGAGTTATCGAAGTCGGGCAGCCAGACTCAGCTTTTGAGAGGGCCGTCGCATGAAGCTTACCTTAATCGAAGCATTGGAAACTGGTCGCTTGGATGAGTTCATCGCACAAGTAGAAGCCGATGGCGTCGGCCCAATATCCAGGGCGAAGTTTGAAGACACCGCCTCGAAGGTTATCAAAACGCCGCAATCAGACGATCAAACATCA
This sequence comes from Rhodophyticola sp., assembly GCA_028279315.1. GTDB lineage: Bacteria > Pseudomonadota > Alphaproteobacteria > Rhodobacterales > Rhodobacteraceae > Rhodophyticola. The sequence continues at coordinate 2,690 of JANQNZ010000250.1, read as the reverse complement.
GGTTCGCCTCGCCGCGATGGTTCGCGCGAAAAGTAAACTCGTCCAGATACCGCTTCATCCACTTTTGACTAATCGAAACGTGCGTGCCACGGACCGAATGCTTGAAGTGACGCCAGAAGCTTTCGACGTGGTTCGTGTGGTGAAGCTGCTGCGTCTCGTAGTCGTAGATCGCCCACTGTTTCTTGCCGTGCTTCACCGCGACATGGGTGTAGCCTTCACCGCTCAGTAAGCCATAGCTGTAGAGTTCATCGGTCGAGACGGTCGCGCCCGGCGCAACGTTCGCCAGTGTCTTCTTCCGAAGCGTCTTCATCTTCACGTCCGGGATGATTTCCGTAACCAGCCGACCGCCGCGCTCTTTGAAACCCATGACGATGGTTTTGCCAGCCGCGCCGCGCCCACGCTTACCGGGGCGCTTGCCGCCGACATATGCCTCGTCAATCTCGACATGGCCAGAGAGGATAGCCTGAGCGTCGTGCTTGCTCATCTGTTCGCGGATTCTATTCCCGATCCGCCAAGCTGTCTTGTAGGTGACGCCGAGTTGCCTCTGGAGTTCTTTGCCGCTTACCCCGTGGCGGGTCGTCACGAAAAGGTAGATCGCATAAAACCAGACCTGAAGCGGTGTGCGCGTATCTTGAAAAATCGTGCCAGCGGTAGGGTAGACGTGATCCCCGCATGCAGCACACGCCCATGCGCGGCGATCACTCATCCGGTGAAATGTGCTTTCGACGCCGCAAGCCCGGCACACATGCCGTGCCCCGAAACGAACGTTGAAGATGTGCTCCAGACATGCCTCATCATTCGGAAAGCGTTCGAAGAAGTCGCGGACGCTAAAGTCGGGGGATGCTGATTTGCTCTTTTCCATGACCTCTATATAGGGCCATCGCTTACTTGCTTCAAGGGGATACACCCCTTAAAGAATGTCGCGCGCCTTGCGGTGCCCGGTCTTTGCTTTGCCCTTCGGGCGATTGGGGCGCTGCCCCAAACCCCGGAGGTATTTGGGAAGCAAAGACGCCGACAAATGTCTCAGATTTTGCCTTCATCTTTCCCCAAATACGCCCGCCGGAGGCAACTTGCCCGGGCGATGGCCCCCCAGGGGCTTGAGCCCGAGCAACCCCCTGCGCGCCCAAATGATTGAGCGGAAACCCGCCATCCGCTATGCTGCCGGCCAAAGAAGATCGGGCAGTACTTTTTTGGCATGACCGCGCTCAGCGATTATCAGCGGCTGGAGTCCACCGGGCTTTGGCGCGAGACCGAGGCGAGCCAGCGCCGGGAGGTGTTGGTGTCCCTTGGCGAGGCGACGCTGATGATCTCGACTATGTCGGAGACCGCGCTGACCCACTGGTCGCTGCCCGCCGTCCATCGGCTGAACCCAGGCAAACGCCCTGCCCTTTATGCGCCTGATGCCGAGGCCGATGAGATCTTGGAGATCAGCGATGATGAGATGGTGGCGGCCATCGAACGGGTGCGGGGCGCGATTGAACGCACCCGGCCCCATCCCGGGCGGTTGCGTCTGGTCCTGGGGCTTGGGCTGAGCGTTGCGATCTTGGCTGCCGCCGTCTTCTGGCTGCCGGGGGCGCTATTGCGGCAGACCGTGGCCGTCCTTCCCGAGGCGACGCGGGACAATCTTGGCCGCGATCTGCTGGCCGAGATGGTGGAGCTGGCCGGTGTGCCCTGCGCCGACCCAAGGGGGCAGGTGGCGCTGAACCGGTTGGGAGGGGCGACACTTGGCGCAGACGCCCCGGCCTTGGTGGTTTTGCCCTCTGCGGTGCCGGGCCTCGTGCATTTGCCGGGGGAGATCGTCGTTCTGAACCGCGCCTTGGTGGAGGATCATGAGACGCCAGAGGTTCTGGCCGGCCACCTTCTGGCCGATGACATCCGCCGCACAGCCCGCGACCCGGCGGAGCGGTTGTTGCAGGAGGCCGGCTTGATGGCCACGGTTCGGATGTTGACCACGGGCGAGATCAGACAAGGCGATCTGCATGACCATGCCGTGCGGCTTCTGACCGAGACACCGGTGCCGGTTGGTGATGCGGCCCTTCTGGCGCGCTTCGCCTCAGCCGAGATTTCGTCGGAACCTTACGCCTATGCGCTTGATGTCTCGGGCGAAACCACGCTGCCGCTGATTGAGGGCGACCCCATGCGCGCGCGCCTGAGAACACCGCTTCTGCCGGATGCGAGTTGGGTTGAACTACAGCAGATTTGCGGCGGCTGACCCGCCGACCCGCCGCGCCTTGCCTCAGCGCCGGGTCACGGCCCCGCTGAACCCAGCCCCCCGCGCAGTCGCCAGCGCCCGGCCCAAGGCCTGCGGGTCTCCATATGGCCCGGCAAGGACAACAAAGCCGCCTTGGCTGGATGATCCGATACTGGCCCCAAGGCCCCGCGCGGCCAGTTGATCTCGCGCGATACGGGCGGAGGCCTGGTCACCATAACGCCCGACTTGGACATAGCGGTGCCCTTGCGTGACCCGGACGGTCTGCAAGGTCTCCGGCTCTGCGCTTTGTGGCGCGGCAATCTCGGCACGCGGTGCTGTGGTGACGGAGCGGCTGCGGACAATCGCAGGGGACCGGGTTGAGGCGGTTGCGAAGCGCCCATCGGCCCCAGGCGGGATGGAGGGCGTCATCATGACCTCATCCGCCTCACTGATCACCCCCGGGCGCCGTGCGTTGATGCGCCCGACCAGCGGTGTGTAA
>JANQNZ010000235.1 GCA_028279315.1 Rhodophyticola sp. | reverse complement strand
GCGTCCACCCCGCGGGCGAGGCCTGAGACCACCGCATACCCCGCCGCGCCCAGATCCGCCGCCAGGCGCCGCGCCATTCGCGCGCCGAGGGAGGAGGCGTTGCGCGTGCCGACAATGGCGATGCTGGGGCGATCCAGAAGCGAGGTGTCGCCCAAGGCCCAAAGGATCGGGGGTGCGTCAGGAATGGCGGCTAGCGCCTTGGGGTAGGCGGCGTCCCCCAGACACAGCATCGCCGCACCGGCCCGCTTCGCGGCCTTCATCTCGGCAAGCGCCACGCCTTCGGGGCAGGATGTGTACCGCTCGATGCCCGCGGCATTCGCGACCTCGGGCAAGGCGTTGAGCGCCGCCCGGGCCGAGCCATGGTCGGCCAAGAGCCGCTGATAGGTCGCCGGCCCAACCCGGCGGGAGCGGATCAGCCGCAGCCGCGCAAGACGGTCTTGGCTATCGGCCGATGGCGGCGGGGTGTAGTCCAAAGGCGGCTCGGCAAAGCCCGGGTCAAGCTCGACATGCATGGGGGCGAGGCTATCGGGCAAATGGTTAATAGGGTGTTACGGGGACGGTGTTGTCCGATGGGTTGGGGCTTCAGAGTCTTCCTTTGCCCTTCGGGCGATTGGGGCGCTGCCCCAAAACCCCGGAGGTATTTGAGAAGCAAAGACGCCGACAGTTTTATTCAAATTGTGCCTTCATCTTTCCGACAGCGTTTCGCCTTTGACCTGAGACATCAGCGAAAGGGGAAACGCGTGCAACGAGTGGCTGGTGCGCCGCGCTTCGTGAAAATCTGTGAGTCAGGTTTTTCGCGAAGCGCTTCATAAATACGCCCGCCGGAGGCGTCCCGCACTTCACCTCCAAGCGGGTGTCCAACCGGAAACGCGCCAGCGGGGAATCAGGCGGCCGAGCCACCCACGGTCAGCCCGCCAATCAGAAGCGTTGGCTGACCCACGCCCACAGGCACCCATTGGCCGTTCTTGCCGCAATTGCCCATGCCAGGGTCGAGTGCCATGTCATTGCCGATAGCGCGGATTTGTTTCATCGCGGTAGCGCCATCGCCGATCAATGTCGCGCCTTTGACCGGCGCGCCGACCTTGCCGTTTTCGACCCGGTACGCCTCGGTGCAGGAGAAGACGAATTTGCCATTGGTGATGTCGACCTGGCCGCCGCCGAAGCCGACCGCATAGATACCGTCTTTCACCTCGGCCACGATTTCATCGGGCTTCGCCTCGCCGCCCAGCATATAGGTGTTGGTCATGCGCACCATCGGCGCGTGGGAGAAGCTTTCGCGCCGGCCATTGCCCGTGGGCGCGACATCCATCAGGCGGGCGTTCTGGCGATCCTGCATATAGCCGACCAGCACACCGTCCTCGATCAGGACCGTCTTACCCGATGGCGTGCCTTCGTCATCCACGGTGATCGAGCCGCGGCGGCCGGGGATTGTGCCGTCATCCAGCACCGTCACACCTTTGGCGGCCACCTGCTGGCCCATCAGCCCGGCAAAGGCGGAGGTCTTCTTGCGGCTGAAATCGCCCTCCAGCCCATGGCCCACGGCCTCGTGCAAGAGGATGCCGGGCCAGCCGGGGCCAAGGGCCACATCCATGACGCCTGCTGGCGCGGGCACGGCGGCGAGGTTCACAACCGCGATCCGCAAGGCCTCTCGCGTGATCTCCTCCCAATGGGCGCGCTCCATCAGCCCGGTCAGGCCGATCCGTCCGCCACCGCCCGCCGATCCGCCTTCGCGACGGCCGTTCTCCTCAACAATCACCGAGACGTTCAGGCGAACCATGGGCCGGATATCGGCCACCCGTGTGCCTTCGGGGCGGAGGATTTCGACCTCTTGGTGGGAGGCGGCCATGGAGGCCGAGACCTGCACAACGCGGGAGTCGAGCCCGCGGGCGAAGGCGTCGATCTCTTTCAGCGTGTCGAGTTTCACCGAGAACTCGGCACCCGCCATCGGGTCGGTATCGGTGTAGAGTTTGCGGTTCGTGCCTTGCGGCGCGTCCGCCAAGATGCCGCCGCCATCGCCCACCGCCAGGCGCGCGGTTTCCGCGGCCCGGGTCAGCGCGGCCTCGGAAATCTCGGTCGAATGGGCGTAGCCCGCGACCTCGCCCTTCACGGCGCGGAGGCCGAAACCCTCACCGGCATTATAGCTGGCGGTTTTCACTCGCCCGTCGTCGAAAACCAGCATCTCAGACCGGCGGCGCTCCAGGAACAATTCGCCATCCTCGGCGCCTGCGGTCGCCTCTCGCAGAATGCGGAGCGCAGCGGCTTCGTCCAAAAGGGTCTCAAATGGGCGGAAAGGGGTGGATTGGGTCATGGGGCCTCATGTTCGGCGGGCCAAAATCCCGCGCCAGGGCAGCCCCCGGGTGAGACATTTTTGACCACTGTCTTGTAACCTGACCGTCTATATGGTTCATCCAGCTTAGAACGCAACGGGAGGGGCGGGTTCTCACGCGCCGTCTTCC
>JANQNZ010000223.1 GCA_028279315.1 Rhodophyticola sp. | reverse complement strand
CTCGATCTCTGCCGTGACGCTCTCCAGCGTTTCATCGTAACGCGCATAAGGCACACATTCGCCCTGGCCCATGAAGCCATCGGCAAAGGCGCGCACTGTCAGTACCTTCGCCTCGGTGCGCGACCCGCGGGCAATCGTGAAGGTCTCCGCCAGACGAAAGCTTTCTGACGTGACCGAGATCACAGGGCCGCCAATGCGTCGGCCAACCGCCCCGCGCCCTGGCGGAACGGGTCGGCCGTGGGGAGCCCCATGCGTTTCTCCACACTGTCGAGATAGCTCAGCGCCTCATCCTCCCCCATCGCGGCGGTGTTGATCGAGATGCCGACCACTTGCGCTTTCGGGTTGGCGATACGGGCGAGCGGCAGGGCCGTGTCGCGCAGCGCCTCTAGCGAGGGGAGGCCGTAATCGGGCAAGCCCCGCATATGGACGCGGGTGGGTTCATGGGACAGAATCAGCGCATCAGGCTGGCCGCCATGGATCAGCGCCATGGTCACCCCGGAATAAGAGACGTGGAAGAGGCTCCCCTGCCCCTCGATATGGTCCCAATGGTCGGCGTCATTGTCAGGCGTCAGCCATTCCACAGCACCGGCCATGAAATCGGCCACCACGGCATCCAGCGGCACCCCATCGCCCGTGATCAGAATGCCGGTCTGGCCTGTGGCCCGGAAGGAGGAGTTCAGCCCCCGCGCCTTCATCTCCTTATCCATGGCAAGGGCGGTATACATCTTACCGACCGAACAATCGGTGCCCACGGCCAGGCAGCGTTTGCCGCCCCGGGGGACCCCATTGGCGATGGGATAGTCAACCTCGGGCACCCGCACATCGTGGAGCGCTTGGCCGGTCGCCTTCGCCACCGCGGCCAAATCCGCCTCATCCCGGAGGAGGTTATGAAGGCCCGAGGCCAAATCAAACCCCTCCTCCAGCGCCATGACCAGAACCTTTTTCCACGCCGCGGAAATCACGCCGCCCCGGTTTGCGACACCGATCACCAGGGTTTTGGCGCCCGCATTCTCGGCCTCGGAAAGCGTCATATCCGGCAGGCCCACATCGGCCTTGCAGCCCTCCATCCGGAACTGACCGACGCAATTGTCCGGGCGCCAATCGCGGATGCCTTGAGCGACCTTGGCGGCCAGTTGATCTGGCGCGTCGCCGAGGAAGAGGAGATAGGGGGTCTGGATCATGTGGCAATCTCCGGGCGCTGAAGGACAGCGGTAGGCTAGGACAGCTTGCTGGAAATTGCTTTGCGGTTTCTCGCTTTCCAGCACGGATCGGTGGCAATCTCTCCCGCTATGCTGTCCACTTGCGCAAAAATCTTGCGCTTGTGCCCGGAAAGACATCCGAAAGCTGCGGGAATCAGATCAAGCGGCGGACGCTCCGCTCGCTGACGTCAGATCAGCCGATGCGGCAATAACGCCACCGGCGCATTGCTGGCCCGCTCAAAATCCAGCGGCGCATGATCCGTGGCGAGCGTGTTGCGCTTGAACTCATAGCGCATCACGTCGCCATCCTGCGCTGAGGCAACGATCAACGCCTGATACAGATGGCGCACACCTTCATAGATATCGACCAATCCGCGCAGATGCGGGGCGGTGTCGGCATCGACGGCAAACCCCTCCTCCGCGAAATCGAGAATCGGATAAACCGCATCGCCCACATGCACACGCCGACGGCTCCGCCGTTTGCGGTCCCGTTTCTGCGCGGCGTGGAGGCCGGCCAACACCTCTTTCGGCAAGACGTCTGTCATTTCCGTACCCTGTCCCAGGTAGGGTTAACATGGCGTAACCACTTTGTCCGTCAACGTTTTTGCGAGGCCTGCGCGGAAGAGTCACCATGGGGGCACAACGGGCCTGTGCGTTGGTGCCGATATGCCCCTGCGTCAGTCGGCGTTTTCGCACAACGGCCCAGGGTCTAGGTTGCCCGACATCAGTTAGACAAGGAGCTTGAGCGATGGGGTTGTTGGTCGACGGAACCTGGCAGGACCGCTGGTATGACACCAAGTCCTCTGGCGGGGCGTTCAAGCGGCAAGAGTCGCAGTTTCGCAATTGGATCACCGCCGATGGCAGCCCTGGCCCCTCGGGCGAAGGTGGCTTCAACGCCGAAAGCGGGCGCTATCACCTTTATGTCTCTCACGCCTGCCCCTGGGCCAACCGGACGATGATCTTCCGCGCGCTGAAGGGGTTGGAGGACCATATCTCGGTCTCGGTCGTGCATCCCGACATGCTGTCCGAGGGATGGACCTTTGCCGCCGATTACGACGGCGCCACGGGCGATACGCTCTACGGCCTGCCCTTCGCCCGCGACATCTATGTCAGGGCGCAGCCGGATGTCACCACCCGCGTGACCGTCCCGATCCTTTGGGACAAGACGCGCGAAACCATCGTGTCGAATGAAAGCTCTGAGATCATTCGGATGTTCAATTCCGCCTTCGACGGGATCACCGGGAATACGCTTGATTTCTACCCCGAGGCGCTGCGCGCCCAGATCGATGCGGTCAACGCGCGCATCTATTCCGACATCAATAACGGGGTCTACAAATCCGGCTTCGCGACCAGCCAAGAGGCTTATGACAAGGCGGTCCATGCGCTCTTCGACGCGCTCGATTGGGTCGAAGGAATCTTGGCCCAGACCCGCTATCTGACCGGCGATCAGATCACCGAGGCCGATTGGCGGCTTTTCACCACGCTGGCGCGGTTCGATCTGGTCTATCACCTGCATTTCAAATGCAACCGCAAGCGGCTGATCGATTACCCGAACCTTTGGGCCTATACGCGTGAGCTGTACCAATGGCCGGGCGTGGCCGATGTGGTCAATTTCGACCATATCGTACGGCACTATCATTACAGCCACGAAAGCATCAATCCGCACCGGATCATCCCGGTAAATCCCGAGATCGACTGGTGGGCGCCCCATGGGCGCGAAGCGTTGCAGGCCGCCTGAAAATCGGCTTCAAGACCGGGGTGATGACAAGGCCAAGCCCCCCTCGCGATCATGGCGGCAATCTCGACGCCGCGATGGCCCGTTTTGGCGGGGCGCGTGCTGAGTGGCTGGACCTGTCGACCGGCATCAACCCGGTGCCGTATCCGATCCTTGACCTGCCCGAGGAAGCCTGGACCGCGCTGCCGGATCAAGCCGCCATGGAGCAACTTCTCGAAGCGGCGCGGGCGGCGTGGGCCGTGCCGGAGGAGGCCGAGATTATTGCCGCTCCCGGTGCCTCGGCTTTGATCGCGCGGATGCCGGGTCTGGTGGGTGGGAGCCGCGTGCATATTCCCGGCCCGACCTACAATGAACATGCCGCGGCCTTCCGGGCTTCCGGCGCGGAGGTGGGGGAGGACCCCGCAGCCCCGGTTGGGGTCTATGTGCACCCAAACAATCCGGACGGTCGGTTTGCGCCAACCGACGCGCTGGACCGGCATGATGTGACCATTGTCGATGAGAGCTTCTGCGACACCTGCCCGGACCGGAGCTTGGTGCGGGAAACCGTGCGGCCGGGGGTGATCTTGCTAAAAAGTTTTGGGAAATTCTGGGGCCTCGCCGGATTACGCCTCGGCTTCGCAATTGGGCACCCCGACACATTGGCTCCTGGCGGGCGGCCCGCGCTGGCAGAGCTTCTTGGGCCTTGGGCGGTGTCCGGACCTGCGCTTGCGCTTGGAACCCGCGCGCTTGGCGACCTTGACTGGGCGACGACGACCCGCGCGCGATTGGATGAAGAGGCGGCCCGGCTGGATGCGCTGATGGATGGGGCGGGGGCAAAGCTGGTTGGCGGCACCTCGCTCTTCCGGACCTACGATGTGCCCGACGCCGCGGCCTCGCAGGCCGATCTGGCCCGCGCGCAGATCTGGAGTCGCATCTTCCCCTATTCCAAGACCTGGCTCCGCCTTGGCCTGCCGGCACCCGACCGCTGGCCGCAGCTTGAGGCCGCACTTCGCGGCCTTGGCCAAGACGTCGCCGCGCCGTGACCCTGTTTGCCGCGCTCCTTCTCGATGCGGCGCTTGGAGAGCCGCGCTGGCTTTGGTCACGGCTGCCGCACCCGGCGGTCCTGATGGGCCGGGCGATTGGCTGGTGTGATGCTCGGTTCAATCAAGGGACGGCGCGGCGTTTGAAAGGCGCGCTGACGATCCTCACCCTCTCCACAGCGGCCATTGCCCTTGGCGCGCTGATCGCTGCCCTTCCTTTGGGGTGGCTCTGGTCCACGATCCTCGCTGCCATTCTGCTGGCCCAGCGGAGCTTGGTTCAGCATGTCACCGCCGTTGCGGATGCGCTTCGGCTTGGAGTTGTGCCGGGGCGCGCAGCGGTCTCGCAGATCGTGGGGCGCGACACGGGCGATATGACCGAGGCCGAGGTTGCGCGGGCGGCCATCGAAAGTGCTGCCGAAAACCTGTCGGACGGGGTTGTGGCCCCCGCCTTCTGGTTCGCTCTTCTCGGGCTTCCGGGCATTCTCCTCTACAAGGT
>JANQNZ010000218.1 GCA_028279315.1 Rhodophyticola sp. | reverse complement strand
GGCGTGCGCGGGGATGCCAACCCGTTCACATTGACGGACGCGTGGGTGACCTTGATCCGAACCGGGCTTGCGGCGTCGTCGCCTTCAAATTCGCCCATCTGCCATTGCCGCGCGAGCGTCCAGAGCGGGTCTGCGATCCGCGCCTCAAGGCCCTTGCGGACATCTTCGCGCAGGTTCGACGTGCGGATATGGGTCCATGAGGTGCGGTTGGTCATCCCCTCGCCCCCGAAATGGTGGCCTTGCTGGCGTAGATTGCCGGCATGACTTGGTTGAGATGGGAAACCATGTGGCCATCCACGGCGCGCATGCGCGCCAGCTGGAACGCATCGCGCACGGTGTCGATCATCGTGGCATAGGACCAGCTTTCGCCGTCGGGTGGCATGGCCAGAAGGAAGGTCTGCGGAGCCTCGGTGTTTGGCGCATCGAAGTGAAGGGCTGCCCCGGTGTTCACCTCTGACGCTGGCACGCGATCAACGACCTCGTCCACCACAAGCCCGGCAATCTCTTTCTTGATCCCATCAAGCGTTACCCCCGGCGCCATGGCCGCCACCAAGGAGGTCTTGGGAGATGCTTCGCCTTTGGATTGGCTGACGGCGATCCAAGGCTGAAGGCCGTTCTCGGGCCATTGTGCCACGGACAGCACCACATGCCCCGGGCCTTCGGCTTGGCAATCCTGGATCAGAAGCGCGTCGTTCATCGCGCGCATCGCGGGCCGCACATAACCCAGCTTTTCGATCCACTGGGCGGGTGTTGTGCCACCCGCCTTGGCTTGGCGCTGGTCCGATTGCGACAGGCTCTTGACGATCGGTTCAAGGTTGGCTGACGACATCCGCGCCACACCCTTGTATTTGGCCCCGAAAATCGCGCGCAGGATGGCCCGTGCGGCCTTGACCCGGACGCCAGCGTCCACCTCGGCCCGCCGGTCTATGGTGATGGCCTGGACCTCCTTGCGGACCTTGCGAAGCTTGGCCGAAATAGACCAGGCATGGGCCCAGATCGCCGCCTCATCGACCGTATCCGTGGTGCCTAGATAGACCGCGTCGGTCGCGCCCAGCCGGGCCAGGTTGTCAAACAGACGCAGCAAGGTCTCTGGCCGGGCCTTGCCGATCGGCGTTTCGTCCCAGTCCTGCGGCGGCGGCAAGCGTTTGAGGAGGCCGTCAGCCAGCGACAGGAAATCGCTCCGGGCGCGGTCGGCACGGTCTTCAAGCCCGGGGATGTCCATGAAGATGCCTTCATCATCGTCTTCCATCACAAGGTCTCGCGGACCAAGCGGGCGGGCGTCCAAGACGACGGCGCGCCAGGCGAGCCACCGATCCATGAGGTCCAACAAGTCGGCGCGGTCACCAGTGTCCGGCGCCAGATGGGCCGTTGACCCCGGCGGCACGTCGCGGGGCGGGAACGCTGTTGCATCGGCCAAGACCCTGCGCGCAAGGTCCGATCCCGGTCCAAAGCCGTCGGCAGGCAAGGTCATAAGAGTTTGGAAGGCGGGCAGTGCGAATGGCGACTGACGGTCGAGCATATCGGCCCAGCTGAGCTCCCGCTCGCCCACAAGACCTCCTCCCGGGTCGCGATATTGCACCTGAATGGTTAGCTGCTCCGGCGATCCCATGAGTGCCGCGGCCAACGCCTCCGCATCGGGGTCTGCGTCGGCCCCAAGATAGGTCTCCGGTTCTTTGACCCATGTGTCCCGGCGCTGTTTGTCCGTCGGCGCAATAAGGGCCACGCGATGGGTCTGTGTCTGTGCGGTTGGCGCTGTCACCAGCATGTCCAATTCGGGCGGTGGCACCTCACCATCCGAGATCGCCGACAAGCTTGCCCCTGAGCGCAAGAGATTGCCCTGCACCAGCGCATGCACAGAGTCCGAGATCGCCGCATCGGCCAAAGCGTCGTTGAGTGCGACCAACCGATCAAGCGCCTTGACCGCCTTCGGCCAACTGGCCAGCTTGTCCTTCCCGCCCAGCGACTTCAGGATGGCTTCGGACTTGGCCTTGAGGTCTTTCTTCTTGCTGGTGGTGTAAAGGCGGATCAGTTCCAGCCCATCAACGCCAGGCTGTTCGGGGTCAATCTTCTGCCCGGTCAGATCCAGGGTCGCCTGCCGAATGGGATAAATCCAATGGGGCGCGCCAGAATCATCCTTCAAGACTCTCTCGAACCGATAGCCCAACACGTCACCCAGGTCCTGGCCGCGGCGGATCGCTGCAAAGATCCACTCCGCTTCCCGCATCCGATCCGAGGACAGATCGACCGCCATCGGCGAGGTCGCGTCGGTCGTGCCGTAGTTCGTCCAGCCAGCACGCAGCACGGCCGCGGTCTTGGCATGGTTGAGTGACGGCGTGTGAATGAAGCCCTGGGACCGCACCCGATTCCCATCGCCTGCGTCGCGGTTGTTGGGCTTGAGGTTGTGCACCCATCCGAACGCTCCGATCTGGATGCCGAAGCGGCCTTTGCCGGCGCGCGCCTCACTGACGCGCCGTGTGACAAGTGAGGTCAGCCAAGCATCCAGACGCCAGCTTGCTAGGCCCATCGTCTGGGACATCAGCAGCTCGATTTGGTCCGTGTTCAGGTCGCGCAGAAGCGTTAAGGCGTCCTTGATCTCGTTGATCTTGTCTCGCCGCGGATTGGGGACGGCCGAGAAGGTCAGCCCCTTGGCCGGCCCGCCCTGGATCTTTCCGATGGCCCGCAGCTCTGCCGACAGGGCCTTCATCTCCTTGACCGGCGCATCCGAGCCCTGGCGCTTGGCATTGGCCTCCCGATCAATTGTGGTGGCCAAGGTTTGCAACGTCTGTGGTGAGGTGCTGCGCAGCACGCGCGCGATCGGCTCATCCCGTTTCGAGACCCGCTTGGAGCTTCCGGGCGCGTTGAGCGTCCGAACACTCGTCGCGATCGAGGCGATCTGGGCAGGTTCCATCGTGCCGATAATGCCCGAGATTTCCCGCTGTCGGGCCGCCGCCGTTACATCGCCGGCACTGGCGATCTCTGCCATTTCAAAGATCGAGAAATCCGAGGTCTCTTCGTCCGTCCCCGTGCGATAGATCGCCTCCTTGATCAACCGGTAGAGAAGCGGGCGTTTGCCGCCTGGAAAGGTCGGCTCGTCAGGGGCGTCGGCTGACGAGATGAAGCTTTGCGCATACCCCAGGAGGTAGTCGACCTGGCGTTTGAACGTCACCGTGGCGTTGCCGCTTTTGGCGACGACATGCTGGCCCATGGGCCAGGTCTTGGGTGATCCATCAAAGGCAAGGTAGGTCATGTGCGGGTCGTCACTGGAATGGCCCACGACGCCGGAATGCAGCCCCGTCGGCGGACGGACCGTTTCGGTGAAAGGCGCGTTTGTCTCGCGCCGCTCGACACAGATATCGATCATGTATCGCAACCATTCGGTTGCGGTCTCGATGTCCTCGCGGCGCTCTTCCATGGCGTTAACCATGACCGTCGCAACCGAGATCGTGTGGCCGAAGGTCGTGGTGACCTGGGTGTTCCCATAGATCGTCGTGTTGGGGTTCAGAAGGTCCAGCAACAGTTGGCGCTTCGCCGTCAGGATTTCGATCTGATGGTCGACGTCGCGGAACGTGTCGGGCCAATCATAGTAATCCGCCTTTCCGGGGGGGTATGCCGTCTGCTGGATGCGAAACCCGCCTGGGAGGGTTTCATCGATCGTGATCCGGGCAAAGATTCGGTTCAGCAGCGGCATGTTATGCGCGGGATGGACCGCGAGGTTGCGGATTTCGTAGCGCAGATCAAAGAGGGAGCGTTCGCTGACCGCAGAGGACATGGCGTAGCTTGCCGGATGGGGCTGTTGACGCAGGATCTGAAGGAACCGGTCCCCCGCCTCGTCATAGGTGCCGTCTGTCATCTGCATGCGAATGACGTCGTCGGCGCCGCTTTCCCACAAGGGCAGCAGACGCCGTAGGTAGGTTGCCAGCCAGGTGCGCCGCATAGCCTCTGTTCCGCCATAGGCCACGGAATGCGTGGCGTGAAGCTTTTGCACCGGAAGCACACCGTAGGGCGTCCGCCCAAGGCGCACCGTGGGCAGAGGCGATCCGCCGCGCACATTGTTGATGAACCACCGGCGCACCCAATCCGTGACATCCTTGTCCAGATAGATCTCTTCACGGCCTTTCATCAGAGGACCAAAGAGCTCTCCGAAGGTCACCGGCCAGAGCAGTGTGTTCATGGCAGCCTGCACCGCGTCTTCCGCCCCGGTGCGGCCTTCAAATCCTTTGAGGACCGACTGATTGGGCAGGCCAAGATTCCGTTCAAGCCGACGGTAGTTCGTGTCGTTCGGCGTGTCGGCCCCGTCGAGCACACCGGTCGGCGTCATCGTCTCGTCCACCGAGGCGGCAAGCGCCGCGTTTGCGGTCAGCGGGGTGTTGCTTTTCAGCTGAAAGAGTCGGGTGTAGACGTCGTCGAGATCCGGCTCACGCTCGGACCATCCGGCTTCGACGTCCGAGGTGTTGTTTGTCGCCGTCGCCGGTGCCACGAAACCGGCGCCCCAATCAAAGAGATGCGCCTCGAACAAAGCCTCAAGCGTCCGCCCCGCGGCCTGGGGCGTCAGGAGACCGCCCTCGGCGCCGACCTGTTTCGTGCGGACACCAATAACATAGACCTCTTCGATCTCATTTTGGGCCCACCAGGGCAGGTCCACCGTGACCGCCATGCCCTTGCGGACGGCTTCGGCGTAGTCGGTCATCCACCGGATCGCGGGGTCGATAGCCACGTCGTTGTCGACGGAGGGGGTCGCGCCGAAATCCGGTGAAAAGGCGATATTGCGGGCCACCGCTCTGGAGGCTTCGTCAAAGGCCACGGCACCGCCCGCATAGCCGGTCACCAGCCAATGGTCCGGCAATAACGGGGCGACGGCCCGGATGCCCTCGCCGGGTTGGCGGAGGGTCTTTTCCGCCTCGCCCGATCGCACCGCCTTGACCATCCAGGCGGCCCTGCGCGGCTGATACGCTGTCGCAAAGCTGCGCCAAGTCTCCAGTTTCGCC
>JANQNZ010000208.1 GCA_028279315.1 Rhodophyticola sp. | reverse complement strand
CGGTCATCACGCCGGGTGTGTTTGAGACCAGAATGCCCCGCTGCCGCGCGGTGGAGACGTCGATATGGTCCACCCCCGCCCCGTAATTCGCGATCAGCTTCAGCCGCTCGCCCGCTTGGGCCAACATGCCCGCATCGATATGGTCGGTGATGCAAGGCACCAGGATATCGGCCCGGCCCATGGCCGAGATCAGATCGGCCTTGGTCATTTTCGTGTCGTCTTCGCGCAGCTCCACGTCGAAAAGCTCGCTCATCCGCGTCTCGACCACCTCGGGCAACCGTCGCGTAACGACAACACTCAGCTTCTGACCTGGCATTCCGGGCATCCCCTTGCTGGCATTTTTGCGCCTGGCGTGACACTCTCTGATCGAACGCGGGCGCGCAAGGCCGTGCCGGAAAACCGCGACAATAACAAGCGATAAGGCTGCAAGCATAGGCAGCCACGAGGACGAGCAGGACAGACAGACCCCATGCCCTTTCGGCAGAGCAAATCCGTAATCCTGGCGATTGCCCTGGCCGTGGCGCCAATGAGTGCGCTCGCGCAAGAGACCGCGCCTGCACCCCGGCCTGCCGAGATTGTGCAGGCGGTCGCGATGCCCGCGCCACGGACCGGGCCGGTCACCGGCTTCCCGATCCCGCGTTATGTCTCGCTGAAAGCGTCCGAGGCGAATGCGCGGCGCGGCCCCTCCCGCAGCCACCGGATCGATTGGGTGTTTCAACGCCGGAACATGCCGATGATGGTGGTGGCCGAACATGGTCATTGGCGCCGTGTCGTGGACCGCGACGGGGCGGGCGGCTGGATGCATTACTCGCTTCTGTCCGGTGTGCGGACGGGGATTGTCGAGGTCGACATGCTGGAATTGCGTCAGCGCCCGGCATTGGATGCGCCGGTGCGCGCCCATGCGGAGCTTGGCGTGGTGGGCCGCCTAGATGAATGCGATGGCAGCTGGTGCCGGTTGAACGCGGGCGGCCATTGGGGATGGGTCCCGATGAGCGCGCTTTGGGGTGTGGAGCCGGGTGAGGTGTTTGATTGAGGGCGACCGCCTTCGGCCCGAGGGAACGCGAAACCCGTGGCGAAACGACCGTTAAGCGAGACCGTCATCCACCCCCGTAGGGCGGGACTTGTCCCGCCATGGAGGAACAATTCCTCTACCGACGCGTGGCGGGACAAGTCCCGCCCTACCGATCACCAACCGTTTTGACTACCAATGGAATCGGATTGAGATCCGGCGATCCGCTGGAACGCCTTGCCTCAATCACAACGTAAGACGAACAGGGGAAGGCGAAAACGGGTGGCTCGACAGTGCTCTTTCAGCCCCGCAACACCAGCGCCGCGATGGCTTCGGCCAAAAGCGCCAAGCGCCCCTGATAGACCTCTGCACTCACCTCTGGTTGCTTCACACCATAAAGGCAGCGCAGGACCATATCGGCCAGAGCCTCCGGCGCGACGCTTAGGCCCCCCTGGCGCTTGGCAACACGCTCGAAATACCCGCGCAGCGCCGCAACGAATTTCTCATCCGCCTCCGTTGCGATATCGCACGCCACCTCCAACCCGACACCCATCAGTTCCGCGCCGTGGGGAGAGGCCAAAACCCGTTCCGTCAACGGCCCCGTCTTCTCCCGAAACGCATGGGTCAGCGTCTCGACCACATCGCCCTCGGCATTCAGCGCGGCTTCAAACCGCTCCACCGCCTCGGCATACATCATCGTCGCGGCAAACCGGAACACATCACGTTTATTCTTGAAATGCAGGTAGAGCGCCGCGCGGGAGACACCGGCCTGGGTCGCGATATCCTCCATCGAGGTACGCTTGAACCCATAAAGCAGAAACGCCTCCATCGCGGCGTCGATCAGGTGTTGCGGTTTGTCGTCCAACATAGTGCTCGAACGGCCTTGACGGTTTTTGCATATTTTGTCAGAACCAGCCTGACAATTTCTGCCAAAATGTCAGACCACCGCTCAAATGACAAGCCCTGAAAGGACATAAGCCCCATGGCCGAGACCCCAGCAAACGACCCCGCCCCTTTGGTTCTTGTGACCGGCGCCACCGGTTTCATCGGACAACATGTCATCCTTCAGCTTCTCGAGAAAGGCTATCGTGTCCGGGGCACGATGCGCTCGCTCTCTAAAGAGACCCGGGTCCGCGAAACGCTGGCCGCCCATAGTGACCGCGCCGATACGCTGGAATTCGCTGCGGTCGATCTGACCTCCGACGACGGTTGGGCTGAGGCGATGGAGGGCGTGGCTTACGTACAGCATGTCGCCTCCCCCTTCCCGCCAACCCAACCCGGCCACCCCGATGAGATCATCCTGCCAGCCCGTGACGGCGCGCTGAGGGCGCTGCGTTTTGCCAAGGCGGCGGGGGTGAAACGCGTGGTGCTGACCTCCTCGATGGCCGCAGTTGCCTATGGTCATGGGCAGAAAAACCCACCCGTGGCGGATGAAACCACTTGGTCCGACGCGGACAATTTGGCCGACAACACGGCCTATACCCGCTCCAAAACCATTGCCGAGAAGGCCGCTTGGGATTTCATGGCCGCTGAAGGCGGTGAGATGGAGCTTTCCGTCATCAACCCGGTCCTGGTCATGGGGCCGATGCTGGGCCAGGACGATTCCACGTCCCTTGGGGTCGCGCTTGGGTTGATGAAGGGGCAATTCCCCGCCTATCTGGATTTCGGGTTTGAAGTGGTCGATGTGCGCGATGTCGCCGCCGCCCATATCCTGGCGATGGAAGCGCCTGAAGCGGCGGGGGAGCGGTTCCTGGTGACCGGCAACTTTATGATGCTGCGGGACATGGGAGACGCGATCCGCGCGGCGGAGCCTGAGCATTCCGGGAAGGTGCCGCGGCGGAACATGCCATCGTTTCTGTTCCGGCTGATCGCGCTTTTTGTCCCGGAAGCAAAGAACGTCCTGACCGAGCTTGGGGTCCGCCGCCGGATCAGCGCCGAGAAGGCGAAATCGGTTCTGGGTTGGACGGCGCGCCCAGGGCGGGAGGCGATCATGGACACGGCGCGGGATTTGGTGGCGAAAGGGTTGGTATAGCAAAGATCACCCTCAGAAGAACGTAAGCCGCGCCCGCGCATGGCCGGGGACAGGCGCGTGTGACGTTTGATGGGAGCGCTTTATGGAAGTC
>JANQNZ010000197.1 GCA_028279315.1 Rhodophyticola sp. | reverse complement strand
CCCATCGCTCAGATCCCTCCGTAATCGACGGCCACCCGGGCGCCCGTCTTTGCCGCCTCGGCCACGGCGCTCGCCACGGCCAGGGATTTCACCCCATCGACGCCATCGGCGGCAGGACGCCCCTGCCCGCCCGCGGCCTCGGTGAAGAGCCGGACCGAGCGGTCGTAGAGGTCGTGATCGGAGAAGCTTAGGCGCTCTTCTCCGGCCTCGGTCCGAAGCGTGACCTCCCCCACCGGCATTTGCGTCATCACGTTTCGCGCAAAGATCGACCCTTTGGTGCCATGCAGCTCAAACCCCGTCCCTGCAAAAGCATGGGTGAAGCTTTCATGGGTCTGGACCATGGCGCCGGAGGGCATGGTCCAGACCGACATCACACTGTCTTCGACGCCTTGGCCCAGGCCCGAGATGCCGTCGATCGCCACAACCTCTGCCGGGTCTTCCTCCAGATGGAAGCGCACCGTATCGGCGTCATGGACCACGATATCGGGGATCACCCCGCCGCCCGCGCCGGGGTTGTCGATGCGCCAGCCTTGCAGGAAAGGCGGCAGGTAAACCGCATGGGCGATCCGCACTGACAGGACATCGCCAATCCGGCCGCCCCGCACCGCGTCCCGGATCGCGTGATGAGTGCCGGCATTGCGCAGATGATGGTTGGTGCCAAAGGTCAGCCCCGCCGCATCCGCCGCGCGGACCATGGAGACCGCATCGGCAACGCTCATCGCTAATGGCTTCTCACACAGCACATGTTTGCCCGCCACGATGGCCGCCATGGCTTGCGGGAAATGCTTCTCATTGGTGGTTGATATATAGACCGCGTCGAGCGCGTCATCAGCTAGAAGCGCGTCGAGATCGGTCAGGCCCGCGGGGATGTCATGGGTCTTGGCGTAGTCCGCAGCTCGATCAGGACTGCCACTCAGGACCGAGACAATCTCTCCCCCCTGACGGCGGATTGCCCCGATCATATGGTTGGCCGCAATCGAGCTTGCGCCAATCAATCCCCACTTCATGGACATCCCCCCAAAACCGCCGACCCGACCGACTCGCAGGTCGATCTTGGATCGTTCCAGGCGATTATTGGATCGTTCCAAAAGATCAGTCAAGCACAGATTTTCTGTGTGGTGTTCAAAGGCGCCAGGACGTCCGAGGGCGATCACCCTCCCCCGGCCTCACCCAAGCTTTTTGGCGATATTCTTGGTCTGTTCGTGGAGCGCGCGGAATAACGGATAGGCGTTGGTCAGCGCATCCGTCGGTCGCGGCTCTACGCGGCGAGTCACCGGGTTCCAGTTTGCAATGTCGGCGATCATTGCGCTGCCAATGGCCATTCGCGCCAGGAACGCATCGCCATAGCTTGCGCCGGTTGTGATCGCGCAGATCTCTTGCGGCAACCCGCTGAGATCGGAGGTTGCTTGCAACCAAATCTCATTTTGCACACCCCCACCAACGGCCAGAACGCGGGCAAGCCGGGCGCCGACCTCCTCGTAGGTTTCGACCCCATGGCTTGTGCCCATCGCGATCCCCTCCAGCACCGCGCGGAACATATGGCCCAGGGTGTGCGTGAGGTTCAGACCGAAAACGCGCCCTTGGCAGGGGGGTCGTGGATCGGCGTGCGCTCGCCTGAGAAATAGGGCAGGACCAAAAGCCCCTCCGCCCCAACCCGCTTCAGAACCAAAGGCTTAGTTGCCGCCCAAACCGCAAAACACCGTAACGCGCCTCAACCGGCGATAAGCGTCACATAGCGCGCATAGACCCAGCCCGACTTGCAGGGCCCGGCATAAGGGGCGCGATTTGACTGCGGCGAAGACACGCCGCAGTCAATGCCCGGCTCAAGCGTATAGACGACGCCATGCCAATTGCCCGCATTGTCGCACAGCGTGACCAGTTGGTTCGGTCCAAGACGGTCGATCCTCTGGAACTCAACGCCCGGTCCGGTGCGGACCGACAGGAAGTTGTCACCGTTAGGGTCGAGCCCGGTCACCTGGCCAACGGCGCCGCACGCGTCCAGTTGGGCTTCGCCACCGACCAGCACCGGGCGCGAGTCCTGCGCAACGGCGCAGACTGGCATCAGCGCGGCGGCGACTGTCGACAACAGGACAGGCAAGCGCATGGAATCGGCCTCCTAGAACTCGTTGACGCTAATTTGCCAGTCCTCAGCCGATGTCACAACACGCCGCGGGTATGGCCCGCCAACTGACGGCAGACGCGCGCCGAGAAGGCGATCCTTCGAGATGGAGGTGACGGAAACGGAGTTCTTCTGGTTGCCGCCGAGGACATGGAAGTTCGCATCGTCCTCGGAATAGTAGAAGCCGACATGGCCCTTGGTGCCAGACCGGCTCACCCGCCAGAAGACAAGGACCGAGCCGAAGCAGGGATTCACGGTCTGGCCAAATTCCTGCCAATTCCGCGCAAGATACGGGTTGTTCGGGATCAAGGCGTCCGGCAAGGACACAGCGATACAGGTTTCCACGAAGTCCCCACACCAGGGGAGTTGCGCCGGATCCCCAAGGGTCGGCCCGTCGGATGCCAGGAATGCCCTGAGTTCTGCATTGTCCTGCCCCTCGTGCAGACCCTTCTTGCGCAGCGCGAGCGTCATCCAAGGGAAATGGTCGAGAAGGTCCTGAACCGGCGCCTCTGGCTCGGCGTCGGCGGCTTGGGGGACTGGGGCGACGACACCTGCGGTCGCGCGTAAAGCTGTGACGGTCGCCTCGTTCAATTGGCCGTTCGGCGGCAAACCGCGCGAGGTCTGGAACTCAATTGTTGCAGCCCGCGTATTGCGGCCCCAGATCCCATCCACGATGCCGGGGTCAAACCCATGTGCAATCAATCGACGCTGTACCCATTCATAAAATGACATCTCATGTCTCCCTTCATACTAATGGCTTAAATCATGCCCGTTCCGGAACCTTGCGCTGGCCCGGGACCTGTCTGCCGCGTTGGCCAAGCTGGGCCCGTCGGGCCGCGAAACCGCCCTGCCCCTTACTCTTACGCACCTTCGGAGCGACGGTCTGGTCTTTGAGAGGCTCCTCCTTCTTCTGATTGTTCGCCTTGGCCCGGCGCCGCTCGGTCGCCTTGTCTTCCCGGGTTTTCTTTGGCGCCACGCGCGCGTTGATCGCAGGGTCGATGGTGATCTCTTCATGGTCCCGGCGCCGCTCGGCCGTGGCCCCAAACACCGGCCCACCCCCACCGATCTCTACGCCGCAGTCATAGAATTCGTAGGCCGGCGCCTTGAGCTTCTCGGCATCTTTCAACTTCAGGAACTCAGCCGGAGCGAACCATTCGCCAAGATCGTGCGCCGGGTCATAACTGTTCTGGCCCGGCGCCAGCCCGGCGCTGTTGATTGTAAAGGTATCGCGCCCGTCAATTGTGCCCGCGCCAAACTTCTCCAGCTTCATGTTCAAGGGCACGACATTCTGTCGGAAGGTGACGGCACCCGTGGGTTGCGCCCGCGGAGCCTCATCCTCCCCAGGCTCTCGCAGCACCACATATCCGGCCAATGATCCGTTTTCGGCAACCTGCCAGTTCTCCGGGTTCTCAAGCTCGTCCACCAAGAGCTCTTCGACATTGTAGCTGGGGACCGCGACCGACTTGCGCTGGCCCACTTCGAAGTCGAGCTCAAGCTTCTTCTTGACCTTCAGGATTTTGAACGTCGCCACCCCATCAATGACCCAAGGTCCGGGGCCAACAACCGATGTTGAAACGTCGACGCCCATCAGGGTCACGCGGCCCGCTTTCACCGTGACGCCGAACTCTACATAGAAATCAAAACCGAAGGGCGAGAACTGGATGAGCGCGTCGAAGCCGAAATACCCTTCGGCGGAGAAGCCGGTAACCTTCACCCAAATCTCAATCCGCCCGCCGGCTTGGAATGAGTTGGAGGTGATGGCGACATAGGCGAGAAGATCGATCGACGCGTTCTTGCCCACAGGCAGCGACGCGTGCATGCGGCGCAAGTCAGGCACGCCCGGGGGTGGGGTGAATTTGGGGTGAAAGCCGCCCACGGACATCAGCATCGTCGGCTGATCGCCAAAGCTTGCCCGGAATGCCATGTCCCCAGACAGCGTCAACAGCTCCAGGATATGGCTGTCGCGGATCGTGGCATCCATTGCGATTGTGCCCTCGGTGATGTTCACCACACCGAAGACGTCCATATTCAGCTCGATGATTGTCTTCTCGGGCTTGGGCAGCGACAGATTGAGCTGCCCCAGAAGCGCGATCTTGATCGGGTCCGGCAGTTCGACAATCACCCCGAGGTCGAGCGTCAGGACCGATGGCGTGCCCCAGCCCAACTTGAGCATCGCCCCAAAGACGAACTGGCCCTGGCACGGAGGGAAGACGGCGCGGATGTCTTCCAGGATGCGCGGCGCATTTGCCACAGGATCCTCAGGGAACATGATCGAATCGAGCGCGCCATCAAGCAGCCGGGTCCGCAGGGCCTCGTCATCAAAGGTCCGGTGCAGTCCGACAAGGCCCCCCACGCCATTCAGCGTGATCCCGAACGCCAGCTGGATTGGTGGAAACTCAGAGAAGACCGAAAGGAAAAGGGACCATCCATCCGATCCGTCGGGCATGCGCGTGGTCAAGATCCCGATGGCGGAGAGTTTCACCGAGATGAACCCAAGCTCGGCCACGCCGCCGTACTCGGCGAGGTCCTCGTCATGGTAAAGGTAGCCACCCCCGGTCACGATCCCACCGGCATCGATCACCATGCCGAGGCCCTTGGGTGGTTTGAAGCCGAGTTTCAGGTCCATTGGCCCGAGAAGGCCCTGTTCGCCTTCCGGGGTCGGCAGAACCTGAGCCCGGATGCCAATGTCCTCGACTGCCACCGCCAGCACGGTGATATCGAGACCGCCTGTGATCGCTGCCTCCAGCTTCAGCCCGGCGCTTCCGCCGTCCAACGCAAGCCGGAGGGAGGACAACAGGATCGGGCCGATGGTCTTGTCGATGGGGATGACAACTTCAAACCCGATCCCGCCTTCGAATTTGAACCCATCGGTGGACGACCAAGCCGCCCCGAAATCAGCGGTGATCGCCATTTCCTGATCGCCAAGCAGATCAGAAATGAACCCGTCGCCGTCACCCGGCGTAACGACCAGCCGGAGACCGGGCTCATCCCCCATCGTTGTGGCCTTCAGACGCAGGTCCTGCTTGTCCGCGGCGATGTCACTGGCGATCTCGAAGGTCAGTTGATTGAGCTCAAGCCGCGCGCCCTCCTTGCTGCCGATCAGGCGCCAAGGGTCGTCGGGCTTACCAGCAAGCGTGAAGGTCGCTGCTGCGTTGGCACCCGTGATATCGGTGTTGAAGGCAATCCCGGACGGATGCAGCGAAAGCTCCAACGCCCGGTCGAGATCGCCGGAGGCTTCGGCCGCAAAGCCCCAGCCATGGCCAAGGTCCACCTCGGCGTCAATCGAGCCCCGCGTGGCGTTCGTCAGCGATAGGCCGGAAAGCTGACCGTCCTTCGCATCCGGGGCCAGAACCAGATCGGTCGAGAACCGGGCGATGCCGCCGGCGCTGCGCCAGTCGACGATGGGAAAGCTTATCTCGATCGGATTTCCGTTAACCGGCGCCGATCCCCAACTGTCGCGAATGTCCTGCCGGACCGGCGCGTATTTGGGCAGGAACCCGATCGCCAAAAGAAGGCCAATCAGGCGCTCCATCATCAGGACATGGTTGAAGTCGCCGCCCCAGGCATAGGTGGCCTGAATCAGGCCCACCGGATCGGTCATCAGATCGTCAACTTGATCCCACCGAATGCGATAACGTGTTGGGACCTCGCCGTCCTCATTGGGTTCGGCGCCTTCAATTTCCTCCTCATGGACCAGACCGACGAAATAGAGCAGTTCAAAAATGATCTCGTTATGCGCCTGGAGCCAGGTCGTCACCAGGTAATCCGGAAGCCGCAGCGCCAGATCGGCCCAGACAGCCTGGCCGTTCGGGCCGACCATGGCATTGAACGGCTCCGGCAGGCTGGCAAGCAGCGCGCGCTTCTCGGGTGGCATGTTGGCAAGCGCGTTGATGGTTCCGATGACGCTTTCGGTGGTGGTGATGATGTCGGCCACCACCTCACCGGTCAGCCCATCATCGGCGATGTCCTTTACGACACCCGCAATACGTTCGATGTCATCGATCATGCCCAGGACGTCGCGGAAGGTCTCGACTTGTGCGTCCTCGAACGTGAGCTGCCAACCGAGATCCCGAAAGAGGGCCGCCAACAGCGCCTTGTCCGACGTGGCCACCTTCAACGGCATCAGGAGATCGACGAGAATGCGCATATCACCCCCCGTGCTGTAGTCCGTCGAAGGTGGACGCAAAGGACCCATCGGCTAGGTGCTGCTGCGTGCGCGCTTCGAGTTTGAGTGTGAGCGGCGGATTGAATTTGTTGGCCACCTTTGCCTTCTTGATCAGCTTGTGCAGCTCATCATCCGTCAGCAGGCCAGTCTTTTCGTTCAGAAACAGCCGCAGCGCGGCCAATTCACCCAAAGTCTCCAATCCCGGGTCCAGGTCGAGGTCGTGGGCGCGTCGCAACGTTTCGTTGATGGTTGGCCCGTCTTTCGCAATTCGATGTGTGGCAGCGTCACAAAACGCGTCGAAATCAGCCGCGTTGTCGGCGATACGATCAGACTGGCGCGCCAGCATCGTGTTCATCTCAGCAGTCTCCCGCGCCATATTGTCGAGCACGCGGGTCGACAGGCCTTCGGCGTTGCGGCGACCGTCGACAAAGAATGTCCACTCATTACTGAGCTTCTTTTGGCCCTTCGGCCCAAGGTCCACCTGAAGGTCGAGATGCCCGGGCCGCGCCACAAGCGCATCAAGATCGCCGCCGAACTCGTCAATCATCCGAGAGATGTCTGACCCGGTCTGGCGCGCGGCCTCGCCCCCCCAACCATAAAGACTGGAGACCGAGAGATATGCCTTCATCTGGGTCACCGACACGCTGTCACCCGCGATGATCATCAGATCCGGCCCATCAAGGCCACCGATCTTGAACTGCAGCACAAGGTCCGCGTCATCGGACGCGCGCGATAGCGCCACAAAAAGCGACTCGAGCTCGAACACGTAACCGCGCACCGTGCCAGACCGGCTCATGCCCTTCTGGACCAGCTCAAACATCCCGCCGAGCCGGCGGAACTTACCGCTCTCCCAGGGGATGTTCATGTTCAACGCGACCGCTCCGAATGCCTCGTAATTGTCCAGGAGACGTTCCACAAACTCCTCCGGGCTCAGCTTTGGCGTTGTGTTGGGGTCCATGATCTTGCGCCCCAACATGGCCGTCAGGATGGCGTCGCCGTCGGAGCCGGTGAGGTTGGTGCGCAACCAGGTGTCGAGCATGATGTTGTCGCCCAGCCCATCAGCCGCGTCCGTGCCGGCCTCGAAGATGTGGTGGATCAGCACATCGCGCATCCAGATTGGCGCGCGGGCGTCCCAGGGCACATCGTCAAGCCGATGCGGTTTTGGGATGTTCGCGACCTCGGGGAAACGGCGATTGAAGGCTGCGAGCATGGCCGCCTCGAACGCATCGCTGTCGATCAAGAGGTTGATCAGATCGGACTTCCAACTCGGTCCGCCCTCTTTCATTTGGCGTGGAAACTTCTTGCCCCAGTCGGACTTATCCGGCCCAGGGGCGCGCCGAATTGCCTCGGCGCCGGTCCGGCGCGCCGGTGTCGGGCCGAACATACTCTCCATTGCAAGTGCCGGGCGTTTGCCCGGGGCCGCGTTCAGCCGGTATTTCGACGGTGGGTAGGCAAGGAAGTCATCAAGCGTCAGCTCTCGCAAACTCCCTTCATTGCGCTTGATCTGGGCCCGGATCCAGCGCTCATAGGCCGCCGCCGCAATATCATCGTCGAAAGTCTGCGCCCCGGGAAAGCGCGGATGCGCCTTCATCCCGTTGTGACGCCGAAGATAAGCGACAAACGCTTCCGGCGCGAGGTCCGCGCCAGTTGCACCTTCGGCTTTGCGCCAGGCCCTCCAGCGTTGGAACCAATTGTCGAGCTCGGTCGTGCCTTTGAAGCCGCGGACCACGCCGGCCTCACCGGTGATCTTGATCATGGCTTCCAAGGGCAGCCAGGCGATCGAGCTGTTGCTGTCCGACATTTGCATGACGCGGCGCAGGACGGTGCTCAGCGCGTCTTCCGCCGCATCGTCAACCTCGCCCAAGGTGGTGCGGATCAGGCGCTCCATCTCGGCATGGTCCTGGTTGGCTGCAGCCCGCCGCAGGTTGTCCAGGAATGCGCCCGCCGCTGTTTCGTCACTTAGGACACCGCCCGACGCTTCACACAGATGGCGCAACAGCGGCTGCCGCAGATCCTTTCCGGCTGCCCCTTGCCATCCAGTGGCCCCAACGCGGCGTCCCAAGGTCATGGATCGATCCCCGCGACAGCCTTGAGAAGGTCACTGCTGGGCGCGGTGCCCTTGATGACCTTTAAGGTATTGCCCGACACCAGGGGCAGCGCCAGCCCACCCACGATCAGCAGCCGGTCGAAATTCGTCATCGGACGGCCAAACTTGTCGGTGCCGGTGTAGAAAGAGGCCAAAAGCTCAACGACATCAGTGACCTCGCCCACAATCGGGAAGAACCCTAGCCCAATGTCGAAGATCGTCTTGAGATGTTCGACGACCTCTTCGTCCATTTCCGCGTCGTAATCGGACGTGTCGACCGTAAAGCCCCGTGCGTTCGGAGACAGCGCCGCGCCCTGATCCGGAATATCGCCGAAGGCGCCACGCCAAATACTGTAGAGGAACGTGTTGTCCGTGGGGTCGGCGATGGCCTCGAACGTGCCGGGTGCAACGTCGTTGATCCAGTCATAGACCGGACCCAGCTTGTCATCCTCGATATTGATATCGACCCCGTCGGTCGCCTGCACGATGACCTGGAACTGCGCCACGTGAACCCGGTCTTCGATCGCCACCAGCGACTGATACGTGTGGTGCCGTCTGAGTTCGGGATCGTAGTCCTCAAAGGTCTGCAATTCCTTGTCGACGACCCGAATGAAGTCATGCAACTCGTAGCGTATGTCGAAGGCGAACCGTTGTGACCCGGACGTCTCATCCATCAGAATCTCGATCGCGGCGGTGCCGTCGAGGCCCAGGTATTGAGGGTCGTTCGGATACCGGGTGGAAATACTCACGCCGCATTTCCCGTTCTTCCGAAGCTGCTTGACGCTCACAAAAGGCAGGAATTTCTCGCGCCCATCCGGCAGTGACATCAACTCATGCCGCCGGTCCAGAAGCGGTTCCTGGGGGTCGTCGTTTGATCCAGAGATATGGTCGATGTCGTCGAGGATGTTGATCGGGTACCCGGTTTGCAGCATCTGGACATTGATGCGCTCCTCCCGGTCGGGAACCAGTGCGGCGGATTGGACGCGGTATATCTCGACGGGAACTTGCCCGGGCCAATCCTCAAGCCCCGAGATCGCAATACCGGGGCCGGCCACGATGATCAGGCGGTCACGGTTGTCTTCGGGGTAGAGACCGGCGGCCACCAGCGGCAATCGGATCGCATCAGGCAGGTCGGGTTGAGCCGGCACGTATTCCCAGGCGATCAGGTCTTCGAGCGCAAGCCCCGTCCCATCATGGCCGAGTTGATAAGCGAGGAAGCCCGGCAGGTCATAGAGAGTGTGCTTGAACCGCATCCGCCGCATGACGCCATGGGTTGGGATCTCAGAGTCGTCATCGAAGACTTCGACACCCGCCTGCTCCAGATCGGCGTTCAGATCGCCCAGGATCATCTCGATCGACATGATCCCGAAATTGAAAAGCGAGAGCACAACCGAAAGGTAGCTCTCACGGCGAGCCAACCGTGTGACCAGCCCGCTGTCGATGGCACCATGGATGTCGCCGAAATCGCCGACCATCGCCTTGTAGGCCTTGAAGAATTCGTGGACGATATTGTCCAGGCCAGACGCATCGTCATCCACCGCCTCGGCAGACCTCCGCGACAAGAGCGCATCGTAAAGAAGCCCTTCGAAACTGTCGCTGATCTTGGCGTAGGGGTGATCCCAGACGACCTGCTTGTGTTCCTTCAGCCGATCTGCCCGCCGCCTCTCTCGCCGCGAAGTCCGAGCGGAATGCCCCAGAATAACGTCAACCATCCGCGCAAGACGGGTCTTCGGCCAGATCTGTGTCGCAATCGCAGGCTCGGTTCGTATGTCGAGCCCGTCACCAAACGCGAGCCCATATAGAAATCCCGCGCGCTTTTCGTGCACGAAATCGGAGGGCTGGGTGTCTCCGGCAGTCGAAAGGTCGATGAGATCGGTGTAGTTGGCGATCTGGTTGGTGCGCGCGAGTTGGAACAGAATGTCGGCCACCACCACGAGCGTGTCCATAAAGGGGCTGATGTCGCGAACATTCTGTGTTTGCGGCCGTTGGCGCTCCCAAGTCCTGGGGTTCAGGACCCAGGTCATGCCTGGCAGCGTCTCCATATATCCGAAGGCCTCGCTTCCGATATCCGCCGGGGTCGCGGCAGCGGCATAGCTGTCTACCGCGTCGGTGATCATGTGGCCAAAGGTCAGCGAAATGGTGTCGAAGATAACCAGTCGCATGGTCTGGAAGATCGCGTTGGTCGCGTCTTTTGCGGAGGCAAAGGCACTGTCACTGACCCTGATCCAAAGAGGAACCTCTGCAACGCCGCCCATATTCGCCGCCGCCCCGGCCACCAGGACCGCGACATTTGATCGGTGCACATTCAGGGTCATCGACGGGCTGGGAGGATCGTGCTCTTCCAGAAAGCCCGGCGTTAACTGCGTTCCACGCGACAATGTCTCGACAAGGTGATCCAGCATCGGCAGGTCCAGCCGCTCTTCCGCTTCTGTCGTCTGCGGGTCGATGTTGCTGAGTGTTGTGACAAGCACGTTCCCGGTCAGTGGCAAGGCGAAGTCCCTTTCCGCCGACCGTATTGGTAGGATGTTCAGACGGACGACGTTGGTACTTGTGGTGTCCGAGCGGCTGTTGACCTCGATCCGTCTGTTCTGGAGGTCAACGCGGATCCAGATTTGGTTCGGCGCGGGGCTGACGCCGCCGGCACTGGCAAGGTGTTGAAGACCGAACTCCAGCCACGGCACCTTATAGCCTGCCATGAACAGGGCCTCCAAAGCCGGGCTGACCTCGTCGAGATAGTCCGCCAGGAAGCGTTCATCGATCCCAAGCTTGCGCAGCAGCGGCCCGGCGTTGAGGTTCGGTGCAAGGACAGGATCGCCGAGCGCCCCATGCACGGCAGCGTCCATCCGAAACAGCGAAGGCAGCCAGAACGGCGCGGTCATGACGTTGCCCCCTTCGTCTGAATGACGTCGGTTTCCCGCCCCGACGATGGTTCGCGCGCGGCCGGGCGCTTGGTCCGACTGGCCCAGATCAACAAGCGGCCATCGGGTGTGCGGGCGCTCTCATAGCGGCGGGCGACGTCAATGCCGCCGCGCATCAGTTCCTCCTCCTCAACCGTCATGGGTTTTGTCGGGTCCATCAGCCGACCCTGCGGCCCCGCGAACCGATCCCTGTCGGGGCCAAGAAGGTCCCATTCGCCCATACGCGATCGGACCAGCCGGCCCGTGACCAGATTTCCGCTGACCTCTGGCGCAAACGGGATCCAATGCGGCGGCGCGGTTGTGAGGTAACGATACCGCCACGCTTCATCGACCTCTGTGTCGCCCGTCGCCTCGGGCATCCCGCCGTCGCCGACATAGGCCGGAAAATCGTCGCGGCGTTTCTTCCATTCTTGATCGCGGTTGAGAGTCGTCCCCGCAGGACTTTCCACGAACCGCTCAATCCCCCAGGCGAGATTTGCCATTTCGTCCCGCACGAAGGTCACCCCCTCGACAGGCCGCGAATGATCCCCCCCCGAGACGCTGCGCGGTATATAAAGGAGCGGCGCCGCATCGCGCTTAGGACCTTGGTCACCCTTGAGTTCAAAGAACCGCCAAGGCCGGTTGGGCCCATCTTCCTGGGCGCAGCTTTTGACCACCGTCTTCTCCCCAAAGGTGTCGAAGACCTCCATCTGGATGATCCGGGTGAGCGTCCCTGTCTCGACCGGGATGGGGACCATGAACCAATCGTTGGAATAGACCGTGGCGAATTCGGTCAGGATCACCTGGGCGAGGTCGGTCTTCTCCAAGGTCAGGCCGCCGAAGAAAACCTCACCATCCTCGAAATCCCAAAACCTCTCTGCCGGCATGCCTGAATAGGCGATGGGGGTCGGCAGCAGCCAGTTGGTCTTGCGCCTCGTCCATTTGGCGTCGTTCCCTTTCTGCGCATTTTCGAGAACGTCAAAGGCATGCCATTCCAACCGACCGCCCGCGTGATCATCGGCGGCCAGCTTGATGTCGATCGACTTGCCGCGCCGGGCCGACGCACGGGCCCGGTATTCCAGCCGGTTGTCATGCCAGAACCCGGCGCCAATCTGGTCAGCGAAGCGGTCCTCGACATAGGCAAGCCAGGCTTTGGCGATTGCCTCGGCTGACTTGGCGCTGGTGCCGATGAATTCGCCCAATCTATCAGGGGACTTGGCGATCGCGTCGCGCAGGGCGAACCCGTCGAACGCCCCCCGCGCCAGATGCCGCAACACTCGACCGGATCCCGCATCGAGGTCATCGGGGATCTCTAGGGGAAAGGCGCCCTGCAACTCGGCCCGGGCCCGGTCGACCTGCTTCGGTGTCAGCATCCGCAACAGCTGAAGCCCCGCCTCGCCCGCCATCCTCAGGCGCGCGGGGCCCTTCTCGGCTTCGGCAGCCTCAATCAGAGGCTCGATAAGATCGCTCCGCTGTGGTTGGTAGATGGCTTTGG
>JANQNZ010000288.1 GCA_028279315.1 Rhodophyticola sp. | reverse complement strand
GCGTGGCGGCGCGGAAACTCGACGCGGCCCTCTCGACCCCACGGATGCCGGTCATAGCCAAGGCCCAACCGGACCCGACGGCCCCCGCGATTGAGCTGTCGGGCCTACGCTTGCCCGGGCTTCACCCGATTGACCTCACCCTGCCGCAAGGGGTGGCGCGGCGCCTCGACGGGCCGGAAAGCAGCGGCAAAAGCCGGTTGCTTCTGCTGCTTGCTGGATTTGAGGACGCGCCGGAGGAGGGAAAGATCAACGTCCTCGGCGCCCGCCCCGCGGCGTTCAGCTCGGGCCGCATCCTTTATCTTGGGCAACATGCGCCGACACTAAGAGGCTCGCTGCGCCGCGAGGTGACGCTTGGCATCGGACGCAGCCCAAAGGACGCGGAGATTATGGCGGTGTTGGAGAAGGCCGATCTGACCGCGGCAGCCGAGCGGCTTGGCGGGCTGGACGGCCAGGTGGCCGAAGGGCGCCGCAACCTGACCGCTTCGGAACGCAGCCGGGTGCTTCTGGCGCGCGGGCTGTTGTCCAAGCCGGATGTGGCGTTGATCGATGGGGATGAGATTGGGTTTGACGCCGGAGCGCTGTCCTTGCTCCTCGACCATTTCGCGGCGAGCGGTACGGCGGCGCTGATCGTGACCTCGGAAAGGTCGGTCGCTGCGCGGCTTGAGGACACAATCCTCCTTCGAACGAAACGGACCGCGGATTTGGACCAACCGGAACGGAGCGCCGCATAGGCGCCCTTGGCAGATACCCGCGATGGCCGAGGCAGTCCTGGGGAGCTGCGCCTCGGCCATCGCCTTTGGGCGGCGGGGTCGCTGCCGAAGCCCGCCCTGCCCTTTGGATCAGCTTGGCAGAAGCACGCTGTCGATCACATGGATCACCCCGTTTGAGGCAAAGACATCTGGCGTGATCACGTTCGCGCTGTTGACCCGCACACCATTGGTGCCGTCCACATGCAGGCCTTGGCCCTGCACGGTCACCAAACGCCCGCGCTGGCCGACCAGGCTGGAGGCCGGGAAGGTGCCTGGGACCACGTGATAGGTCAGGATGCTGGTCAGTTGATCGCGGTTTTCCGGCAGTAGCAGGCTGTCGACGGTCCCCGCGGGCAAGGCCGCGAAGGCATCATCGGTGGGCGCAAACACCGTGAAGGGGCCAGGGCTTTTCAACGTATCAACCAGCCCCGCCGCCTGTACCGCGGCGACAAGCGTCGTGAAGGACCCTGCGGCGACGGCGGTGTCGACGATATCGGCCTCTCCGGTTGCGGTGGCGGCGACGCAGCCCGACAGAAGGGCCGAGCCGCCCGCGACCACGCCAAGTTTCAAAACAGTCCGACGATCCATGGTGATTTCTCCTCGCTGTTGGATCTTAAGGGCCCCTCGCGACTGGTCACGAGAGATTCGTGTGTATTTTTTACACGCCATGAAATGTCGCGGTGCCCGCCTCGGTCAAGAAATATGTGGAAAAAAATTCCACTGCGCATATTTTCGCCCTCATGGCAGCGACCGATCCAGACCCGATCCTGCGTGTGCTCCAAGGGCTTGTGCGGCCCCTGGCGCGGATGCTGATTGCCCGTGGGGTGACGGCACCCGCCTTCTATCGGCTGCTCAAAAAGGTCTATGTGGAGGTGGCGCATGACGAATTCCGCCTCGACGACAAACCACCGACGCAAAGCCGGATCAGCCTGCTGACCGGGGTCCATCGCCGGGATGTCCACGACATCCTGGCCGATGATGGTGAGACCTGGGAGGCCTCGCGCCGCAAATCCGCCGCCTTTGCCACGGTGCTTGGCCAATGGCTCGCCCGGCCCGATTACCAAGACGAGAGCGGCACCCCCCTGCCCCTGCCCCGCGCCGGTGGCGAAGGTCCGAATTTCGAGGCTTTGGTCCGCGATATCAGCCGCGATATCCGCCCGCGCACGGTGCTGGATGAGCTTCTGCGCCAGAGCCTGGTGACCGAAGGCAAGGATGGGCTTTTCCGGATTGCCGAAGAGGCGGTGCTTGGCCCCTCCTCCTCCGACCACAAGATCGTTTTCTTCGCGTCCAATGTGGGCGATCACCTGGCCGCCGCGGCGGAGAACCTGATGGCCGAGGATCCCCCGTTTTTGGAACGCGCGGTCTTCTATAATCGCTTGACCGAGGGCTCTGTCGATCAGATCGAACAGAAAGCCCGGTCCTTAAGTCAGACGATGCTGGAAGAGATCAATCGCGAGAGCGGCGCGCGGCAGCAGGCCGACCGTGACACGCCCGACAACTCGCAACGCTACCGGTTTGGCGTCTATTTCTACCGCGAAGATCGCGCCCGAGCCGAGACAGACGACCCTGAAGGAACCTGAACCAGTGACGCCGATAAAACGCAGATATCTCTTGGGTTTGATGGGCAGCAGCCTGCTGACCGGTTGCGTCGCCACACCGGCGATTGTGAGCCGGGCCAGCAATGACCCGTTTGAAGGCGGGATTGGTGGCACCGGCATCGTCGGGCTGTTGACCGATTTCGGCAGCCTGATGGTGAACGGGTTGCGTGTGGAACTAACCAGCGCGACGCAGTTCCTGTCGCCCTTCGGGCCGATCTCGGAAAGCGACATCGCCGTGGGCGCGCCGCTGACCATCCTGTCGAACCGGTCGGCGGACCGCTATGTGGCGAGCAGCGTGCAGTTCTCTTACCCCCTGGTTGGGCCTGTCGCGCTTGGGCCGGATGGCGCGATTACGGTGAACGGGGCGCCGGTACGGCCTGAGCCGGGGATGATTGGCGATCTGACATTCGGCACGCGGGCTGTGGTCAGCGGCATCTGGTCACCGTCAGGTCTGATCGCCAGCCGTGTCGATCCGGCTGTCACGCAAGGCACCGACATGATTGCGGGGGTTGTGGCACGGGGCGGGCCGACGGGGCTCCTGATCGAGGGGGTTCCGGTTCAGCCCCCCGGGGCCGCTGCCCGCCCGGCAACAGGCGAATACGCCACCGCCTTCGGGCGCCACGATGGGACGCGTTTCATGGCCGCGCAGCTCGATCGCGGGCGGTTTGCGGTTGCGCCCGTTGGGATGCGCCAGCTTTCGGTGGAAGGGTTCCTGGAGCCCGTGCGCGAGAACCCGGGCTTCCGAATTGCAGGGCTTGGCCACAGCTTTGCGCGGGACCTGAACCTGGCGCCCTTTGCGGCGGCCCGAACGCTTTATTTCGGCCCCTATGACGGACGGTTCCGCGCCCGCGCGGGCTATGTCGTGCCGGAAGAGCTTGGGTCACGCCGACGTCTCCTGCGGGACGGGTTCGATGGCGGGCTGAGCGGCGATCCGATCTCAACGCGCTGAGGGAGCAACCTTGGAGCCAAATTGCGCAACGCAAGCCGGGCATCGGCAGGCCGTGGGCTGGCGATCCAACGGCTGAGCGACAGCGCTTTATCCCTGCCAAATCCGGCCTCGCTCCGATCCAAGCACCCAGACTCAACCAAATCGCCAGACCGCCCGGGCGGCCTGTCGATGCCCGGCGCCTTCGGCGCACTACTCGGGCAGGGGATGCAGAACGGAGGGATGCGGGTGCCAAGCCGATCCGTTTCCGATTGCCT
The DNA here is from genome assembly GCA_028279315.1 of Rhodophyticola sp. Classification (GTDB taxonomy): domain Bacteria; phylum Pseudomonadota; class Alphaproteobacteria; order Rhodobacterales; family Rhodobacteraceae; genus Rhodophyticola. The sequence continues at coordinate 36,550 of JANQNZ010000288.1, read as the reverse complement.
TATTTCCGCCCTTTTTCCTGGCTATCGTTTCCATAGCAGCGACAAAAAGACCAAAAAATCGAGCAGGCTGCACACAATAATCCTCCCTGGACTTGAAAGGGGCCGCTTTTCTCGCGGCCCTTTTTTCTGTTTGGTCGAAGGGTATTAGCCGTTATGCCGCCAAAGGAAGGATCAAATCCGGGCCTTCCGCGCGGTTGGAATTGACCTTGGGGTCGACGCGGAAGCTATCATACCACCCGTCTGGCGCTGCCGTCATCAAAACCGCGGCCCCTTTGCCCGCCTCCCCCAGCCAGAGCGGCCAATCCTTTTGCGCGATCGTCACAGGCTCCCGGTGGTGAATCGCCGACATCTCCGGCCCGGCAGCGCAGGTGACAATGGCACAGGTCGGCGCCCGGGCGTCCTCAGGCCCCCAATCTTGCCAAACACCGGCAAAGGCCAGGGGGGTGTCGTCTTTCGCATGGATATACCAGGGCAAGCGCTTGCCTTCGTCATCCTTGGTCCATTCGTAGAACCCCGTCGCCGGGATCAAACACCGCCGGGCGCGGCAGGCCGCGCGAAAGGCAGGCTTTTCGGCAATCGTTTCAGACCGGGCGTTGATCAAGAGCGGGCCCTGAGTCTCAGACTTATACCAATGAGGCAAGAACCCCCACCGCATTGCCCGGTAACGTCTGGCGCCATCCTCTGATGTCACCACACCAACCGTGTCCGTGGGGCAGATATTGTATCTCGGCCCCACGGGCACATCGTTTGACGGCAGCCCTTCGAACAGCCGCGCCATCTCGTCTTCTGGATGTTTGATAACAAAACGCCCGCACATGGGCCTTAGCCTAGTGCGGGCGACATCGGTGGGAAAGTGCGCTTATGGCGCCTCGGAACGCCTTACGCCCCGTAGACGGCCTTATAGGCAATCTTATGGGCGTCGCCCCGGTAGATGTTGAGGTCAAGGGCCACGTCCAGCGGCATCCGTTCGATCTCATCCACGGTCCGGTAATAGGCCGCACGTTTCTGTGCAGCGTCGCGCATGCGGGAAATAATCGAGGTCATTGTGCAGCTCCTTTCTTGAGTCATGTATGTGTCTCGATGGCCCCAATATGGTAGCGCTAACGGAATCCACAATTGACGCTTTTCGAAGCCCGCCATGACATTTCTGCATAGCAGCAAAAGGGCCGGTCCAAGTGTCCTTGGACCGGCCCTTTCATCTGTGTCGTCAGAGGGTTACTGCGCCTCGCTGACCCGTCCGTCGGTATAGGGCGTGTAGGGCGAATTCGCCGAGACGTAATCGGCCACCACCTGCTCCAGCCCCGGGCCAAAATCATAGGCGTTCTGGCCATTATCCCGGAACAGCGCATAACCATCGCCGCCGCGGCGCATGAAGTTGTTGGAGACAACGCCATAGGTCGCGTCCGGATCAATCGCCGCGAACCCGCCATCCCCTTCGATCTCGACCGAGGTGATGCGGCTGCCCGGCTCACCAGCGGGGTTCCAGCTATAACGCATCCCCGCCACTTGCGGGAACCGCCCGGCCCCGTCTTCGACCTGGCTGACCCCGTTCTCAAGTGAGGCGATGATATCCGCGCCGGTCAGTTGGAAGGTCGCCAGTGTGTTCTGGAACGGAAGCACCGTGAAGATCTCGCCCATGGTCACCTCGCCCGCGTCGATGGACGCACGCAGGCCCCCGCCATTCTGGATCGCCACATGGATGCCTTGGTCGCGCACGCGTTCCAGCATCGCATCGGCCACCAGATTGCCCATGGAGCATTCCATGGCGCGGCAGACGCTGCGGTCGCCTTCGATGAATTCGGAGGTCTCCCCCACCACATCGGCCATCGCCGCTTCAATCGGCCCGGCCAGTTCCGCGACGCGCGCCGCGATTTCCGGATCGGGCGTGACGGAGGCGTCGAGCAGCATGGTGTTGCCATCGGCATAAACCACATTGCCCGCATCATCGAAGGTCACGGTCAGATGACCCAGATATTTCGAATAGGCATAGGCCTGGACAATCGGCACCATTGTGCCTTCGGGGTTTGAAATCCAGGTGGGATAAGCGCCCTGGCGGTCGGGATCATCGGCGGAGAGGTAGGTGTGCGAATGCCCGCCCACGATCACGTCGAGACCGGTCACCGCCTCCGCAATCCGGATGTCGTCGGGCAAGCCCACATGGGTGAGCGCAACGATGACCTCGACCCCTTGTTCGGTCAGCGCGTCCACGTCATGCTGAATGGCCTCGATCTCATCGGTGAAGATCACATTGGGCCCGGGGCTGGAGGTCTCCACCGTATCGGTGGCAAGGGCAGAGACGATGCCAACCTGCATTCCGTTCACATCAAGAACCAGCGTATCGCCGATCAACTCACCCACATCCGCGTCCTGACTCACATCCAGATTGCCGGCGATCACTGGGAAACTGACCTGGTTCAGGAACCGGGCAAACCCGGCGGGGCCATTGTTCCATTCATGATTGCCTGAGGCCATGACGTCGAAACCAATGGCTTCCATGAACTCTGCCGCTGCGTCGCCCTGATAGGTGGTGAACATCAGCGAACCCTGGAACTGATCGCCTGCATCCATGACCAGGACGTTCTCGCCCGCCAACTCGGCGCGCAGATCGTTGATGGCGGTGGCCACGCGGGCCACGCCGCCAAAGCATTCCCCTGCCGCGTCATCTTCGGCGTTACAGGTCGAATCGAACCGGTTGATCGGCTGAATCCGGCTGTGCAGATCGTTGATATGAAGGATGTGCAATGTGGTCTCGGCAGCGGCGGGCGCGGCCATGGCCAAGGCCCCCAGCATCGCGGTCGAGCCTAGAATTCTCGCGAGCATGATGAAAACTCCCCGTTTGTTATTGACCCGAGCAGATTGGCGGGCCGCCCGGGGCAAGTAAAGCGAATTGCGTGACGCCGTGGTGACACTTGACGGGGGGTCGGCGCGCGGGTCAGGAGGGGCCATGCTGATCTACAAAATCCTGCGGCCAGAGGAATGGACCGCTTTGCAAGAGGCGGGCGAGACCTTAGGCGCGCCTATCGATATCACCGATGGCTATGTGCATTTCTCGACCGCCGGCGAAGCCGCCGAGACCGCTGCGAAGCATTTCGCGGGCGTCGAGGGCTTGCTCCTGCTGGCCTATGACGCGGAGACCTTGGGCGGCGCCCTGAAATGGGAACCGTCCCGCGGCGGCGCGCTCTTCCCGCATCTCTACGGGCCGCTGCGTTTGGATCAGGTGGTTTGGCACAAACCTCTCCCGCTCGAAAACGGCCAACACATCTTCCCTGAGGATTTGGCCTGATGCTGGAACGGCTTGGCCTGGCGCTCATGCACCGGATGGACCCGGAGCGGGCGCATACCCTCGCCATCACTGCGCTGAAATCCGGGCTAACGGCACACCCCGGCCCCGTGACCTCACCCCGCTTGCAGACCGAAATCGCCGGGCTGACCCTGCCCAACCCCATCGGGCTTGCGGCGGGGTTCGACAAAAATGCCGAAGCCCTTCAGCCCCTCGCCCAAGCCGGGTTCGGGTTCCTGGAGGTCGGCGCCGCCACCCCGCGCCCGCAGCCGGGAAATCCAAGGCCGCGCCTCTTCCGGCTGAGCGAGGATCAAGCCGCAATCAACCGCTTCGGCTTCAACAATGAGGGGATGGAGGTGATTGCCGCCCGCCTCGCGGCCCGCCCCCGCACCGTTCCCATTGGCCTCAATCTCGGCGCCAACAAAGACAGCGCTGACCGCGCCGCCGATTTCGCCGCCGTCTTGACCCATTGTGGCCCGCATATCGATTTCGCCACCGTCAATGTCTCGTCGCCCAACACCGAACGCCTGCGCGACCTCCAGGGCAAAGCCGCGTTATCGGCGCTTCTGGCGGGTGTGATGGAGGCCCGCGCCGCGCTCATCACCCCGGTCCCCGTCTTCCTAAAGATCGCCCCCGATCTGAGCAACGCAGAGCTTGAGGACGTGGCCGAGGTGGCGCTGACTTCCGGCCTCTCTGGGATCATCGCCACCAACACGACGCTTGACCGGACCGGCCTCCAAAGCCGCCACCGGGAGGAGAAAGGCGGTCTTTCCGGTCAACCGCTTTTCGAGCGGTCCACCCGCGTCCTCGCGCGGCTCTCGGACCTGACCCAAGGCCAACTGCCCCTGATCGGCGTGGGCGGCGTGGCCTCCGCCCAACAGGCTTACGCGAAAATAAAAGCCGGCGCGTCCGCCGTGCAGCTCTATACCGGGCTTGTCTATGGCGGGCTCAGCCTCGCCGCCCGAATTGCCCACGATCTCGACCATCTCCTCACTCAAGACGGCCATGCCAACATCGCCGCCGCCATCGGCACCGACTGCAATAGCTGGCTCTGACCTCTTCATCTTTCCCCAAATACGCCCGCCGGAGGCGGCCCAAAGCCCCGTGAGTCGGGGCCCGGGTCAAGGATCAGCGAAGCTGACCGCGAAGCGGCTTGTCCTTGACGCGGGGCGCGACTCACACCGCGACAATCGGACAGGCCTGTTTGCGGCAGACTTGCCCGCAAATGGCCTCTCGGCAGAAAATCCCCACCCGCAAAACCCGGCACCACGGCCAAAGAAAAACCGCCACCCGCGCGGCAAAGCCGCGCCACGCCCAACCCATGCAGGCCAAAGGCCGAATGGGGCGGGAGCGCCCCTTGCCCAAAGCAAACGGAATTTTGCAAAATTCCGGCCCGTTTTCTTGCAAGAAAACGCGCCCCTACCCCGCCGCCCGCTCCAACGCCGGATAACGCGCCGCCAAAGTCGCCCCTCGTGCTGCAAAGAAGATCAGCAGCGCCGCCCAAAGCCCGTGATTGCCAAAGGGTGGGATTAGGAGCCACAGCGCGACCACATAGATCAAACCCGACAGGACCATCATATTCCGCATATCCCGGCTGCGCGTGGCGCCGATGAAAATCCCGTCCAGCATCCAAGACGCGCAGCCGATCAAGGGTGCCGCCACCATCCACGGCAGATAGACCCGCGCCTCGACCCGCACCTCCTCTGCCGTTGTCATCACATCGATCATCCAGCCGCCGATCAGCGCAAAGCCAAGCGCCATCCCAGCGCAAACCGCGAGGCCCCACGCGCTTGTCATGCCAGAGCTTCGCCGAACCCCTGCCCGGTCTTTCGCCCCGAAGGCTTGGGCCACCAGCGCCTCCGCGGCAAAGGCGAACCCGTCCATCGCATAAGCCGTGATATACATGAACTGGATCAGGATCTGATTGGCCGCGAGCGGCACATCCCCGAAATCCGACCCGATAAACAAGAATGAGGTGAACCCCGCCATCAGGATCACTGAGCGGATCAGGATATCAGTGTTGACCGTGGCCATATGCCAAAGCCGCACCCGGTCAAAGACCCGGCTCCAATCCCGCCAGGCCGTGCCGCGGAACCCGTTTTGGCAAAGCCACATCCCGATCGCAAACCCAACCCATTCCGACAGGAAGGTACCAAGGGCCACACCTTCGACACCCCAGCCAAACCCCAGAACAAACAGGAGGCTCAGCCCGATATTGAGGCCGTTCATCCCCAGTTGCAGGACCAAGACGCCGGTTGTGCGCTCCTGCGCGATCAGCCAGCCGGTCAACCCGTAGATCCCAATCGCCGCGGGGGCGGAGAAGATGCGGATCGCCATGTAATCCCGGGCCAGCCCCTCCACCTCAGCGCTTGCCGGCGCGATCTGGAACGCGGCCCAGAAGATCGCGTCCTGGAAGAGGATCAAAGCCGCCCCCGCAACCCCCGCAATCATCAAAACCCGGGAGAGGATGGCCGAGACCTCTGCCCCGTCACCCGCGCCGAGCGCTTGGCCTGTCAGGCCCACTGTCCCCATCCGCAAGAAGCCGAAAATCCAATAGACCGAGGTCAGGATGATCGCCCCGATGCCGACGGCGCCGATCGGCGCGGCCTCCCCCATCTGGCCGACCACACCGGTATCGACGGCGCCCAGGATCGGGACGGTCGCGTTCGACAGGACAATGGGCAGCGCGATTTTCAGAACCCGGCGGTGGCTGAGGGGCTGGGCCGGGTCCGTGGTGGATTGCATCCCTATCCGGGCCGCGCGGGCATCAGGAAATGGCCTGTGGCCTGGGCAAACAGCCGGTCGCGATTGTCCTGCCAGGCCTCCACATGCACACTGGCATAGCGCCGGCCAGACCGGTTCACCCGCGCCCGCGCATACGCATCCCGCGGCAGGCCCGAGCGCAGATAATCCACCGTGAAATCAATGGTTTTCGGCAGGCGCGGCAAGGTCTCGGGCGTCAGGCTGTCAGCGTCGAGCCGCCCGTTTTCGATCTCATCCCAGAGAAGCTGAAAACTCAATTCCACAATCGCCGCCGTCTCCAGAAACGAGGCCGTCGCGCCACCATGAAGCGCGGGCAGAAGCGGATTGCCGATCAGCTTGTCGTCATAGTTCAGAACGGCGGTCAGCTCATCCCCCCGGCGGTCAAAGCTGATCCCCATCATGGCGATATAGGGCACACCCCCGACCAGTGCGGCCAGCGCCGCATCGCGCCGCTGTTTGACCAGATGAACAGGCTCCGGGCGCGGGCGGCTCATGGACGCACCTCCGCGTCTTTGGCCTGTTCGACCGTAAAGGTCCCTGTTGCGGCGGCCACGGGGCGTGTCTCGTCCGCGTCGAAGGCCTGGGCGCGCACGAAGGCGACGCTGCGGGTCATGTGATAGCACTCCGCCCGCGCCGTGATCCGCTGCCCGGGCGTCGCCGGGCGCATATAGTCGATCCGCAGATCAATTGTCGCGCTGCCCACGGGCGCCTCGGCATGGCTCATCACCGCGGCCCCGCCGCATGTGTCCATTAAGGCCGACACCGCGCCGCCATGGATCACGCCGGTCTTCGGATCCCCCACCAGCCGATCATCATAAGGCATGGAGATCACCGCGATCCCGTCGCCCATCTCATCCAACTGCATTTGCAGAGCTTTGGAGAACGGGATCGCCTCAATGAATTGTCGGGCGATGCGGGCCTTGTCCTGTTGCGTCATGGCTGTCTCAATCCGTCACGTTTCAAGCCGGGCAAAGGGCGCCCATACACCAGCTTTCCCGCGCCCTGTCCCGGAAGGCAAGGGGCAACAGGGCTTTGCATTCCGCGCGGCCCTCATGCAAAAATAACGTCGCGTCATGAGACCATTCGAGGACGGCCATGGCCCAGGAGAGGCTGAATTTCAAAGAGATGTGTGCGCGGTTCGAGGTCACGCCCCGGACCTTGCGCCATTATGAGTATATCGAACTTCTGGCGCCCGAGCGCGAAGGCCGCGCCCGGTTTTATGGCGCGCGAGAGGTCGCCCGGATGACCCTGATCCTCCGCGGCCGCCGCTTCGGCTTTTCGCTGGAGGAAATCCGGCAATGGCTGGAGCTTTATGACGCTGACCCCGAAGGCGACACCCAGAACCAGGCTTGGCTCGAGATGGCCGACCGGCAATTGGAGGAACTGGACCAGCGCCGCAGAGAGCTGGACGAGGTCATCGCCGAGTTGAGATCGCTCCGCGATGCAACGGCTGGCTCGGCCTCCTGATCCGCGTCTGGCGGACACCCATCACCACCTCACAAAATTGCGTCTGACGTCGCGTCAGCTTCGGTAACCTTTCGTCAACGGAAAAGTGACGTGACGTTCCATTTACGTCAACGTAAGCTTCTCTTGTAGAAGGCGATCCGAATCCGCAATTCCGGGAAAGACCCGATCTGTGACGCAAGCGAATGAGCCGATGACCCAAGATACGATGACCATCCGTGAGATGTGCGACCTGTTCGACGTAACCCCCCGCACCTTGCGCTTCTACGAATCCAAAGAGCTGCTGTTTCCGATCCGCGAAGGGCAAAAGCGCCTTTTCACCCGGCGCGACCGGGCGCGGTTAAAGCTGATCCTACGCGGGAAGCGCTTCGGCTTTTCGCTGGAGGAAATCCGGCAGTTGCTCGACCTCTATTATGCGGGCGACCAACAGGCGACGCAGCTCAGCCGCACGCTGGACGTCGCTGCCGAACGGCTGGCCGACATGGAACGCCAACGCGCGGAACTGGACCTCGCCATCAATGATCTGAAATCGCAGATCAGTCTGGTCGAAGACATGCTGACACATATCACCGGTCATAAAGACGCCGCCGAATAAGCCGCCCCAAAGACGCCAACGCCTCAGAAGGACGAACAGAAGATGCCCCGCTACACCGCCCCCACCAAAGACATGCAATTTCTGCTGCATGAGGTGCTGAACGTCACCGGCCAGGATGTGCCCGGCTATGACGAGATCGAACCGGATTTCACCGCCGCGGTGCTGGAGGAAGCGGGCAAGATCGCCTCAGAGGTGCTGACGCCCTTGAATGTCGTCGGCGATACCGAGGGCTGCGTGTTGGAAAACGGTGTGGTGCGGACGCCCACGGGCTTCAAAGACGCCTTTGAGCAGATGAAAGAAGGTGGCTGGCCTGGGCTGGATATGCCGGAGCAATATGGTGGGCAGAATATGCCGGTGGTGATCGGGACCGCTGTGGGTGAGATGTTCTCGGGCGCAAACCAGGCCTTCACCATGTATCAGGGCCTGACCCACGGCGCGGCCTCGGCCATTCTGGCCCATGGCACTGATCAGCAGAAAGACACCTATCTGCCGAACATGGTCTCCTGCGATTGGACCGGCACCATGAACCTGACCGAGCCTCATGCGGGCACCGACCTTGGCATGATGCGCACGAAGGCCGAGCCCCAGGGTGATGGCTCCTATAAGATCACCGGTCAGAAGATCTTCATCTCGGCGGGTGAGCACGACATGGCCGAGAACATTGTGCATCTGGTCCTGGCCAAGATCACCGGCGCGCCCGAGGGGATCAAAGGCGTCTCGCTTTTCATCGTGCCGAAATTCCTGGTGAATGAGGATGGATCGCTTGGGGCGCGCAACGGGGTTGCCTGCGGCAAGATCGAAGAGAAGATGGGCATCCACGGCAATTCCACCTGTGTGATGAATTATGACGAGGCGACCGGGTATCTCTTAGGGGAAGAGCACAAAGGCATGCGCGCCATGTTCACGATGATGAACGAGGCGCGGCTTGGTGTGGGGATGCAAGGCCTGGCCCAGGCCGAGGTCGCGTTCCAGAACGCGCTCGATTACGCCAAGGACCGGCTGCAAGGGCGCGATGTCACGGGCGTGAAAAACCCCGACGGTCCCGCAGATCCGCTGATCGTGCACCCCGATATCCGCCGCAGCCTGATGGAGCAGAAAAGCTTTGCTGAGGGCGGCCGCGCCTTCCTTCTGTGGGGCGCAACCCTGATCGACCGGGCGCACCGGGGCAAGGATGCCGATGCGGACGGGCTGATTTCGCTTCTGACGCCGGTCATCAAAGGCTTCCTGACCGATAAGGGCTATGACATGACCGTTCAGGCCCAACAGGTCTATGGCGGCCACGGCTATATCGAAGAATGGGGCATGTCGCAGTTCACCCGGGATGCGCGGATCGCGATGATCTATGAAGGCGCAAACGGGGTGCAGGCGCTGGACCTTGTGGGCCGGAAGCTGGCCCAAGACGGCGGCAAACATGTCCTGGCCTTCTTCGACCTGGTGAAGGGCTTCATCAAAGAGAATGAAGGCGATGAGGCGCTGAAGGCCGATTTCCTCGATCCGCTCAAAGCCGCGTCGAAAGACCTGCAAGCGGCGGGGATGTATTTCATGGCCGAAGGCATGAAGAACCCCAACAATGCGCTCTCGGGCTCTTACGATTTCATGCATCTCTTTGGGCATGTCTGCCTGGGGCTGATGTGGGCGCAGATGGCGAAAGCCGCCCAAGCGGCGCTTGACGGAGGCACCTCCGATCCCGACTTCTATGAGACCAAGCTGGCCACCGGGCGGTTCTACATGAAGCGGCAACTGCCGATGACCGCGACCCATCTGGCCCGCATCCAGACCGGGGCCGAGCCGGTCATGGCGCTGGACGCCGCGAATTTCTGAGCGCCAAACGGGAAGGATTAGGACATGCCCAAACGCCTTCGCCTGACCCGCCGCCCGAACCTGGCGATGAGTGAGGATGCATTCCGCCGGATGCGGAAACTGTCGGAGGACGCCGGGCTGGATGAAGGGGAGTTCCTGTCTTTCCTGTTCGAGAACTGGAAAAGCGTGATCAATGAGGAGAATTTCGTGGCCCGCATCCGCATCTTCAACTCCGAGCTTGAAGAGCGGAAACGGTGATGTTGCGCGGTCTGGCACCTGCCTTAGTGCTTGCGCTTGCCGTTCCGGCCCACGGCCAGAGTTCCTTTGAGTTTGGATCGGCCGGGCCGGGCCCGGAGCCGCACCCCCGCGCGGCAGAGATCTTTGCCGATGTTCAGGGCTATGCGGATCTGAGCACGGACCGGCATGGGACCGTGGCTCAGCCGGTCAGCCATGAGTTGGGGCTGATCCTCATTCTCAGGATGTTTCGCAATGTCTGCCTGGGGCTGGAACGCGGCGCGCCGCTTGATGACGTGATGCCACCGGGGTTCGCGGCCTATGCGCAGTCTCCCTACCTCTTTGGAGAAATCCAGCCTGCCACCGACGGGCCCCAGGTCTTGTCGCCCACCGGGTCGATCGACGCGGATGAGGACAACGGGCACCCAACGATTTGGCTGAGCCCCGGGGAAACGCGCATGAATTGCAGGTTGGAATGGCGCGCTGCGGCCGCCTTTCCAGAGGACCGGCAGACCGGAATGGCGCTTTTTCTCGACGATTGGCTGCCTTACACCCTCTCGCTGGTCCGCGCATCACGCCCGGCACTGGTTTCGCCGCCCTCACCTTTCGACGCCACCGAATGGGACCGCCCCTGCGGCGACAGATGGTGCCCGGTGACGGTCATTTTCGATCTGCCGGACGGGTTTGTGAGCCTGGAAACGCGGCTCAACATCACCGATATCGAAAGTGTTCGCCCATGACCATTACCCTCTACTGCTTCGCCGAAAGCGGAAACGCCTACAAAGCCGCGCTGGCGCTCGAATTGGCCGGCGTGCCGTGGGAGGCGCGCTTTGTCGATTTCTTCAACGGCGAAACCCGCGCGCCCGAATTCCGCGCTTTGAACCCCATGGGCGAGGTCCCGGTTTTGGACACCGGCACAGAAACCCTCACCCAATCGGGTGTGATCCAGCATTGGGTGATGGAGACCACGGGCAAGCTTGGCGGCAACACCCCGGCGGAGGCCCGCGACATCCTGCGCTGGACGATTTTCGACAATCAGAAAGTCTCGGGCATGGCCGGGCCGCTTCGATTCCTGATGAATTTCATCCCGGAAGACAAACGCGACCCCGGGGCCATCGGATTTCTCTCCGGGCGCCTGAAAGCGTCGCTGACCGTGCTCGATGGGGAGCTTGCCAGCCGCGATTGGCTGGCGACAGATCACCTGACCTGCGCCGATATCTCTTGCGCGGGTTATCTCTATTACCCCGAACCTTTCAGTTTCGACCGGGCCGATTACCCCAATATCGACCGCTGGCTGGACCGCATCGCGGCAACGCCCGGCTGGAAACACCCTTATGACCTTCTGCCCGCGCCAACCGTGGGCCAAGACACACGGGAGCAGACATGATGACCGACGCCTATATCTACGACGCAATCCGCACCCCCCGCGGCAAAGGCCGCAAAGATGGGAGCCTGCATGAGGTGACCTCGGCACGTCTGTCGGCCTTCACGCTTAACAGCCTGAAAGAGCGGAACAATCTCGATGGCCATGCGGTCGAAGACGTGATCTGGGGCAATGTCACGCAAGTGGGTGAACAAGGCGGCTGTCTGGCGCGGACCGCTGTTCTGGCCTCGGACCTCGACGAGTCGATCCCCGGCCTCGCCATCAACCGCTTCTGCGCCAGTGGGCTAGAGGCCGTGAACCTCGCCGCGAACCAGGTGCGGGGCGGTGCTGGCAATGCCTATATCGCCGGCGGGGTGGAGATGATGGGCCGGGTCGCCATGGGATCCGACGGCGCGGCAATCGCTGTCGACCCCTCGATTGCCATGGACACCTATTTCGTCCCCCAAGGCATCGCCGCCGATATCATCGCCACCGAATACGGCTTCTCCCGCGATGATGCGGATGCCTATGCGGTGGAATCCCAGAACCGCGCCGCGAAGGCCTGGGAAGAGGAGCGTTTCGCAAAATCCGTTGTTCCGGTCAAGGATCAGAACGGTCTGACGATCCTCGACAGCGATGAATATATGCGCCCGGGCACCGATATGCAGGCGCTTGGCGCGCTTAACCCCTCCTTCAAAGAGATGGGAGAGGTCATGCCGGGCTTCGACCAGGTGGCCCTGATGAAATACCCGCATCTGGAGGCGATCAATCACGTGCACCATGCGGGCAACTCCTCGGGCATTGTTGATGGCTCCGCAGCGGTTCTGATCGGTAACAAAGCCTTTGGGGAGGAATACGGGCTGACCGCGAGGGCGCGGATCAAAGCGACAACCAAGATCGGCACCGATCCCACGATCATGCTGACGGGTCCTGTGCCCGCGACCCAGAAGATCCTGTCTGAGGCCGGGATGGAGATCGGCGATATCGACCTCGTCGAGGTGAACGAAGCCTTCTCCTCCGTCGTTTTGCGTTTCCTGCAAGCCTTTGACGCCGATCATGATAAGGTCAACGTGAATGGGGGGGCGATCGCCATGGGGCACCCGCTTGGGGCCACGGGTGCGATGATCTTGGGGACGCTTCTGGATGAATTGGAGCGGACCGGCAAAGGCACCGGTCTTGCGACGCTTTGCGTTGCCTCAGGGATGGGGGCGGCGACGATCATCGAAAGGGTCTGAACCCATATGACGGATGCGCGCGAGATCTATCAGTTGAACCTCGATATCGTCTCGCGCGCGGTCTGGACCAAGGACTGTGCCACCGTGCTTCAGCATCTCAAATTGCCCAATCAGATGTACACCGCCGATGCAGGCATGCTCGTCAGAACGGCGGAGGAGCTTTGCGCCGTGGTCGAAGATTTTCGGGCGTATCTGCAACGCATGGGGGCCTTGGACTATCACCGCATCTGCACAGAGGCTGAGGTCGACCCGGATAACCCCGATCGGATCACCGGCAAGCACCGGACCTATATCCTGCGTGGCGGGCGTTATGTGATTGAGCCTTATGTGAATGACATGGTGATGGAGCGGGTGGACGGGCACTGGATGGCCACCGAGCTGCGCGCCCATGTGGAAAACAAGACCTGCACCGTCGTCAGCCCGCGCTTCATGCGCGGTCGGGATCGGACGTCATGAGTTCCGCGACCGATATCTATCAGGAGCTTCTGGACATCCTGTCGGATGCGCTGTTGGAAGGCGATTTCGAGAAATTCCTGCCCCATATCATGCTGCCCCATGTGATGCAGACCCTCTCAGGCACATTGACGATGGAGAATGAAGAGGAGCTGAGGCGCAGCTTTCAGGGCTATTCGGACTCGCTGAAGGCCCACAAGGTCACGAATTATATCCGCCTCGTCGATCACGCCGAGTTTGATGGCCCCGACCGGATTTCCGGGGAGCACACAACCCATATCCTGCACAACGCCAACCACCTGGTGCCGCCTTACCCCAACCGGTTTGTGTTTGAGCGGCAGGGTGGTGTTTGGCGCGTTGCCGCCTCGGTCAATGCCATTGCCAATGTGACCTGGCCCGTTTTGATGCCAAAGGTCCCGCCCCATGCCGAGCTGCCGGAAGACACCGCAAAAGACCCCGGGGGTGATGATGCCGAAGATTGATATCCGCGATCTGCCCGAGCACGTCGTCAGCCGCGGGGAAGATGCGCTCGGCGGCTATGAACGGCTGGCCTTGGGCGATGCCGGTGGGCTGACCCAATTCGGGGTTGCCTTGGAGACATTGGCGCCCGGCGCACGCTCCTCTGACCGGCATTGGCATGAGGCAGAGGATGAGTTCCTTTGGATGGTCGCGGGCGAGGCTGTGCTGATTGAAGAGACCGGCGAGACGCCACTTCGACCCGGCGATGCGGTGACCTGGAAGGCGGGGGAAGCCAATGGCCATATGCTCCACAACCGCTCGGACGCGCCCTGCCAATATCTGGTCGTCGGAACGCGGGCGAAAGGCGATGTCGTGCATTACCCGGACCTTGGCCGGGCCCGGCGGCGTGACGCCGACGGCCATTGGGTCCTGACGGATCGGAACGGCGAGGTTTTGGAAAGCGGGACCGCCTGATGCGCGGCCCCAAAGGCAAAGGGATTGGCAAGGCCCCGATCCCCAACAGGTTGAAAGACATCCGCCGGGTGCCAATGGCGCAAAGCCAAAGGCCCTGCGACAGAGACAGAAAAGAGGACCGACATGACTGATTTCACGATGGAAAAAGGCGCCGATGGCGTCGCTGTCATCACCTGGGATGTGAAAGACAAATCGATGAATGTGCTGACGCGGGAGGCCTTTGCCACCGTCGAGACGCTGATCGATGACGCGCTTGGGGACGAGGCTGTGAAGGGGATCGTCATCACCTCTGGCAAAGAGACATTTGCCGGCGGCATGGATCTCAACACGCTTGCCAAAATCCGCGAGGAGTCGGGCGATGATCCGGCCCAGGGTCTTTTCGATTTTACCATGAACGGCCATCGCATCCTGCGCCGGTTGGAACGTGCCGGGATGGACCCCAAGACCAATAAAGGCGGCAAACCCGTGGCCTGCGCCATCACCGGCACCTGTATGGGGATCGGAACCGAAATTGCGCTCGCGTGCCATCGCCGTTTCATGGCCGACAATCCCAAAGCCAAGATCGGCCTGCCTGAAATCCTCGTCGGCATCTTCCCGGGCGGCGGCGGCACCATGCGCTATTCCCGCATGGTCGGTGCCATGGCCGCGGCGCCCGTGCTTCTGGAAGGCCGCAGCCTCAATCCAGCCAAAGCGAAATCGGCGCAACTGATTGATGAAGTTGTGCCCGCGGATGAACTTCTGGCGAAGGCCAAAGAGTGGGTCTTGACCGCGGGCGACGCCGATATCGTGAAGCCATGGGATCAAAAGGGCTGGAAAATGCCCGGCGGCGCGCCCTATCACCCCGCAGGGTTCATGACCTTCGTGGGCGCGAGCGCCATGATCAACGGGCGGACCAAAGGTGTCTATCCGGCGGCCAAGGCGCTCCTCTCGGCGGTCTATGAAGGCGCATTGGTGCCCTTCGACACGGCGCTGCAAATCGAGGCGCGCTGGTTCACCTCCGTGCTGATGAACCCCTCGTCATCGGCCATGATCCGCTCGCTTTTCATCAATAAAGAGGCATTGGAGAAAGGCGCGAACCGCCCTGCTGTGGACGACCAAAAGGTCAAGAAGGTGGGCGTTCTGGGCGCAGGCATGATGGGGGCCGGGATCGCCTATGCCTCGGCCAATGCCGGGATCGAGGTGGTGCTGATCGACAATGCCCAAGAGGCCGCGGAGAAAGGCAAAGCCTATTCCGAAGGCCTGCTCGACAAAGGCATTCAGCGCAAACGCGTGACCGAAGAGAAAAAGACGCAAGTCTTGGGCCGGATCACGCCCACCACCGATTATGCCGCACTGGAGGGCTGCGATCTGATCGTCGAAGCGGTGTTTGAGGATGTGGGCGTGAAAGCCGAGGTCACCGCCAAGGCCGAGGCCGTGATCCCCGCGGACGCGATTTTCGCCACCAACACCTCAACTTTGCCGATCACGGAATTGGCCAAAGCCTCCGCCCGGCCCGAGCAGTTCATCGGCATCCATTTCTTCTCTCCCGTCGACAAGATGATGCTGGTGGAGATCATCAAAGGGAAGCAAACCGGCGATGTGGCGGTGGCCAAAGCGCTCGATTTCGTGCGCCAAATCCGCAAGACGCCGATTGTCGTCAACGATGCGCGGTTCTTCTACGCCAACCGCTGCATCATCCCTTACATCAACGAAGGCATCCGTATGGTGAAGGAGGGTGTGGCGCCCGCCTTGATCGAGAATGCCGCGAAGCTGGTGGGCATGCCCCTTGGGCCGCTGCAATTGACTGACGAAACCTCCATCGATCTGGGCGTGAAGATCGCCAAGGCCACCAAGGCCGCGATGGGCGAGGCTTATGACGACACCTCGGATGAGGTGATCTTCTGGATGGCGGATGAGGGCCGGTTGGGCCGGAAATCCAATGCCGGGTTTTATGCCTATGACGAGAAGGGCAAACGCCAGGGGTTGTGGGACGGTTTGAGCGAGAAGTTTCCGGTGGCCGAGGAGCAACCCGATCTGACCGAGGTCCAGCACCGGTTGCTCTTCGTGCAGGTGCTGGAAGCCGTCCGTGCTCTGGAAGAAGACGTGCTGATGGATATCCGCGAGGGCGATGTCGGCGCGATCCTGGGTTGGGGTTTTGCGCCTTGGTCGGGTGGCCCGTTCTCTTGGCTCGACATTCTGGGTGCGGAATATGCGACTGAGCGCTGTGATGCGCTGACCGAGGCTTATGGCGACCGGTTCACCACGCCGGACGTCTTGCGCGATATGGCGAAGAAAGGGCAGAGCTTCTATGGGCGGTTTGGGCCCGAAGCGAAGGCGGCTTAGGTAAGAGATGCCGACGGTATTGGGCGAGGCTAATTGGGCTTGCCTCGCCCAAAGCGCGGCACAAACCGGGCATCGACAGGCCGAGGGCTGGCGATCTTACGATTGAGCGGCAGCGCTTTATCCCCGCCAAGCCCCTCCTCGCTCCAATCTCCGCACCCAGACTCAGCCAAATCGCCAGACCGCCCGGGCGGCCTGTCGATGCCCGGCGCCTTCGGCTTGATTCCGGGCGGGGGACGTAGAAAGACCGGCGTTCGGCGTGACGTCCAACTGGGCGACCAAGATCATCATACCGACGCGGATCACCTTCCCCTTCACTCCCCCACCGCATTGAACACAAACAACCCCTCGCCCCCGATCTCATACCCATCGATCAACGTCGCCGCGCGCGGGCTTGTCAGCCAATTCTCCAGCGCCGCAGCGTGCTCCGCCTCGACATGCGGGTGCCGATCCGGGTTCACCGGCAGATAGGCATATTGATTGAAGAGCGCCGGATCGCCCTCAAAGAGGATCGCGAGCTCCCCGCGATTGCCGAAATTCAACCAACTTGCCCGATCCGACAGGATATAGGCGTCGAGCCCCGCCGCGGTATTCAGACTGGCCCCCATCCCGGCCCCAACGGCGTTGTACCAGCGGCCAAAGCCTTCGGGCCCAAGCCCCGCGCTGTCCCAAATCGCCAACTCTGCCTTATGGGTCCCGCTGTCGTCGCCGCGGCTGACAAAGGCGGCCTCCGCCTCTGCAATCATCTGCAAGGCCCCCGCCGCCGTCTCCGCCCCCGCGCTCCCCGCTGGATCATCCGACGGGCCGATCAGAACGAAATCGTTATACATAATCTCGCGGCGGTGCGTGCCGTAGCCGCCGGTGACAAATGCCTCCTCCGCGGTTCGGGAATGGACCAGAATGGCGTCCACATCGCCCGCCTCGCCCAGCCGGATTGCCTGACCCGTCCCCACAACCAAAAGCTGCACCTCAAGCCCCAGATCCTCTTCAATCGCGGGCAAGAGGACATCGCTTAGCCCCGAATTATGGAACGAGGTTGTCACCGCCATCCGCATGGTCTCTGCCTGGGCAACCCCGGCCAACCAAATCGCGGTCAAGATCGTCAGAAGCCGCACAGTCATTCGATGATATCTCCGTCGAAATAGGCCCGGGTTTCCGGGCGGTTTGGGTTGGCGAAAAAGCCGGGCGCGGGGCCTCTATCGTGGATTTTCCCGCCAAGAACAAAGATCGCCTCGGTCGCCAGACGCCGCGCTTGGCCCAAATCATGGGTGGCCATCACAATCCGCGTCCCCGCATCCCGCGCCTCGGTCAGGATCGCCTCAATCTCGCGCGTTGACCGGCCATCGAGATAGGCGCAGGGCTCATCCAAAAACAGCAGATCGGGACCCGAGATCAGCGCCCGGGCCAGGGCTAGTTTCTGTCGCTCACCACCCGAAAGCCGGGTCGCTTGGCTGTCCAAAAGGTGGTCCAACCCGATCCGCGCCGCCCAAGCCTCCACCCGCTCGGCAATCTCCGCCTTGGCCACCCCCTGCAACTGGAGCGGATAGGCCAGGTTCTGCCGCAAGCTTCGGCGCAGGACGATGGGAATTTGGAACACATAGGCCTGGCGCGTACGCGCGGCCTCGGGCGGCAGATTTTGCGACAAGCGGCCCGAACTTAACCGCTCCAACCCATGAAGCGCCTTCAGAAGCGTCGTCTTGCCCGCGCCATTCGGGCCCAGAACAATGGTCAGCCCCTGCCCCTCTAGGGTCAGATTAACGGGCCCCAGGATCGTCCGCCCTTTGCGCCGCACCTCAGCGCCTGTGAGCGTGATGGGCAGGATCGAGGTCACCAGCGCCCCTCCCGCTCGGTCCGGCCCAGCCAATGGGTCACGACGCTGACCCCTATCGCCAGCGCGATCAGGACAAAGCCCAGCCCGAGGGCCAGCGCGAAATCCCCTCGCCCGGTCTCCAAGGCGATGGCCGTGGTCAGAACCCGGGTCGCATTGTCGATATTCCCGCCCACGATCATGATTGCGCCAACTTCGCCTATTCCGCGCCCAAACCCAGCCAAAGCCGCGGTCAGAAGCGCCCGGCGCCCATCCCAGATCAACGTCCAGATGCGCTGCCATTTCGTAGCGTGAAGCGAGATTAAAAGATCGTGATATTCCGCCCATAGCTCCCGCATCGCCTGATGGGTGATGGAGGCCACAAGCGGCGTGATGATGATCACCTGGGCGATGATCATCGCGGTTGGCGTGAAGAGAAGGCCAAAGACCCCAAACGGCCCGGATCGCGACAGCAGGATATAGACAATCAGCCCCACAACCACCGGCGGCAACCCCATCAGCGCGTTCAAAACCGCGATGGTTGCCCGGCGATAGCGGAACCGCTGCACCGCAAGCCAGGCGCCAAGGGGAAAGCCAATCAGACCAGCGATCAGAAGTGCTGTCAGTGTCACCTGGAGCGAGCGGAGGCTGATCTCAATCAGCTCTGCATCTGCCGTGACGATCAACCAGAACGCGGCGGCGAGGCCTTCGACAATGTCGTTCACCCCAAGCCGCCTTCCCTCAGGCTGCGCCGACCCGGGATCGGCGCGGAGACTCTTGATTTTTGGGTCATTCGGGGGGCCTGGTCGGTCTGTTCAGCCGCAACTGTCGCAACACCGCCAAGCGGTGTCAACGCAGGCGGTCTTGGGTCCTTGTCACCCTATGGCGAAACCGCTCAGTCCTCCGCGTAGCGTGCCTCCAGCGCGTCGTAATGGTCTTTCAGGACCGAGGACTGCCGAAGCTCGAAACTCGCCACCGGCCCGGATTCATCCATCCGTCCATCCTGCTTCAACAGGCTCAACGCATCCGACATGCCTTTCAACGCCCCCTGCAACGCGACATTCGCATAAAGCACCAGGCCAAAGCCCATCTGATCAAGCTCCGCAAGATCGACAATCGGGGTCTTGCCGCCAACCACCAGGTTGATCAGCTGCGGTGTCCCCGACAGCCGGTCGGGAATCGCGCGGATTTCGTCCACGCTCTGCGGCGCTTCAACAAAGGTGATATCGGCACCATCCTCGATAAAAGCCGCCGCACGGTCGAGCGCGGCATTCAGACCCTGGGCCGCCCGCGCATCGGTCCGGGCCACGATCTGGAAATTCGGATCGGTCCGGGCATCCACCGCCGCTTTGATCCGGGACCGCGCCTCAGCCAGATCAACCACGTCTTTGCCCGCAAAATGCCCGCAGCGCTTGGGGTTTACCTGATCCTCCAGCTGGATCGCACTGGCGCCCGCGCGCTCCAACATCCGCACCGTGTGATGGACGTTCAGCGCGTTGCCGAACCCGGTATCGGCATCCACGACAATCGGTAGATCGGTGGTGTTGCGGATCGCGGCGGTGTGCTGCGCGATTTCGGGCAGTGAGATAAAGCCCAGATCGGGCATCCCCAGATAAGTATTGGTCAACCCCGCGCCAGAGATGTAGAGCGCCTCGAACCCTAACCCATCAATCACTCGTGCCGCCAAGGCATTGGCCGCGCCGGGCATCAGGACCGCGCCACCTTGGGCCAGGCGGGCGCGGAAGGCTTTGTTGATCTCATGGGTGAGCATGTGCAGCTCCGGCTAGGTCATCAGGTCTTTGTTACTTCTCTCTACGCCTGGGACCAAAGTCCAACAAGACAGGCGCCCGGTGTTTCATCAGAGAGAACGCGCCGCTACTCCGACAGCGACCGTGCCAGGCTTTCCAGAAGCGGCACAACTTGCGCCCGCGCCGCCGCGTCGAAGCGATCCACAAGGCCTGAGACCGTCAACGCTCCTTTCAACTCCCCCGCCGCTGAAAAGACCGGCGTGGCCACCGAGGAGATGTTGGGGTTTGTCTGCCCGACCGACATCGCGGTGCCATTTGCGTTGAAGACGCTCAAATCCCCCACATCCTCACCCGAGAAATAGCGCAGAACCAGACCGGAGGCGCCGGTGGAGAGTTTCAGCCGCATCCCCTCCTCCACATGATACCGCATAAGGTTCGGGGAGTTTTCTCTGTATAAACAAACCCTCTCATTGCCCGCCCGCACATAGAAAGACGCGGTCTCACCCGTGGCTTCCGCGAGTATCCGCAGCGCCGGGGCCACATGTTCGCGCCGGGTGAAATCGCGCCGGAAGATCAAGGCCAGGCGCCAGACGCTTGGCCCGACGCTGAACCGGCCCTCCGCATCCCGCTGGATGAACCCGTAGATCGACAGCGAGTTCGTGAGCCTGAGGATCGTGCTTTTATGCAAGCCGGTTTCTTCGGCCAGTTCCGCCAGGCTCATGGTCGGTTGCTGCGTTGAGAAGGCAGAGAGGATCGACATCGCCCGTTCGACGGATTCGGTACGTGTGGCCATGCGCATTCCCTCTGGTGAAACGGCGTCGCGCGCATCTTGTGTGGAGAGGCGGGCATTGTCTAGCAGAAGGGCATTGCGAAAGAGGGGATGCCGCGATGGAGAGCTATCGCATAGCCGGAACTGCCTATGACGCCACGAATTATGCCGGGCCGCTTGGTCGGCAGCTTTCCACCCTCCCCTATTCCCTGCGTGTCCTCGCAGAAAACGCCGCGCGACAATCGGATGGGGCAGCCATCGCCGATGTGGCCGCGCGGAGTGGCGCCGCGGTGCCGTTCCGGCCTGCGCGGCTTCTTCTACAAGATATGCTCGGCCTGCCGCTTCTGGTCGACATGATGGCCATGCGCTCGGCCCTCGCCGCCGAGGGCGGAGACCCATCCCAGGTGGATATGAGCCTGCCCGTCGACCTCGTCATCGACCACTCCATGACCATCAACCATTGGGCCGAGAAATTCGCGCTCACCAAGAACATGGACCGCGAGTTTGAGGTGAACCGCGAGCGTTTCGCCTTCCTCAAAGCCTGCGAAGCCCGGTTTGACAATCTGCGTGTGATCCCCCCGGGCGGCGGCATCATGCATCAGGTGAACCTGGAATACCTGGGCCATACCGTCCTGCCCGACGCCCAAGACCCCACTCTTCTGATCCCTGACACCAATCTGGGCACCGACAGCCACACCACCATGATCAACGCCCTTGGTGTTCTCGGCTGGGGCATTGGCGGGCTGGAAGGCGAAGCGATTATGTTTGGCGAGGCGACGCCGGTGAATGTGCCGCACGTCATCGGGCTGGAGGTCACCGGCGCCCCTTCCCACGACATCACCGCCACAGATATCGCGCTGGTCGTGGCCGAAAAGCTGCGCGCTTTCGGCGTGGTCGACAAGTTCGTCGAACTGTTCGGGCCAAGCTATCGCCACCTCACCGTGGCCGACCGCGCGACCATCGCGAATATGTCACCCGAATACGGCTCTACCTGCGTCTTCTGCCCTGTCGATGCCAACACCATCCGGTATTTGCGCGAAACCGGTCGCAACGCGGATCACACGACCCGGGCCGAGGCTTATGCCCGCGCGCAACAGATGTGGGCCGAGGATGTCGATACGCGCATCGAATATGACGCGGTGATCCCGCTTGACCTCAGCGCCATTGGCCGCTCCGTCGCGGGGCCTGCACGGCCCGAACAGCGGATTGATCTGGCCAAGGCGACCGATACGCTGGCTACAGAGGGGGAGGCCGCGCGCCGGGTGCCGGTCGAAGGCACCGATCACGATCTCGGCGATGGCGATGTGATCATCGCGGCGGTCACAAGCTGCACCAACACAGCGAACCCGCGCAACATGGTTCTGGCCGGGCTGATCGCGCAGAATGCGGTCGCTAAGGGGTTGACCGTGAAACCCCATGTGAAAACCTCCCTCGCCCCCGGCTCTCGCGTTGTGGCGCGGTATTTGGCCGAAAGCGGGCTGCAAACCGCGCTTGATGCCCTTGGGTTTGAGGTGGCGGCGTTTTCCTGTTCCACCTGCAACGGGATGTCGGGCCCGCTTCGCCCGGAACATGAGGCCACGATTAAGACCCATGACATCAAAGGCGTCGCGGTCCTCTCCGGCAACCGCAATTTCGCGGGCCGTATCCATCCGCTGGCCTCCCGCAACATGCTGGCCTCGCCACCGTTGGTCGTGGCTTATGCGTTGATGGGGACGATCCTGAAAGACATCACGACTGAGGCTTTGGGGGCGGGCAGCAACGGCAATCCGGTCTTCCTATCCGATCTCTGGCCCCAGGAAGAGGAGGTGCAGGCGATCATCGAGGCCCACCTCACGCCTGAGGATTTCCTCAGCAATTACAAGGCTATCGGGGACGTAAACGCCCATTGGAATGAGATGCAGGTCGACAGCGGCGCTTATGATTGGGTCCCGTCCACCTATGTCAGTTTCCCGCCTTTTGTGGCGGCCATCACCGCCGATAACACCGGGCGGGCACCGCTTAAAGGCCTCCGCCCGCTTGTCATCCTGGGGGATTCGGTGACGACCGATCACATCTCCCCCTCCGGCACCATCACGCGTGACAGCGAGGCCGGGCAGTTCCTGATCGCCCAAGGGGTGGAGCCGCACGACTTCAACTCTTTCGGGACAAGGCGTGGGTGCTCCGATGTGGTGATCCGCTCCACCTTCGCGAATTACCGGCTCCGGAATGAGATGGTGCCGGAGAAAGAAGGGTCTTGGACCAAGGTGCAGCCGGAGGACACCGTGACCTCGATCTTCAAAGCCATCGAAACCTATCTCGCACGCAGCCAGGGTCTGGTTGTGATCGGCGGTAAGGAATATGGCTGCGGGTCGTCCCGCGACACGGCAGCCAAGGCGCCTTGGCTGGCCGGCATCCGCGCCGTGATCGCCGAGAGCTTCGAGCGTATCCATCGCTCCAACCTTGTGAATATGGGCATTGCCCCTTTGTGCTTCCCCGAAGGCGTGACGCGCAAAACCCTAGGGCTGGACGGCTCCGAAACCTTCGATATCGCCCTTGCGGAGGATTTGACGGGGGCGACCCTGACCATCCACCGCACGGATGGCGACACGGAGACCCTGCCGCTTGACCTCCGCCTCTACAACGACGCCGAACGCCAGACCTTTGCCGAAGGCGGGCTTCTGCCCCGCGCGTTCCGGGCGTTCCTCAAGCAGGAGGCCGCCTGATGCACCCCCGGCGTCTCCGGGCGGCATTTTATCGCGGCGGGACCTCGAAAGCGGTGATGCTGAACGGGGCCGATCTGCCCAAAGATCGCGCTGCGCGAGATCGGATCTTCCTGCATGTCTTAGGCAGCCCGGACCCTTACGGGCGTCAGCTGGACGGGATGGGGGGCGGGTTGTCATCGGTTTCCAAGGTCGTGATTGTGGAGCCGTCGACCCATCCAGAGGCGGATGTGGACTATACCTTCGTGCAGATCGCAGTCGGCGACCCGGTGGCCGATTACGGCTCCACCTGCGGGAATATGTCCTCGGCTGTCGGGCCCTTTGCCTTGGCCGAAGGGCTGGTGACGGCGGAGGCCCCCGAGGCGCTGGTCCGCATTCACAACACCAATACACGCCAAATCTACCACGCGCGGTTTGCGGTCGAAGGCGGCCAAGCCGTGGAAGAGGGCGATTTCGAAATCCCAGGCGTGGGCGGCACCGGCGCGAAAGTGGCGTTGGATTTTCTGGAGCCCGGCGGTGCGGCGACGGGCCAGCTGCTGCCGACCGGGCAGGCTGTCGATCGGTTGCAGGTCGACGGTGTGGGCGAGATCGAGGCGTCCCTGATCGACGCCGCGAACCCGGTGGTTTTTGTCCGGGCAAAGGACCTGAACCGAACCGCAAACGAGGCGCCGCAAGACCTCGATGCCGACAGGGACCTGATGACGACACTCGACGCAATCCGCCGGGCGGGTGGGGTCGCGATGGGTTTGGCCGAGACGCCCGAGGCCGTGCCGCTCTCCAACCCAAAGGTCGCCATCATCGCCCCGCCTGCACCGTTCACCGCGCTGGATGGGCGGAGCTATCGCCCGGAGACTCATGACGTGAGCGTCCGACTGATCTCCATGGGCAATTTCCACCGGGCCATCACGCTCACCGGCGGCATGTGTGTGGCCGTGGCCGCAAATATCCCCGGCTCTCTGGTGGCAGAGGGCGACGGGGCGACGGGGACGCTTCGCATCGGCAACCCCTCAGGCATCCTGCCGGTTGAGGCCAAAGTTGAGACCACCGCCTCAGGCCCCGTCGCGATCTCAGCCACCACCTTCCGTACCCAACGCCGGATCATGGAAGGCGCGGTGCTCTATCCTGCGAGATTGGAGGAGGACGCCGCATGAGCCAGGCCCTCACCCCCCACCCCACGACCGATCTGAACGACGCCCACCCCGACGCCGTCCGCCAAGTGATACTGCCCTTTCAGGATTTCGGCGGGCGGCGCCAATTTGCGGGCCGGATCCGCACTTGCGTCACGATGGAAGACACAAAACTTCTACAAGAAGCCCTCTATTCGACCCCTGGCGAGGGAGCGGTGATTGTCCTTGACGGCGGCGGCTCGATGCGAAGCGCGCTGCTTGGTGATATCAATGCGGGCCTGATGCGCGACAATGGCTGGGCCGGGATCATCATCAACGGGGCGATCCGCGATGCCGCGCGCCTTACAGAAATTGACATTGGAATCAAAGCCTTGGGCACGACGCCTGTGCGCAGCTCAAAGACCGGGATCGGCGCGCTGGACGTTCCAGTGGCCTTTGGTAATGTCCTTTTTGAACCGGGACATTGCATTTATTGCGACGAAGACGGTGTACTGGTCGCAAAAGAACCGCTTGGTCCGTGAGGGGGTAAGCGCATAAAAAGACAAGAAAACGTCACATAAGGGAGGATCCAAATGACGCTTTTCAAACTGACCCGCCGGGCGGCGGTGGCCGTGACGGCTGCGGCACTCAGCTTCGGCTCACCGGCTTTTGCCGATGGCCATCAGATGGTCGACAGCATCCACTTCCTGATCCCCGGCGGCGCCGGCGGCGGTTGGGACGGCACCGCGCGCGGCACGGGCGAGGCCCTGACCGGCTCGGGCATTGTCGGCAGCGCGTCTTATGAGAATATGTCCGGCGGCGGTGGCGGCCGGGCGATTGGGTATATTATCGAGAATGCCGAATCGAACCACGGCACGCTGATGGTGAACTCCACCCCCATCGTGATCCGCTCGCTGACCGGCGTCTTCCCGCAGAACTTCCGCGATCTGACCTTGGTGGCGGGCACGATCGGTGACTACGCGTCGCTTGTGGTCGCAGCCGACAGCGATATCGAAGGCCTCGACGACCTGGTTGGCGCGTTCAACGCCGATGCCAGCAGTGTCGCCATCGGCGGCGGCTCGGTGCCGGGCGGCATGGACCACCTGGTGGCTGCGATGATCATTCAGGCCGGCGGCGGCGACCCGATTGAGTTGAGCTATGTGCCCTATGACGCAGGCGCGGCGGCCATGGCCGGGCTTCTGTCGGGTGAGGTGCAGGCGATTTCCACTGGGTTCTCAGAGGCCGTCGAACTGGCCCGTGCAGGCGAGGTGCGGATCATCGGCGTGACCGCCGAAGAGCGGGTGGATACCTTCCCCGACGCGCCGACCATGATGGAGCAGGGCAACGAGACCGTTTTCGTCAACTGGCGCGGCTTCTTCGCCGCCCCGGGCCTGCCAGCGGATCGGCTTGAGGCCTATCAGGGCGCGCTGGAAGCGATGTATGAGACCGACGAGTGGGAAGCAGTCCGCGCCCGGAACGGCTGGGTCAACATCCACAATTCCGGCGATGAGTTCCGCGCCTTCCTGGAAGAGCAGGAACAGGTGATCGGCGATCTCATGCGTGAGCTGGGCTTCCTCTAAGCGCCCTGCTGTAACATGACACAGGTCCGGGCCGCCTGAGGCCCGGACCGATCAATTATAAAGACACGAGGGGAGGGTGTGACGGTGGCCCTAGATCGTTGGATTGCAATTGTGGTCCTGCTCATATGCCTGGCCTATGGCTACGCAGCTTTCTTCACCATGGACGATGCCTTACCCCCAATCATGCGGCGCGCGCCGATCTGGCCGTCGAGCTTCCCCAAGGTTCTGGTTGTGGGCGCCATTCTGATGACGCTGATCATCATTCTGGGGTTGGAGAAAGGCCCGCAGAAAACCGAAGCCGCCGATATCAATCTGGCGCGGCTGCATGAATACAAGGTCGGCCAGGCGCTGATGCTGATCGGGTTGATGATCGCCTATGCCCTCCTGCTTAGGCCTTTGGGGTTTCTCGCCTCGACCTTTCTGTTTCTGACCGTCGGCAGTTTCATCCTGGGGGAGCGGCGGTTTCTGATGATGGCCATCGTGTCGATCCTGGCGGCGGGCTTCATCTGGTATCTGGTCGATGGGGTGTTGGGGATCTTCCTGCGCCCGCTGCCAGGCTTCTTGGTGGGAGGATAAGCCGATGCTCGAAGGATTCATGATCGGCCTGACGACGGCCTTCTCACTCACCAACATCCTGATGGTCATCGGCGGCTGTCTAATCGGCACCTTTATCGGAATGCTGCCGGGCCTCGGGCCGATGTCGATCATCGCCATCATGATCCCGGTGGCGATCACCATCGGCGATCCATCGGCGGCCCTGATCCTGCTGGCAGGCGTCTATTACGGGGCGGTCTTTGGCGGCTCCACCTCCTCGATCCTGATCAACGCGCCGGGGGTCGCGTCCACCGTGGCGACCAGTTTCGACGGCTACCCGCTGACCCGACAGGGCAAGGCGGGCAAGGCGCTGACGGTGGCCGCGATCTCCTCTTTTGCGGGCGGCACCATCGGCGCGGTCTTGTTGATGATCTTCGCGCCGGCGCTCGCCTCGGTCGCGCTCCTCTTCCACTCGGCAGAGTATTTTGCGCTGATGGTTGTGGGCCTCTCGGCCATCGCGGCCTTCGCGGGCACGGGCCAGGTCAGCAAGGCGCTTCTGATGACGCTTCTGGGCCTGATGCTGGCCACGGTTGGCGAAGGTGTGCTGTTCAACGCGCCGCGCTTCACCATGGGGATCATGGACCTGCAATCGGGCATCGGCTTCATCACGCTTGCCATGGCCATGTTTGCGTTGCCTGAGGCGATCTATCTGGTGCTCGACCCGAACCGCTCCAAAACCGCTGAGGGTGGCGAGCAGGGCGAGATCAAAGAACTTCGGATCACAAGGGAAGAGGCGAAATCCATCGCCCCCGTGATCGGTCGGCAATCGATCCAAGGCTTCCTGATCGGCGTTCTGCCCGGTGCGGGGGCGACCATCGCGTCCTTCCTGGGCTATGCGGTCGAACGCAATATCGCGCCCAAGGAAGAGCAGGAGCAATTCGGCAAAGGCGCCATCAAAGGCGTGGCCGCACCCGAAAGCGCCAATAACGCCGCCTCAACCGGGTCCTTCGTGCCGCTTCTGACGCTTGGCATCCCAGGCTCCGGCACCACGGCGATCCTGTTGGGCGCGTTGATTGCGCTCAATGTCAGCCCCGGCCCCCGCCTGATGGTGGATGAGCCGCAGATCTTCTGGGCCGTCATCATCTCGATGTATCTGGGCAATCTGGTGCTTCTGATCCTGAACCTGCCGCTCATCCCCTATATCGCCAAAGTGCTGGCGGTGCCGCGGAACTACCTGATCCCCTTCATCCTCTTCTTCACGCTGATGGGGGCCTATATCGGGCAGAACAACGCGACCGAGCTTCTGCTTCTGGTCGGCCTTGGGGTCACGGCGACCATCTTCCGCTTTGCCGATTATCCCCTGGCGCCGCTTCTGATCGGTTTCATTCTGGGGCCGCTTCTGGAGAACAACTTCTCCCGCGCGATGCAGCTTTATGAAGGCGTCAGCTTCATCTGGGAGCGCCCGATGACCTTGGCGCTTCTGGTGATCGCGCTGCTTCTGGTGCTGTTGCCAAGCTATCGCGCGCGCCGTGCCCGAGACCGGGCCGAAGGGGTTGCCGACGGGGATTGAGCAGGCGTTTGGGTCATCCGTAGGGCGGGACTTGTCCCGCCACGCCTACGAGTTCCGGTCTGGGACGGGTGGCGGGACAAGTCCCGCCCTACGCCTTCAGCTTCATTCCCGGGGGGCGAAATAGAATCACGGTTGCTCGTGCGCTCGGCCCCACCATTGACCTCCGCCGGGATGAATGGTGAGTAATGGCCACGACCAAGCCGCGCGGGGGAGGAGAGACCATGCCAGACGGACAAACACGCCATACCGGGCCTTCGCTTGCCCCGTTCGATTGGGCCGATCCGTTCCACCTGACCGATCAGTTGAGCGAAGAGGAGCGGATGATCGCCGAGAGCGCGCGGGCTTATGCGCAAGACAAGCTCTTCCCGCGCGTGTCCGAGGCTTATCTCGATGAGGTCATCGAACCCGAAGTCTTTGCCGAAATGGGGGAAATGGGGCTTCTGGGCGTCACCATCCCCGAGGCCTATGGCGGGCTTGGCGCGGGCTATGTCAGCTATGGCCTCGTCGCGCGGGAGGTTGAGCGCGTCGACAGCGGGTATCGCTCGATGATGTCGGTCCAATCCTCCCTCGTGATGTACCCGATCCACGCTTACGGCACCGAAGAGCAGAAGCAGAAATACCTCCCCGGTCTGGCCGCCGGCACGCTGATCGGCTGCTTCGGCCTGACCGAGCCCGATGCGGGCAGCGACCCGGGCGGCATGAAGACCACCGCCAAGAAGACGGATGGCGGCTATGTCCTGAACGGCGCCAAGATGTGGATCTCGAACAGCCCCATCGCCGATGTCTTCGTGGTCTGGGCGAAATCCGAGGCCCATGGCGGCAAGATCCGCGGCTTCATCTTGGAAAAGGGCATGGCGGGCCTGAGCGCGCCTAAGATCGGCGGCAAGCTGTCCTTGCGCGCCTCGGTCACGGGCGAGATCGTGATGAAGGATGTCGAAGTCGGCGAAGACGCGCTTCTGCCCGGTGTGGAAGGCTTGAAGGGCCCCTTCGGCTGCCTCAACCGTGCGCGGTTCGGGATTGCCTGGGGCGCCATGGGGGCCGCCGAAGACTGCTGGCACCGGTCGCGGCAATACGGGCTGGACCGGGTGCAGTTCGGGCGGCCTTTGGCGCAGACGCAACTGTTCCAGAAAAAGCTCGCCGATATGCAGACCGAGATCGCGCTTGGCCTGCAAGGCGCCCTCCGCGCGGGCCGGATGCTGGACGACGGCAGCTGCGCGCCCGAGATCATCAGCCTGATGAAGCGCAACAATTGCGGCAAGGCGCTCGACATCGCGCGCCAAGCCCGCGACATGCATGGCGGCAACGGGATTATGGCCGAATACCATGTCATCCGCCACGCCCAGAACCTGGAAACCGTGAACACCTATGAAGGTACGCACGATGTCCACGCGCTGATCCTGGGCCGCGCCCAAACCGGGCTTCAGGCGTTTTCCTAACCAGGCGCGCGGCCCGCTTACAGACCCCATGCTCACGAATTCGTGAAAACCGCTTTGGCGGGCCACACCGATTCCCGTTTTTTGATGTGACGCAAGCCACTTCCACGGGTCCAGGCGCCTTTATCCGCTCACCCTGCGGCGATCTGACAGTATCTTGAGGGGGCGCTAGTTTGGCCCGCAAGAGAGTACGCTTAGCCTGACAGAGAATGAGAATCGGTGGTGGCGGCAACCCTCCCCCGACAAGACGCCTTGGCCCAAAGCGGGGCATTGCCCGCGCACGTGGCTCATATTTGGCCCAGCGGATGAGCGAGGGAAAACATGACGGACACCACTGAGGGATTGGACTGGATCAAGGTCGCGGATGCCGATCAATTGCCCGAAGGCCGGGTGATGACGGTGACGGCGCGCACCACCTCGATCTGCCTGTCGCATTTCGACGGCCAATGGGCGGCGATGGACAACCGCTGCCCGCATCAGGGCGGGCCGCTTGGCGAAGGCTCCATTGAGAAAGGTGTCGAGGGGCAATGCTGGATCCGCTGCCCCTGGCATGGCTGGGATTTCGACCCGCTGACCGGCGCACCCCCGGGTGGGCATGAAGACACGGGCCAAGAGCTTTTTCCGGTCAAGCTGGAGGATGGCGAGGTCTTTGTCGGCCTCGCGCCAGAGCCGCCCCATACCCGCAGCGTCACCGATGTGATGGCTGAGACCTTTTCGGCCTGGGGCATTAAGGCGGTCTTCGGCATGGTGGGGCATTCCAATCTGGGCCTGGCCGACGCGATCCGGCGGCAGACGGCGGATGGCACGATGCGCTATATCGGCATCCGTCATGAAGGCGCGGCGGCCTTTGCAGCCTCAGGTTATGGCAAGCTCACCGGGCGACCCGCGGCCTGCCTGACCATCGCGGGCCCTGGTGCCACAAACCTGATCACGGGGCTCTGGGATGCCAAGGTCGACCGCGCGCCAGTGCTGGCCCTGACTGGCCAGGTGCAGACCCAGGTTTTCGGGCCCGGCGCGTTTCAGGACATCGACCTTCTGGCCGCTTTCGCGCCCGTCGCGGAGTTCTCGCAGCCGGTTCTGACCACCTCAAACCACGCAGAACTGGCCTCTCTGGCCTGCAAATCGGCGATCATTGAGCGCGACGTAGCCCATCTGGTCTTCCCCGATGATGTGCAAACCGTTCCCTCGGACGCGCCCGCGCAAAGCCCGGAAGGGCGGCTGGCGCGACCGGTTGTGACGCCTGCCGAAAGCGAGTTGGCCCGCGCCCGCGAAATGATTGCCGAAGCCAAACGGCCTTTCATCGTCATCGGCCACGGCGCAGTGGAGAGCATGGATAAGGTGATGGCCCTGGTGGAGGCCCTGAAAGCACCCGCGGTGACCACCTTCAAAGGCAAGGGCCTGATCCCCGACAGCCACCCTTATGCCGCCGGTGTGCTCGGCCGCTCCGGCACGCCGATTGCGTCCTGGTTCATGAATGAATGCGATCTGATCCTGACGCTTGGCTCCTCGTTCTCGAACCATACCGGGATCGAACCCAGCAAACCGATCATCCAGGTCGATTTCGACCGCGCGCAGCTTGGCAAATTCCACCCCGTGGCCCTGCCGATCTGGGGCGAGATCGGGGCGTTCTGCGACGCGGTCCAAGAGGGGCTGACACGCCCCACCGATGCCGAAGACCAAGCTGCCGAGATCGCGGACCGCTGGCGCATCTGGCGAGCGGAGAAGGAAAGCCGCCTGACCGATGACGCGGGCAAAGGCCTGGGCGCGGCGGCGGTGTTCAAAGCCCTGACCGAGCTTTGCCCCGAGGACGCAGTCATCGCCGTTGATGTGGGCAACAACACCTATTCCTTCGGGCGGTACTTTGAGACCAAAGGCCAGCGGGTGCTGATGTCGGGCTATCTCGGCTCCATCGGCTTTGCGCTGCCTGCGGCCATCGGGGCCTGGGCCGCCACCCAGGAAGAGCCGGATTATGCCGGGCGCAAGGTGATCTCGATCTCGGGCGATGGCGGGTTTGGCCAATACGCGATGGAGTTCACGACCGCCGTCAAATACGGGATGAACATCACCCATATCCTTCTGAACAACGGCCAGCTTGGCA
Organism: Rhodophyticola sp.; assembly: GCA_028279315.1. Taxonomy (GTDB): domain Bacteria; phylum Pseudomonadota; class Alphaproteobacteria; order Rhodobacterales; family Rhodobacteraceae; genus Rhodophyticola. The sequence continues at coordinate 4,767 of JANQNZ010000288.1, read as the reverse complement.
AAATCACCAAAGAGCAGCGGGCGGGCGAATTCCCTGTCTGGCAAACCGACCTCGTGAACCCCTCTTTCGCCACGTTCGCGCGGCTTTGCGGCGGCCATGGGGTGAAGGTGACCGAGGCCGACAAGATCCATGAGGCGATGGCTGAAGCCCTGGCCCATGACGGCCCCGCGCTTGTCGAAATCATGACGGATATGGAGCTGATCTGATGCGTGGCCCGGCCATAGGGGGCTGCGGCTGATGGACCTGTCGCTCCTCACCCTGGCCGCGCTGACCTTTGGCTATGCGCTTGTGGCACGCCGCCTGGCCGAGGGGATTATCACCCCGCCCATGGTCTTTCTGGCCATGGGCCTCTGCGCGACGCTGTTCTTCGACGCGCCGGACATGCATCAGGCCGAAGAATTCCTGCATCTTCTGGCGGAGTTCACCTTGGTTGTCGTCCTTTTCGCGGACGCCGCCATGATGCGGCTGAAGCGCGGCGACCGCCCGGGCGTGGGACAGGCGGCGCGGATGCTGGTCTTGGGTATGCCGCTGATGATCCTGATCGGCTATCTCATCGCCCGCCCGCTTCTGCCCGATTGGCCGGTTTGGGAGGTCGCCCTTCTGGCCGCCATCCTGGCGCCCACGGATGCGGCGCTCGGCCAAGCCGTGGTGACGAATCCCAAGGTGCCGGAGCGCATCCGCACGGCGCTCACCATGGAAAGCGGCATCAATGACGGCTTGGCCCTGCCCGCCATCCTGTTCTTTGGGTGCCTCGCCGTGGCGGGCATTCATGACGGGGTGCAGTCCAGTTGGGTGGTGTTCACAAGCCAACAGGTGGGCCTCGGGGCTTTGGTCGGCTGCGCGGTCGGCGCGGGCGGCGGATGGTTGATGCATCGGGCATTGGCGACCGGGCTCAGCAATGACCTGTTTGAGGGGATCGGCGTCCTGGCGCTTGCCGGTCTGGCCTATCTTCTGGCTACGGAATTGGGCGGAAACGGCTTTCTGGCCGCCTTCGCCGCAGGCCTCTGCTTTGGCGCAGTGATGGGGGAACGCCACCCCTTCATCCTGGAATTCATGGAGACGGAGGGGCAAATTCTGGTCCTCCTCGCCTTCCTTACCGTTGGCCTGACACTGAGTTTCGACGGGCTCGCTCATATCCAGCCGGTTTGGCTGATCCTGATCCTGGCCTCGCTTTTCATCGCCCGGCCGCTGGCGATTTGGCTGTCCCTGACCGGAACCGGCACCGCGCCGGGTGAGAAGCTGTTCCTGGGCTGGTTCGGGCCCCGGGGCCTGGCCACAGCACTCTTTGCGCTTCTGGTCCTGCGGGATTTTGACCGGCTGACCCATGGCGAAGAAATCCTTCTGATCGCCTTCACCACCGTGGTGATCAGTGCCGTTCTTCACGGCATCACCGCTTCCCCCGCGGCCAACCGGATCGGACGACAAGCAAAGCCCATAAAAGGGCTGACTTAAGACATGAGGGATTTATGACCAAAACCGTTGTCGCCAAACTCTCGGATCTGCCCGACCGGTCCCCGGCTTATGCCCTGGTGGGGGAGGTCGATCTGGTTGTTGTCCGCTTTGACGACGAAATCTCGGTCTTCTATGGCCGCTGCCTGCATCGCGGCGCGCTGATGGCCGATGGGTTTGTGCGCGGCAAGAACCTGATCTGCGGGGTGCATGATTGGGACTACCGGCTGGACACGGGCGTCTCGGAATACGCCAATGACGAGGCGCTGCCGAAATTCGCCTCTTGGGTTGAAGGCGATGACATCTGTGTCGATGCCGATGAGATCAATACCTGGGCCGAGAAGAACCCGCAGCCCTTCAACCGGGACGCCTATCTGGGCCTTTACGCCGACACCTCCCACGGGACGGAGGAGGAGCCCCATAGTGGCCTGATCCAATCTTATGCAAGAAGTGGCTTGAAACAGACCGGGCATCACGGCGTGGTCGACGCGATGGGTGTGCCGCGCGATCAGCTGCCGTCCTGGGACGATATCCAGATCCTGACCGCCCAACTCCACCGCGCGCCGCTTCTGGATGAAGATGCGGTGGGGACCGATGTGGTGATCGGCCCCAACGCCCAGAAGCCGCTCCACCTGAAAATCCCGCTTTTTGTGTCGGACATGTCTTTCGGGGCGCTCTCGGAACCCGCCAAAGTGTCCCTGGCTTTGGGTGCCGAGATGGCCGGCACCGGTATCTGCTCCGGCGAAGGCGGGATGCTGCCGGAGGAGCAAGAGGCCAATTCGCGCTATTTCTACGAACTCGCCTCGGCCCGGTTTGGGTTTGATTGGGACAAGCTTCAGAACGTCCAAGCCTTCCATTTCAAAGGCGGTCAGGGCGCCAAAACCGGCACCGGCGGGCATCTGCCCGGCGCCAAGGTGAAAGGCAAAATCGCTGAGGTCCGGGGGCTGGAGACGGGCCAAGACGCGATTTCACCCCCCCGCTTCCCGGAATGGACGAACCCCTCTGATATCAAAAGTTTCGCCGATGAGGTGCGGGACCGGACCGGCGGCATCCCCATCGGCTATAAGCTTTCGGCGCAGCATATCGAGCATGATATCGACGCGGCACTGGAGGTGGGCGTCGACTACATCATCCTCGACGGGCGCGGCGGCGGCACCGGCGCGGCGCCGATCATCTTCCGCGACAATATCTCCGTCCCCACCATCCCGGCGCTGGCCCGTGCCCGGCGACATCTGGACCGGCGGGAGCGCCGGGATGTCTCGCTGGTGATCACCGGGGGCTTGCGCAAACCGGCGGATTTCGTGAAGGCCATGGCGCTTGGGGCGGACGCCATTGCGGTTTCAAACGCCGCGATGCAGGCCATCGGCTGCATCGCCATGCGCGCCTGCCACACCAATAATTGCCCCGTAGGGATCGCGAGCCAGAAACCGCATCTGGTCAGCCGTCTGGTGGTGGAGAAATCCGCAGAGCGCCTGGCCAATTTCTTTGAGGCCAGCACCCATCTGATGACCGTGATGGCGCGCGCCTGCGGCCATGACCATCTGTCAAAATTCTCGGCCACCGATCTAACCACCTGGAAACGCGAAATGGCGGACCTCTCCGGTATTGAGTACGGGGGGGTGCAATGACACTTGCCGCGCTTTTGGTGCAATTGGCCGGAATTTGGGTCTGGATCGGCGTCGCGGTTGCGGTGGTGTTCCTGACCATCGGCGTTGGACGCATCGATGAGGACGCCCGCGGGGCTTATGTCTTCCGCCCTCTTGTGGCGCCGGGTGTGATCCTGATCTGGCCCATTGTCCTCTGGCGCTGGTGGCTGTTGGAGACCGGGCGCGATGCCTGGCCCCTCCGCCACCGCCCGCAGCGGCGCTTTCACGGGCGCGCTTGGATGGTGATGGCCGTGGCGGTCCCGCTGATCTTCATCGCCGCGATGCTGGCGCGGCAAAGCCAATCGGATCTGACCGCGCCGGTCCTCCTTTCCCCACCTCAGGAGGTCTCGGAATGAGCGTCAAATACATTCCCGTCCAATGGAACCCGAATAAGTGGGTCTATGACGCGATCATGGTGGTTGCGGTGGCGCTTTTCCTGTGGATCTTCATCTTCATCGCGCCCGATGTCCTGAACCACAACCGGGCGATCAACCCGCAAATCCGCAATGCCCGCGCCTTTGGCGCCTGCGCCTTCTTCATGTTGACCATCATCCTGATGATTGGCCCTTTGGCGCGGTTAGACACGCGCTTCCTGCCGCTTCTCTATAACCGGCGGCATTTCGGCGTGATGGCGTTTTTCATCGCGCTCACCCATGCGTTTTTTGTGTTGGACTGGTATTTCTCCTTCACGCCGATCAACACCTATGAGGCGCTTTTGTCCTCCAACACGTCCGTGACGCGGCTCCGGGGCTTCCCGTTTGAATGGCTAGGGCTGTTTGCGCTGCTGGTCATGGGGGTGATGGCGCTGACCAGCCATGATTTCTGGCTGAAATTCCTGACGCCGCGCGTCTGGAAAGCGCTGCATTTCCTGGTCTACCCAGCTTATGCCGCTTTGGTCGGCCATGTGGCGCTTGGGGTTTTGCAAGACGCGCAATCGCCGGTGATGATCGCCAGTTTCGGTGCGGCGGCGGGCGTGGTTGTCCTGCTCCATGTGGCGGTTGCCTTGAAAGAACGCGGCGGCGGCGGGGATGCCGCGGCAGAGGCGGGCGAGCCCGGGTGGGAGCAGGTCTGCCAGGCCGACGATGTGCGTGAAGGCTTTGGCCATATCGGCATTTTGGCCAGTGGCGAGCGGGTCGCCGTCTTCCGGCAGGACGGAAAGCTCTCAGCCATCTCCAACGCCTGTGCCCACCAAAACGGCCCCTTGGGCGAAGGCCGGATCATCGATTGTCTGGTCACCTGCCCCTGGCACGGGTTTCAATATGACGTCACCACCGGCCGCTCGCCCGCACCGTTTACCGAAAAGGTGCCGACTTACGACCTCAAGCTTGTCGATGGCGCCGTCTTTGTCCGCAGCGAGGCAAACCCGCCCGGCACCTATGTCGAGCCGGTCCCGGCTTAACCTGACGAAAGGAGCAGCTCACATGCCCGATCCCAACCGCCCTTTCTTCGTCGGCTATCTGCCTGCGCCCAAGGGTCAGCGTGCCTTCCTGCTTCTGGTCGCTGCCGTCCTGGTCTGGGTCTTCGCACTCTTCAGTTGGGGCGTCAGCAGCACCCAAGACGATCCCGGCCCGGGCCAGTTCCGCTTCGATTTCGGGCGTCAGACGCTGACCGGTGTGGTGCAGATGACGCCTTACCCGATGCTGCATGTGACCGAAGGGACCGAGTTGGTTGG
>JANQNZ010000179.1 GCA_028279315.1 Rhodophyticola sp. | reverse complement strand
TCGGTCTCCACGCCTCGGGCCAACTCCAGATGCGCGGCCTCAACCACAGACGCGGCTTCGGCCACCCCCGGCTCCCCCGGCCAGCGCCCTTGGGCGGCGGCCAAAACCGCCCGCTCCGCCTCGGAATAGGCCCGATACCGGGTCTCGCCGAAACCCATCACCGAGACCCCATCGCTCTCGATCACGGCCAGATCGACACCGTCCATCGATGTGCCGGACATCGCGCCCGCGGCCTTGATCACCGCTTCACCCTTCCCCTTCATGGCCCCGCCCGTTATAGACCCGCTCGCGGCCCGAGAATGGACGAAAAGCCCCATGACCTACCACCCCAAATCCGATTTCCTGCATGAGCTTCAGACCCGCGGCTTCATCGCCGATTGCACCGATCTACAGGAACTGGATGAACGTCTGATCAAAGAGGTGGTGACGGGCTATATCGGCTTCGATCTGACGGCCACCAGCCTCCATATCGGCAATCTCGTCCAGATCATGCTTCTGCGCTGGCTGCAAAAGACCGGGCACCGGCCGATCACGCTGATGGGCGGCGGCACAACCAAGGTGGGTGATCCCTCCGGCAAAGATGAGATGCGAAAAATCCTGTCGGTTGAGCAGATCAATAAGAATGCCGAGGGCATCCGCCAGGTCTTCTCGCGCTACATCTCTTACGGTGACGGGCCGACGGATTCGCCGCTTGTGAATAACGCCGAATGGCTCGACAAACTCCATTACATCGATTTCCTGCGCGATATCGGTCGGCATTTCACCATCAACCGGCTTCTGGCCTTCGAAAGCGTGAAATCGCGCCTCGACCGAGAGCAGGCGCTGAGCTTCATCGAGTTCAACTACATGCTGCTGCAATCCTACGATTATCTGGAGCTTTACCGCCGCTATGGCTGCATCTTGCAGATGGGTGGATCGGACCAGTGGGGCAATATCGTCTCCGGCGCCGATCTGATCCGGCGGGTCGAGGCGACGGATGCGTTTGGGCTGACGACGCCGCTCGTCACCCGCTCCGATGGCAAAAAGATGGGCAAATCCGCCGAGGGTGCCGTCTGGCTGAATGAGGGCATGATGTCCTCTTATGAATTCTGGCAGTGGTGGCGGAATGTGGCCGATGCGGATGTGGGCAAATTCCTGAAACTCTTCACGGAATTACCCGTCGACGAATGTGACCGGCTTGGCGCGCTGGAAGGCTCTGAGATCAACGAAGCCAAGGTGATTTTGGCAAATGAAGTCACAGGCTTGGCGCATGGTGTTCAAGCAGCGGAGACTGCCGAAGCCACCGCTCGGGAGGTCTTTGAGCGCGGCGGTGCGGGGGAGGATTTGCCGACCCTTGCGCTTGCACCCGGAGAGATTGGAGAGGGCATCTCGATTGTGCAGCTCATCACCCGCTCGGGCCTCGCCAAATCGGGGAAAGAGGCGAAGCGGCTGATCGCGGATCAGGGCGCGCGGTTAAATGATGCGCCACTGACCGATCCGGGGCTGATGATCTCGGCCGAGGATCTGGTGGAACCGATCAAATTGAGCGCAGGCAAAAAGCGGCACGCGCTGGTGACGCTCCAAGGTTAACCGCGCTTTAGGGGGACGGGGCTATCCTCGGCCTCCATGTTCGACCTCGCCCCCGCGCCTGCGCCAACCCCCGCCTTACCCCTCCAACAAAGCCCGATTTTTGCCTCGGCGCTCCGACGTCTTGGGGTGCCCTGCCTGCGTCACCATCTGCCCGGCGCCGAAGCGCAGGTCATCTTGCGCACCCTGCCGATCCTGGGCCGAACCGCGCTCATCTCCCGCGGCCCGATTTGGAGCTTGCGGCCTAAGGCCCGGGCTCTCTCGGCGCTCCGGCAGGCGCTCGATGCGCGCCACCTGATCGTGAATGCCGATACGACGCTTGAGGGCGCCACGCTAGAGGATGCCGGGTTCTTGCGGATCGCGGCCCCCCGCCGGATCGCCGAGTTGTCCCTTGACGGCACGCCGGAGGATTGGCTCTCGCGGATGTCGGGAAAATGGCGGAACCGGCTGCGCCATGGGTCGAAGCAAGGGCTGCGCGTCCGGATTGGCCCTTTGCCCTCTGACCCCAATTATTGGCTGTTTCGCATGGAGTCGGAGCAGCAAAGACGATTGAAATACAAAGCTCTACCGCATAGTGTTCTCCTTGAAATGATAGCGGCCCATCCTGGCTCCGTCATGCTGTTGACGGCCCATCAGGATCAAAAGCCGGTAGCAGCGATGGTGTTTGTCAGCCACGGGGCGATTGCCACCTATCAGATCGGGTGGTCTGACCCGGCAGGTCGCGCAGCCTCCGCCCATAACCACCTCCTTTGGGAGGCGATGCAGCATCTGGCAGCAACAGGTCATCAGAAGATCGATCTCGGGGCCGCCGATGGCGCTCAATCACCCGGCCTGACCCGATTCAAGCTTGGAAGCGGCGCGGTTGCGCGGGACCTGGGTGGCACCTGGCTCGACAGCGCGTGGACCGCACCGATCCAACATCTGCGCCGCGCAGCTTGGGCGTAAGCGCCGCGGCGATAACCACCCACCCTTCTTCTGCGCCATGTCCGAATAAGACATGTCGCGCCGCTATCTGCTCCCCGATGGGCCAGGGTCGGTAGGGCGGGACTTGTCCCGCCGCCGCCCTCGCGACGGATCGTTTCAACAGGCGGGACAAGTCCCGCCCTACAGGTCCTACTGCCGTTCAACCGTAGGATCGCCAGCCCCCGGCCTGTCGATGCCCGGCTCATGTTGAGCGCTCGACTGAACGCCTACCCCGCAACGCCCCTCAATGCCCTGGCCCTGGCCGGCGGAATCGCCTTGATCTCCAGCCCCGTGAAGACATGCAGCGTGTTCAGGTCCCGATCCACCACCGCATGGTCGCTGACCCAGCCCCCCATCATCAGATAGGTCCTGAGAAGCGGCGGCATCTTCGCTTGCGCCCGTTTCAGGTTCGGCTTCCGCCTGAGCCGGCTGGCAAATCGGAAAACCGACGGCGCCTTGACGCGGGGCAGCCAGCGTTTCGGGGCCAGATGCCGATCGCGCAAGAGCGCAAAGGCATCGGCATAATCCTTGGCCTCGGTCCCATGGAAGGAGGAACAGCCGAACAGCATCTCCACCCCTTCCCGGTCCACATAAGCCGTCATCGCGCCCCACGCCACGCGGATCACGTCCGGGTCCTGGCACTCGGGATGGACGCAGAACCGCCCCATCTCCACCATCGGGCCATCGAAGCTGGTGAGCGCTGACAGCTCATAATACTGGGCGGAGTACGACCGCATGATCTCGGCCCCATCCGCCAGATGCAGCAGCCGGAAACAGCAGACCAGCCGCCCGGTCTTGACCTCTTCCACCAGCACATGGGCGCAGGCCTCATCGAAATCATCGGCGTCAAGCCCCTGATCTCGCTCATCTTTTGCGCGAAACGCGAGAAACCGCAGCGCCTGAGCGGCCTCAATATCCGCTGCACCCTCGGCAAATCGGGCGCGATACCGCCCTTTGCGCAAATTCAACATCGGCCCAAGCTCCTGCCTTTGCTGGCGATGTTTTGCCCGTGCGACGGCCTGAAAGCCGCCGCTTGGTCATGGCCTATAGATAAGAACCGTGTCAGCGCTGCGACAAGAGGCAATGCCAGCGCGCGGGCGATCAGTTGTCGCCCGCCAAGGCCTCGCCAATATTGATCCGGCCGAAATTGGCGAGGATCTGACGCAGGAAGGAGATCTCACGCACGCTGCTTTCGGTGACCCGGCGGGACAGCTGCACCACCTGGCCGTCTTCCAGCGCAAACCGTTCGATATTCTGCACCACGCCATCATCAGCAAAGGAGATTGCCACGATGTCCCGCTCAATGATCTGTGGCGCGCGATAGGCATAGTTGCGCACGCGATAGGCGGTGTAGAACCAAGCCTCATCCCGAATGACGCCGGCCGCCGAGGGGCGCCCGACGGACAGCGCCACGCTGTCGCGGGTGTCGATCCCGGGCTGGATTGCGGTCAGGTCTTCCTCAGGCGGGATATAACCGTGATTGTTGAAGGTCGCGGCACAGGCCGACATCAGGCCAAACGCCAACACCACGCCAAGCGCCCTCAGCCGCCCTTTGGGGAAGTTTCGCCCGATTGCCATCACCCAACCCTTCCGATCCAGGCTCTTGCAAGGCCCGCAATTCCTTTCTATCGGCTTACCCGACCCACGCCCGCAGGGCAAGCAGCGGCGCGGCCCTCGCGCCTGCCCGTTTCGAAGGAGAGCGTCCGATGCCATCGCCTTTGCCGCAAGACCTACGCCGGGTGGCTGATCTTCGTCAGGACAAACCGGTTGGCTTCGAATTGGCCCCTAGTGCTGAGGAGCGCGGCGCAATCGCTGAAGAGCTTGAGCTGATCGCCCTAAAGAAACTCTCCTTCAAAGGCGCGCTCGACCGGGTGAGCGACGGCAAGTTGACCTTGACCGCAACGCTTGGCGCCACGGTGGTGCAGCCTTGTGTGATCTGCCTTGATCCGGTGACGACTCGGGTCGAGGCCGATGTCACCCGCACCTACCTGGCCGATCTGCCCGAGATTGAGCTCGACGAGATTGAGATGCCCGAGGATGACGCCGAAGAACCGATGCCGCTTGAGATCGACCTCGCCGCGGTGATGATCGAAGCGCTGGCCCTGAACCTGCCGCTTTACCCAAAGGCCGAGGGCGCGGAGTTGGGCGACGCCGTCTATGCCGAACCGGGCGTCCAGCCGATGCGCGATGAGGACGCCAAACCCTTTGCGGGCTTGAAGGATTTGCGCGCGGCCATGGACAAACCCGACCCTGACGACACGCCCACGAAAGGTTGAGCCGACCCCAAGCCAGGCCCTCATGTTTTGGGCTTGCAAGACGGGGGAATCTGAGTATGTTCCCGCCCTCATTCGCCGTCCATGGGAATGTCGCGCCGCAACGGTCGCGCCGGGCCTGGTTTTCAGGTCTGATCCCCCTTCTGGACCAAACGCGGATGTCGGGAATATATAGGACAAACGCAATAGGGGTGTGATGGCCGATGCCGACCCCACGAGATCGAGGTTGAGACATGGCTGTCCCCCAGAATAAGGTCACCAAATCGCGCCGGAATATGCGCCGCGCCCACGATGCGCTTGTGGCCGATAATCCCAATGAATGCCCCAATTGCGGGGAGCTGAAGCGCCCCCATCATGTGTGTCCATCCTGCGGCTATTATGATGGCCGTGAAGTGATCGCCCAGGCCGACGAGATCGACCTCGACGACGACGCGGCCTAAGGCAACGGGGCGCGGGGCGCGCGAGGATGAGTGAAACGACGGCACTGACCGGAGGCGATGTCACCGGGACAGTTCTGTCAATCGACGCGATGGGGGGCGATATGGGCCCGTCTGCGGTTGTCTCGGGCCTGGCGAAATCTGCAAAGAAGAACGCTGATCTGCGGTTCATCGTGCATGGCGATGAGGCCGAGTTGACCCGTCTGATCGACCGTAAGCGCGGCCTGAAAGACCGCTGCGATATCCGCCATGCGGAAGACGCGGTGCGGATGGACGAAAAGCCCAGCCTTGTCATGCGCCACGGCAAGAACACCTCGATGTGGTCGGCGGTGGAAAGCGTGCGCAATAAAGAGGCCAAGGTCGCCGTCAGTTGCGGCAATACCGGCGCCCTGATGCTGATGTCGATGATGCGGCTTCGGAAGATCGAAGGGGTCAACCGCCCTGCCATCGCCTGCCTCTGGCCCTCGCGCAACCCGCATGGGTTCAATGTGATGCTGGATGCCGGCGCCGATATCCGCGCCGATGCCGAAGACCTTCTGCAATATGCGCTAATGGGCGTCAGCTATGCCCGGAACGGGCTGGATGTGGAGCGTCCCCGGGTCGGGCTTTTGAATGTCGGGACCGAAGATCACAAAGGCCGGGCCGAGCTGAAGATGGCGCATGACCTGATCGAAACGGTGGCGCCCGCGGCCAATTTTGAGTTCATTGGCAATGTGGAAGGCGGCGATCTGCCGTCCGACCGGGTGGATGTCATCGTGACCGACGGCTTCACCGGGAATGTGGCGCTGAAAACCGGCGAAGGCACCGCGAAGCTGATCAGTGAGCTTCTGCGCCAAGCCTTTCGCCACACGCCCCTGTCGCGGATCGCGGCGATCCTGTCGATGACCTCCATGCGCCGCCTGTCGAAACGGATCGACCCGCGGCGGGTGAATGGCGGCGTGTTTCTGGGCCTGAA